>JAQVOH010000140.1 GCA_028702695.1 Desulfotomaculaceae bacterium
TAAGTGAAATCACAGCCATAAATCAATACCTGCACCATTATTTTACACTTGAAGGAATAAACGATGAGGTGGCTGAACTGATGGAGTGCGTTTCTTTGGTTGAGATGCACCATATGGAATTGTTGGCGGAAACAATCAGGCATTTAGGGGTAGACCCGCGCTATCGCGTATTCCGAAATAATCAGGAAATATATTGGAATGCAGCTTATGTCTACTATGGCTACAACGTCTGTGACAAGTTGTCAAATGACATTGCTGCTGAATGGACTGCCATTGCAGCCTACCGCGATCATCAACAGAGGATTGGTGACCCATTTATTAAGGAGCTTTTGGAAAGAATCATCCAGGATGAGTATCACCATATCCTTTTATTTAACCAGGCTATGCAGAAGTATTGCAAGTAGCCTGGTACGGTGGTAGTTGCGGAGCGGCGGGCCTCGTCAGTGTAGACGTTGACCACCGCATACCCGCGCTGTGCTGGGCGTAGGCCCTCACTTGGATTATAACAGTCTGTCCAATCAAGCCTACTTGATGAGGCTATTAAACGGTACACTACAGAGCACGGACACTCACCGAGAGTTGACACCTTCAAATGCTCTTGCTTCGTTGACGATCCAGGCATGGAAGATATATAATGAGTGATGATGTGTTATTGAAAAGGAGAATAGCTATGATTACTCTAACCAATGAAGAATTGCAATACCTGGAGATCGACAGTTTCCTACCCAAGATGTTTAACAGCACTCACTTTCAACCCCAAAACCTCATGGCTTATGAAATGATCCTCAATGTAAAATCACCCTTAGCGGAAAGGCTCTCTGCAGAGTATAAAAAATCTTCCGGAGAATCTCCTGTAATGATGAAGATGCTAAATACCAAATTTATAATCAATAGCCTGGAAACAACACCACCCCAGAAGCTTATAGTGGAAACCAACGGTAAAGCGGATAGTTTACACGATCTGGTAGAAGCAGGTTTGAAAGTTTACGCTTCGCCGGAAGCGAGAGATCCTATTATTTAAAATATCGTGGTGTTTTAAACCAGTATAATTACAAAGTCACCTTAATATTTGGCCCCTAAAGGTGTTCCACGAATTGGCTACTGAAAATGTGGGGACTTGTGCTATAGCGGCGGCAGTATGCAAAGCCATGAAGCCCAGTCCATGGAGATAGACAATCAGGGAGGATTTTTTACCTTACGAATAGAAGCACCTCGTCCCACTTGCAATGTGGCACGAGGTGCTTTTGTGCTAACTCTAACCCACAGGTTTGGTATAGGTGTTGATGCTGGTAAAGTATTGCTTTAATGATTCTTTCACCTTTTCAAAGTAATATCCCGGCGAAATAATTCCAATCCCTTCATTTGTGTTTGGGGTGGAACATCTTGAGGAATAATGAACAGCTGGTTTTTTTAAAAGATAATCTGGTTCCAGATTTCCGTATTAATTATTATTGACATATGTCCACCATAGTAAGTATAATCATTATGAACATATGCATACAATAAATTGAAAAATATTTAAGAAAATTGATCAATAGAACGAAGGGAGATTTTTTTTAAACCTACTACTATGGACTATAGTATTTTACTTAATAGTTTCGCAAAAAAAATTAAGTGGGAGGTAATTGGTTGTGTATGTTATTAGCAGTAAGTGCATTAAATGTAGGACCTGCTCCTCTGGTTGTCCAACCAACCCTGATTGTGAAGGATATTCATGTAAAAATCAATGCGGCATAGGTTATGTTTGCCATGTTGGGGCAATCATCGAAGCTGAGACACAATTCATCATTACAGATCTATGTAACGATTGCGGGAGATGCGCGGATGTCTGCCCGGTTGGAGCGATCAGTCCAGGTCTATCACTCAAAAAATCGTTGGAAAATAGCCCTATAGAGAATGAAGTAATGAAGAAGATAGCGAGCAATTTTTAAATGTATAAACATGCTGTATTATCAATGTAGCCAAAAAGCACCTCCAATCTGCCGACCCTATCGCCTGAAGGAGTTTAGGGGGCGTAATGACTTCTGTGTCTAGCGCCCCTTTTTTCCTTCATAATGCAACGGTTTCCAAGTGCCCCTACTAAGTCACCACACATCAAAAAAGACGGCCCCTCAAAAAGATTCATGTAAGTGTTATTGACATATGTTCATTACTATTGGTATAATTAATGAAACAATGTTCATAATAATATGGATAAATAATAATAATCAAGGGAAAAAACAGAAAGGGTGAAAATATTGAAAGTTGCCATTACATCCCAGGGAAAAACCCTGGAAAGCAAGGTTGACACGCGGTTTGGACGTGCGGGTTGGTTTGTGGTGATTGATACAAATACAGGTGATTACAACGCTGTAAGTAACGAGCAAAACCTCAATGCAAAACAAGGCGCCGGTATCCAGGCCGCGGAGCAGGTCAGTCGCCAGGAGGTGAGCGCTCTTATAACCGGAAACTGCGGACCGAAAGCTTTCCGGACACTGATGGCCGCTGGTATTAAGGTTTATTACGGAACTGAGGGCACAGTTGCAGAAGTGTTGGAACAATTTCATAACGGTACATTGAGTGAGGCGTCAGATGCAAATGTAGATAGCCACTGGGTATAGGGGTTCAGGCTATTTGCATTAGTAAATGGAAAGGGGGTGCCAATGTGCCCAGAGGAGATGGAACCGGACCGGACGGCAAGGGACCGGCCGGCGGCAGGCGCAGGGGTCCATGTGGAACAGGTCAAGGTCAAGGTCAAGGTCAAGGTCAAGGTCAAGGCCAAGGTCAAGGTCAAGGTCAAGGTCAAGGTCAAGGAAAAGGCCAAGGCCAAGGCCAAGGAAAAGGCCAGGGGCGCCGTCAGAGTTGATTTCACAGATACACAGTGGAAAGCTAAAAGGTGGTGGCAAAAAGCTATGCCAGGATTTAACGGAGCGGGTCCGCAAAGCGCCGGACCGATGACTGGATGGGGGCAAGGCTATTGCATGGCCTACCTCAATCAAGACAGAAAACTGGGACGAAGGCCAGGTATGGACGGCCGCAGGCGAGGCTGGAGAAATTGTTACTATGCCACAGAACTTCCCCGTTGCGCCAGGTGGACTCCAGGTAGAACCCTTGCCGGAGCGGTATACGCTCCAACGGTAAAAAGTGAAGTTAGTCTGGATGACCTCAGGGAGCAGGTCGGTTATCTGGAAAAAGCTCTAGAGCAAGCCCAAAAGCAGCTTCAGGAACTAGAAAAACAAGCATGAGCGGGACTACATGTTGTAGGGAGGTAAAACCATGGCGCTAAATCTAACCATCGCGGTTGCTAGCGGCAAAGGCGGGACGGGCAAGACCACAGTTTCCGCGAACCTTGCCTGTGCGGCGATAGAAGCAGGCCATAATGCAGCATACCTGGATTGCGATGTAGAAGAGCCAAACGGACACCTCTTTTTAAAACCCCGGATAAGTCATATCTATCCTGTCGGCATCCCCGTTCCGGTAGTGAACGAAGAAAAATGCACGAAATGCGGCGCTTGCGGGGAAATCTGCCAGTACAGCGCCATCGTAAAAATCAGCAAAACAGTCCTGACTTTTGACAATATGTGTCACGGTTGTGGGGGGTGTTCGCTGGTCTGCCCGGCCGGTGCTATAACTGAAAAAGAGCGTCCTATAGGTGTTATTGAAGAGGGGGACGCCGGCGGGGTTTCCTTTATACACGGCAGGCTCAATATCGGGGAGGCAATGAGCCCACCACTGATTAAGGCTGTTCGCAAGGCAGGGCTACATGGTAATCTGACCATAGTTGACGTGCCTCCCGGAACTTCCTGTCCAGTCATTGCAGCGGTCAGAGGGGTAGACTATGTGCTATTAGTTACAGAACCTACCCCCTTCGGGCTCAATGACCTGGGCCTGGCCCTTGACATGTTGCGTGAGCTCGGGATTCCCGGCGCGGTTGTTATAAACAGATCAGATCCGGAATACAACCACCTAGCCCATGATTTCTGCAGAGAAAGAGGTGTGCAGATTTTGGCTGAGATTCCCGATGAACGCAGGGTGGCTGAAGCTTACTCTGTTGGTGAATTGGCATATTATGCCGTACCAGGCTATCGGAAAATCATGCAGCAGCTTCTGACCTCTGTGGAGAGGGAGGCGATAGGTTGAAAGAGATTGTAGTCATCAGCGGTAAGGGTGGAACCGGTAAGACAAGCCTGGTGGCTTCCCTTGCGGCACTGGCCGAGAGACCAGTTCTGGCGGATTGCGATGTAGATGCAGCAGATCTGCACCTGGTTCTTGAACCAGAGATCAAGCACTCTGCTGAATTTAGCGGAGGCAAGACTGCCTCCATCCAAACAGAGAAGTGTATCTCCTGTGGAAAATGTTTTCAACTGTGTCGTTTCGGGGCAGTTAGCAAGGATGAGAGCAGGCAGCCGGTATACACCATAGAAGCTACAGCTTGTGAAGGTTGCGGGGTATGCAGTTATTTTTGCCCTGAAAACGCGATTGATTTTAAGTCGTCTGTAAACGGACGGTGGTTTATTTCTGATACCCGCTATGGGCCTATGGTCCATGCCAAGCTTGGGATTGCCGAGGAAAATTCGGGGAAAATGGTGAGTCTGGTACGCAGTCAGGCTAAAATAATTGCCGAAAAGGAAAAGTTGGACTATATCCTTGTAGACGGACCACCTGGTATCGGTTGTCCGGTTATCGCCTCGGTTACAGGCGCCGACGCCGTGCTGGTTGTTACTGAGCCAACCGTGTCCGGACAGCACGACCTGGAGCGAGTCGTAGAGTTGGTACGACATTTCAAGATACCTGCTTACCTGTGCATTAACAAGTTTGACCTTAATCTTGAAACCAGTATTAATATTGAAAAGAAGGCCATGGCCAATGGTGTTCGGTTAGCAGGCAGGATTCGCTATGACCGGTCAGTTACCTTTGCTCAGGTAAAAAAGCTACCGGTAGTGGTGGCCATCGCCAACTCACCTGCTGCTCAGGATATCAGGGCAACGTGGGATAATATCATGAAAATAATAAACAATGAGGAGTGTCGTTAAATGAAAGTTGCCATGCCGATAGCAGGAGACCGTTTATGTGCGCATTTTGGACACTGTCAGCAGTTTTATTTTTTTGACTTTGATGAAAATACCAGGGAAGTACTTAAGAAAGATACCTTGATTGCGCCACCGCACGAGCCCGGACTTCTTCCCAGGCTTTTAAAGGAAAAAGGAGTTAACCTTGTTATCGCTGGTGGTATGGGTATGAGAGCACAGGAACTATTTACCCAGAATGGAATAAAAGTGGTCACCGGAGCCGGCGCAGAAAATGACCCGGTAGATATCATCAAGGAATACTTTAATGGTACTTTGAATACTGGCGCCAATCTGTGCGATCATTAGGAGGGACCCAACCCATCATGGGAAATGATAATAAATGCAATTGCGATTCTGAAAAAGATTTCGGCTGTAGCGGTGGGACGGATAAGAAGGTAGCCGGTATAGAAAAACTGGGCATTAATGAATTCAGCTCGGTTAAAAACGTAATTGCCGTTATGAGCGGTAAAGGAGGCGTTGGGAAGTCATCAGTGGCTTCCCTGCTTGCCTGTGGTTTTAGAAGAAAAGGCTTTGAGGTGGGGATTTTGGATGCTGATATTACTGGTCCCAGCGTGCCCAGAATGTTTGGCATCAAAGGGAAAGCTGAAGGCT
>JAQVOH010000044.1 GCA_028702695.1 Desulfotomaculaceae bacterium
ATATGACATGGTTTCATAGGTGAAATGTATCACTTCTGGAGATAGGTTGCAAGTTGTTTTTAGTGGTTATTTTCCTTTCTTATGGCATTTATATCAGGGATGTTTACGAGCATACGATTCATGTTATGGACACTATAGATACGTACCGCGATATGATAACCGGGATGTTTGACATCTACCTTTCGGGTATCAATAATAGAATCAGCGAAGTTATGAAAGTCTTAACGATCATCGCAACTATATTTATTCCCCTTACTTTCATAGTAGGGATATATGGCATGAATTTCAAATACATGCCGGAGTTGGAGTGGCGATGGGGTTACCCCGCAGTCTGGTTGATCATGATTATTATCGTAGTGTTAATGGGTATTTATTTTAAAAAAAAGAAATGGCTGTAGAAGAAGCGTTTATTAGTGCCTTGAAGAGCAAAAAATATATTCGAAAAAAGAAGGCTGGCTAAGGGGGAGCAGCGTTGACACCGATCCTGGTTATTCTGATAATAGCTGCAGTCCTGTTAGTCCTTCTGCTGAGCATGCCCTTTGACTTTACAGGCCGGGGTGAGTGGGGGAACGTAAAATATATTGAGGCCAGGCTTAAATGGGCCGGCGGACTGGCAACTTTAGGCTTCGCAGTGCGGGAAGGTTCTTTTAATGCTGCACTGAGCATAGGCGGGCTGACATTATGGCGGGGAGGGAAGAAGGAAAAAAGCTTACCGCGAACTGGAAAACAAAAACCGGCCAAAAAGAAGAATGATTTTGGCTTACGTGAAACAATAGGATTATTGAGTGACGTGGAACTGTTTAAGGTTGGTATAGCTTTTTTACGCCGGCTGGTCAGGGCTTTCAGGTTGGATATTAAACTATCAGGCAGATACGGCGCCGACGATCCCGCGCTTACCGGTTTGTCAGCCGGACTGCTGGCTATGATCAACGGGGACAAGATCAAGCTCAATGTGCAGCCTGATTTTTCAGAAGCTGTTTTAGATTTAAAAGGTGTCTTGCATAGCAGGGTTATCCCTGCGGAACTGCTGGGCATATGTTTATCCCTACTCTGGCAAAAGCCGGTCAGAAGAATTTGGTATTCCGCCATTAAAACCAAAATGAAGTTTAAAAAGGAGGAAGTGCAGCATGTTTAAGGAGAATGTTGAAGCTATTCTTTCCAGCCTTAACAACATGGTTTCAACCAAGACCATCATAGGTGAGCCAATCATTCATGGAAACACCACCATCATCCCCATCCTCACGGCCAGCTTTGGCTTCGGACTGGGTGACGGAGAGGGCAGTGAACCAAGCCGTGGCGCCGGTAAGGGTAGCGGCGGAGGGGCCGGCGCCAAGCTCGCGCCGACAGCTCTTATTATTATGCAGGGCGATGATGTAAAGATTTATTCTCTTGCACAGAAGGGCACGATGGAAAAGCTGGCCGAACTAGTCCCAACGATACTGTCGAATATGAAAAAAACCGGTGAGGAAGCATAGAATAGGTGAGCATGCTCCACATGAGATTTATCTAAACAGGCAAGAAGAATTGCCTGTTTTTTCTTATGGGCAGCCTTGAAAAATAGTGGGTGTATGAGTTGACAAGAACAGGGGCTATGAAAATGATATATAATTATGACCAAGATAGGATGTAATAAAGAAAGGATAATCAGTTCTAAATTTTTAATTTAACAGCGGGAGAAGAACATGTATGATATAGCTATAATTGGTGCGGGGCCGGCAGGCGCCACACTGGCAAGGTTGATTGGCCACCAATATAGGGTGTTGTTGCTAGATAAAAGAAATTTAGATATGGAACGCAGGGAAGATTCGATTATAAAATGCTGTGGCGGCTTGGTTGCTCCCGATGCACATGTACAACTCCTTTCTTAGAAAAATGGTAATGAGAGCGGGAGTACAAAGTATTAAAGTTTGCAAACATGAGGAATACAAAAGCGAATATTAAGGAATGAATGATCATAATTTTAATTTACCAAATGCTTTTTAAGCAGTATATTATAGCTATGTCAATGAGCTCTGTACTGTCACATTGTAGACCTCGGATGTGTTATTATTTATAGGGCTAAAAATCTTAAAAAATAAATTAGGAGATGATACCTTGAGAAAAAGCTTGTTTTTTGTGGTTATGCTGGCGCTAATGACTGTAGTCCTGGTTTCCCCTGCTTTTGCCGCTGGGGAGGTTCAACTGCAGGTAAACGGAGACATGGTACCCTCACCCATCCTTTATTTGGATAACGATGTAACAATGATTTCTGCCGACACTTATGCCCGCTTGTCCGGCGCCGATTTCAGTGAAGCTGGAAACGACTTCACGATTACTGAAAATGGTAATATCCTCTCTCTGACCAACGGCAAAAATGAAGCCATGTTGGGAGACCAAGCGGTAGAACTACCTCGTGCGCCGCTCAAAACTGACGATGTTGTTTATGTTCCGCTACGTGCGGTTAGTAGCGCTTTTGGTTTTGAAGTAGGCTGGGACACCGAGAAGTGGTTGGTATCACTGGTCAGAGATGAGACCAGGGACGGCATGACCCCGTTTGATCTACTGGCAAAGTCCACTGCTGCATCCCAGGCTTATAACACCTATTCCATGGACGGTACCTACGACATGGATATGGAAATGATGGTAGACGGGAAGCTAGTGGAAGACGCCCCCCAAAATCTAGCCACGACTTTAACCGGCCAGATTCAGAACGATCCTATTCAACTCTATATGATACAAAAGGTTAATGCTAACGAAGCTGGCCAAATACCTGAGATGGTCATAGAAATGTACATGGATGGAGAAAAGATGTTCATGAAAATGCCCGATCAGGACTGGCTAGCCATGGATCTACCTTTCTCCCCCGAATTTTGGAAAGAGCAGCAGGATATTCAGTCCGATCCGCTTAAAGCTATCTCGCAGATGAAGGAAATGGGCATCCTGGTGAACTACGGCAACGACACAACAGTGAACGGCCAGGATTACTATGTGGTGAATGCTTCTCTGGATATTGATAAGTTCATGGAGAATTTCCAGGAAATGTTCCAGTCTGCCATGCAGGCTACGTCCAGCGGGGAGGCACAGGAAAATCCTGCTGATATGCAGCAGCAGATGCAAAAGATAATGGAAAACGCCCAACTCGATTACTTCTATAAAATACTAATCAACAAGGAAACGTTGATTAGCGACATCATCAAATTCAATGCCAAGATGGACCTGACCATGGAAAACCCGGAACCTGACACGACCCAAAGCGGGGAGCAAGCCGCGCAGGAAATGAGTATGAAATTCGACATCAACGGTGAGTTTACCATCGGTGGTCTGGGTGAACCATTTAAAGCCCCTGTCATTGACAACAACGTCAAGAATATGGAGCAAACACAGGTAACCCCCTAATCATTAGTCGGACCTATAATAATTAGCCAAATAACTAAAGGATAGTCTCTGTCAACAGCGTGCAAAAAAGGCGTTCGGAATTCCGAACGCCTTTACCCATGAGATAAAAAAAATTAGAGGTTGCACTTACATATTTGTACACGGCATTTCCTTGATTTCTCGATTTATGGTAAACTTATTTGATAAGTATTTATATACACAAATGGTAAGGGTGTCTTTAGTTATGTATAATGACCAGATTTCTAACGATAAAATATTAATCATGGCGGCGGAGGCAACCCGCTGTATGGCTCCGGAGTCATATGGAAAGGGGAAAGCCCTCTACGATCGTAACCGGGTCAAATGGGTCAAAATATTTGGGCCAAGGATTTACTCTATGGTTGATGACGGTAAAATGTATACTGTGATCATCCACATTGAAGATTTCTCCCATAGCACTTGCACTTGCGCAAAAAAGCAGCTTTGTGAACATATTGCCGCCGTGTTTATTCATTATCACGACCCCTGGCTCATGGAAAATGAGCTTTTACCCAAAGCAAATCTTACCAAAAGCAAGAAAGACCACCTGCAAAATCCTCCTCTCCACCTGAAGCCTCCAACCCTCCAGGGTGCCCCCGACATGGAAGGGCCTGTAGAGCTTTGGTACGATTATTTTAAGAATGTTTACAGTAGGCTCAGGGAGTCCAGAAAAAGGCCGTCTCAATCATATTCTGATTTTTTTGCCAGTGAGTTGTATTTTAGTGCCAGATTGTATGATGAATTTATTGACGTGGTCAGCGTTTATAGCCAAAGCTGGCCTTCCTTAAACAGGGTCTTATACCGCTTTCACAGCGATCTATTTTTTATGGACATGCTGGAAAATCAAATAAAAGATGTTAAACCTTCATACATTGACAAGTATCAATTAGAAGAAATATGGCATGATTTCATGGAGTCCTTGGCCGCCATTCTGTCCAGCAAGCAGAAGGAAAAATATCAACCTCTATTTCAGATGTTTCTTCAAAAAGCTATAGAAGTTATTCGTGAACGACTCTTTCAAGTGAAGACACCCCTTTTCGACTGGTTAATGATTTACCGCCTGATGTGTGTCACTTTATTTGATGCCTGTTTGAAAAAAGAGACCCTTTACCTGGAAGAATTATTGTTGAAACTTAAACCAAACCAGCAGAATTATTATTACGCAGTACTGGGACTGGCTAGTCTGAGATTGGCGGCCAACAGGGAAGATGACGCCCTGTCTGTTTTGCAGAAACTTAAAGAGAAGCGCATAGATGACATGGTCTTTTACCTGGAGTATTTTGCCGGGGCGAGAGAATGGGACAAGCTCCTGGTTTGGGTCAGCTGGCTGGCTGTTGATATCAAGGGAGCAAATGCTGTAGTTTTTGAGGCTATCTGCGAATACTGCCTCCAGGCCGTTGAAAATAGTAAGCATGGTCAAGAATTCATCAAGCTTATTCGCTCCTGGTTGCCCCGCAGCCTGGATTGCTATGCCGATTACCTTCTGGAGGAGGACCTGTTCAGGGAATGGGTTGAATTAAATATGACTTACCGGGGATACACCTGGGATAATATAGATAAAGATGTTTTACGACTCATCGAATCAAAGGAACCTGCTGTTCTGATACCCCTTTACCACCAGTGGTCGGCGATGCTTATTGAGGGGAAAACCAGGAAATCATACCAGGCGGCAGTCCGACTGCTTAAAAAATTGCGCGCGCTCTATAACAAGAATAAAGCCATCAAGGAATGGAATACGTTTATTTACAGCCTGGCTGCACGGTACCCGCGAATGAGGGCGCTGCAGGAAGAGTTGCGGAAAGGAAAGCTGATTTCTTAATGACGGACAACTGTATCAGTGTTTTTTCGGAGTGGCTGCCCGGCAAAGGTTTCATGATCTGGGCCGCGGCCGGCGACCATACAACAGTTTTTCATGAATTAAAGTATTTGCTTTTTACCAAGCATAAAGCTACGTATTACGGAACCTTTATCGACACCGGCTACCACCAGGGCACGGAGGTACTTTACCTTTCTCCCCTGGCCTCTCTGGACTTTTTTTCCACGCAGACCTGGTCCGGAGAGCTGGACTGGCAGTGGAGCGATGAGATTAAGGAGCTGATGGAAACAGCGCCACAGTTCAGAAAAGCCCTGGCCGGCGGCTACTGGAAACCGGATTTCGACAAGTGGCGGGAAGGCCGGCGGGGGTGGCGCATGGATTGGGAGCGCGCCTCCGGTTTCGACGACATGCCGTCCAAAGTCCCTTTCATTGATGAATGGGCTGACCTGATTATCAATGAGCTGATCGAACAAAAGCCGGAAATCAGCCGGGCCTGGGAAAAAATTCTGTCTTCCTACCCTGTGCTTACTCCTGTCCAGGACCGCACGCCGCCTTTAACCGGTGATGAAGAAACTTGGTTGGAAGCAGCCGGCTGGAAACAGGACCACACGCCTTTTCGCACCTGCCTGGAACTTGCGGAACCGGAAGGAGAAAGCACAGGGTGGCTGCTTAATATTATTTTACAGGACAAAGAGGACCGCGGCAGCCTGGCTGCCTGGGAGCCAGGTGCAATGCCGCCGGATTGGCAAATATTTGGTGATCGCGTCGAACGCGATATTCGCAAATGGATCAACATCCTGCCGTGGCTGGAGAATAGCAGCGGGGAAGAACCTGAGGGTGCGTCCATATTCCGCCAGGAGCTTAATGAGGTTGAGGCCTGGGAGTTTCTCCATACAGGCAGTATCCAGCTAGCGCAGGCCGGTCACACCATTTTTCTGCCCAAATGGTGGAAGGAAGTACAAAAACTCGTGCCGGCGCTAAAAATCAGGACCCGCTCCTCGGTGGGTTCACCGAAAGAAAGCAGTCTGGGCATCAGCCAGATTGTGCAATTTGATTGGAATCTGGCTGTTGGCGGTTTGGAACTGTCGGAAGAAGAGTTTGGGAAACTTGTTGAAAAAAAACGGCGCCTGGTGCAGATCCAGGGCAAGTGGATTCAGCTCGACCCGTCTTTCATGAAGAAGATCCAGCAATACCTTCGTAAAAAAGAAGGCATTTCACTGGGTGAAATCCTACACATGCGCCTGCTTACTCCGGTTGACGGGCCTTCATTGGATCAGGACAACGACCCGGCTGAAGCGCTGCATGTAGAGGTGGAGCTTTCCGGACAGCTGGCTCAGATGGTGGAACAACTAAACAACCTGGACCAGATTCCCATTCTTGATACCGTAACTTCTTTCCAGGGCTCTCTTAGAAAATACCAGCTGGCAGGCACCTCCTGGCTGTTGTTTTTGCGTCGCTTCGGCCTGGGCGCTTGCCTGGCTGATGATATGGGTCTTGGGAAAACAATACAATGGATCGCCTATTTGTTAAAAGTCAAAGAAAGCGAAAACCAGGCGCTCCCTTCACTGCTGATTTGTCCGACTTCAGTTTTGGGCAACTGGCAGAAGGAGTTAGCCCGTTTTGCCCCGGGGCTAAAGGCACAGCTTCACTATGGTCCGCAGCGGGCGAAGGGTGCTGATTTTCTCCCATTCATGCAAGGCGCCGACCTGGTGATTACTTCTTATAATCTGGCGCATATAGATGAAGAAGAATTGTCCACGGTGGAATGGGACTGCATCTGCCTTGACGAAGCCCAGAACGTTAAAAATACCTATACCAAACAGGCCGCCGCAGTACGCAAATTCAAAGGCCGCCATCGTATCGCCATGACCGGCACGCCGATGGAAAACCGGCTGACTGAGTTGTGGTCGCTTTTTGACTTTATCAACCCGGGTTACCTTGGTAGCAGTAAGGAGTTTAGCCGCAGCTTTATTCAAGCTATTGAGAAAAAGGGTGACGCGGCAGATATCGCCCGGGTGCAGAAACTTATACGCCCGTTCCTGCTAAGAAGGGTTAAAAATGACCCGGCTATCGAGCTGGACCTGCCTGAAAAGCAGGAACAAAAAGAATACATTCCTCTGACCGTGGAACAGGCGTCTCTCTACGAAAGCGTATTGGAAGACCTGTTTAATAAGCTGGAAAACTCAGACGGTATGGCCAGGCGTGGGCTGATCTTGTCCACGCTGATGAAGCTGAAACAGATCTGTGACCACCCGGCACTTTTTCTAAAAGAAGACCAGCTTGAAAACATCAGCGCAGGCTCCAAAAAAGTCGAGCGCCTCCTGGAAATGATCGCTGAGTTGCGTCAGCAAGGAGACCGTTGTCTCATTTTTACCCAGTTTATCAGGATGGGGCAACTACTCCAGGAAGTTATCTTAAAAGAGCTGGGAGAAGAGTCGTATTACCTGTATGGCGGTACCCCTAGAAAAGACCGTGACGAAATGGTCGCTCGTTTTCAGGAGGGAGCAAACAATTGCAATGTTTTCATACTTTCCCTTAAAGCAGGTGGCCTTGGTTTAAACCTCACTGCTGCCAACCATGTCTTTCATTTTGACCGCTGGTGGAACCCTGCCGTAGAGAATCAGGCTACCGACCGCTCGCACCGGATCGGCCAGAACCGTCACGTCATGGTTCATAAATTCATCAGTCTGGGCACGATGGAGGAACGTATCGACGAAGTGCTGGAGCGCAAGTCAAGCTTGAATGAACAAATCATTGGCGCCAGTGAAACCTGGGTCACAGAAATCCCCACCAGTGAATTGCGGGAGCTTTTCTCCCTTCGCAAGGAATGGGTGGCGCCTAATTAAACGAGGAGCCAGTCACAAGGAGGTTTGAAAGTGGGAAGCAAAAAGAAAGAGAAAAAAAAGAAAAAGCCCCAGGCCGTGAAAAATACCAGCGCCACGTCTAAAAACACCTCCGCTAGCACCGCTCAGCCGGAACAGCCTGATCTCAGCCACCACTCGGGCGACTGGCAGGAGTTTTATCGTCTGGTAATTGACCGGATAAGTTAGTATGGTAATTAGCCTCCGTGTTCCATGAACGTGAAGACAATATATTTATAGATTAAACCATCATAGCTATTCTTGGTGGTATACCATATCAGTGTGATAAAGGTCCCGGTTGCAGCATCTGGCATTGGAGTAAAGCTTGAAGGGGGATGCATTTTTGAGTGTGAACATGAACAAGGTTGATATTATAGATATCGTAGCAAAAGAAACCGGTATTCCGCGGCATAAAGTGGAGCATACAGTCAAGCTTTTAGTTGACAACACCATCCCTTTTATAGCCCGTTACCGTAAGGAGCAGACAGGTGAACTGGACGAAGTGCAGATCCGTAGTATTGATGAGTTGTACAAGCACTACACCAGTCTGGAACAGCGAAAAGCAGAGATAATCCGCCTGATTGATGAACAGGGGAAACTCACTGGCGAGCTGCAGGCTAAAATCATGAACTGCGCCAAGCTCTCGAAACTGGAAGACTTGTACCTGCCCTACAAACCCAAGCGCAAGACCAGAGCCAGCGTTGCCAGAGAGCATGGACTCGAACCTTTAGCTAATTACCTTTTGTCCTTCCCCAGGTCTGGATGTTTGGAAGAAGAGTCTTTGGCCTATATATCTGAAGCAGTTCCGACAGTTGATGAGGCCCTGCAGGGAGCCATGGATATTGTTGCCGAGCAGGTTGCCGAGGACGCTGACGTACGTGGCTGGGTGCGTGAACATACCCGGCGGACAGGGCTCCTTGTCACCAGCGGGCGCCATACGGAAGAAGACAAAACTTACCGTAATTATTACGATTATAAAGAACCTGTGCACAGGATCGTACCGCACCGGGTGCTGGCCATTAACAGGGGAGAGAAAGAAGAAGTACTGAGTGTTTCTATTGATGTTGATGAAAGTTCTATTCTTAAATGGATTGGGAGGAAGTTTTTGAAAGAAGGAGCCATAACCACAGATTATGTGGAAAGGGCCATTAAAGACTCATACAAGAGACTTATCTCTCCTTCCGTTGAGCGCGATATCCGCAATGAATTAACTGTGATAGCAGAGGCCCAGGCAATCAAGGTGTTCTCTAAGAACCTGCGCAGCTTGCTGCTCCAGCCGCCGGTCCGCGGCAAGGTGGTCTTAGGCTTAGACCCGGCCTACCGTACTGGTTGCAAATGGTCAGTAATAGATAAAATGGGGAAATTTTTGGAGGCCGGCGTCATATACCCCACTCCCCCCTGGAAAAAAATTAAAGAGTCCGAAGAAGTCCTGGCCGGTCTGATAAAAAAGTATGGAGTTACTGCCATCGTTATCGGCAATGGTACCGCCTCCAGGGATACGGAGATGTTTGTCGCAGACTTTATCAAGTCTTATAACAGGCCGGACCTGTCTTATACCATTGTCAGCGAGGCTGGCGCCAGCGTATATTCAGCATCTAAACTGGCCAAAAAAGAATTTCCCGGCCTGGACGTGTCGGAACGAGGCGCCGTATCCATTGCCCGCCGCATCCAGGACCCCTTGTCCGAGTTAGTAAAAATAGAGCCCAGGGCAGTTGGTGTAGGCCAGTACCAGCACGACCTGCCACCAAAACACCTTGATCAAAAACTGTCGGAGGTTGTTGAATCAGTCGTTAACTATGTGGGTGTTGATCTTAATACAGCTTCAGCCGAGCTTTTAGGTTATGTGGCTGGGATCAAAGCTACTGTTGCCGAAAATATCGTGCGTTACCGTGATGAGATTGGTGGTTTTAAGCGCCGTAAGGAGTTAGCCAAAGTGCCCAGACTGGGCCCCAAGACACTTGAGCAATGTGTGGGTTTTTTACGTATAAATAACGGGGAAAACCTGCTGGACGCTACACCAATACACCCGGAGTCATACGACCTGACCTACCGTTTCCTCGACCTGATTGGTGCCGGGGTGAATGAAATAGGCGGCTCCATTACCAGATCGAGAATTGCTAGGGTCGATGTTGAGGAGATCGCGGCACAGCTTGATGCCGGCGTTCCAACCCTTAAGGATATTGTAGACTGTCTGGCCCGCCCGGGCCGGGACCCCAGGGAGGATCTTCCAACACCAATATTTCGTACGGATATACTGAGCATTGAAGATTTGCAGCCGGGCATGGAACTCACCGGTACTGTTCGGAATGTGGTTGATTTTGGCGCGTTCGTAGATATTGGGATTAAAAACGACGGGTTGGTTCACGTTTCGGAATTGTCGGATACCCGTGTGCAACACCCGATGGACCTGGTTTCTGTAGGGGATGTGGTTAAGGTATACGTCCTATCGGTGGATTTGGAGAGAGGCAGGGTTTCACTTTCGATGAAAACAAGGCAGTAGCTGCTCGCAAGATGCATGCAACCACAAATGTCTTCACGTACTAATCATCGAACAAGAAGCGCGCACCGGGACTAACCGGTGCGCGCTTCTTGTTTCGCTCATGCTAACAGAGTGTGATTTTTTTAACAAAGTACTATAGCTGATAGTTGTTGACATATGCCCATCATAATAGATATAATTATTTTGGGCTTACGCACATAATTAATTAATAACAAACTATAATAAACATAGGATATTGTTTACATTCTAACCTTGGTCAATATGGCTGAGAGAAAATAAAGCCACAACGTCACGCTAGGGTAGTATGATTTTTTCAACAAAATACTATAGGTGATAGTTGTTGACATATGCCCACCATGATAGATATAATTATTTTGGACTTACGTACATAATTAATTAAAAAAAATTACAATCAACCAATCAATAAACTAGAATAAACATCGGATCGAACTGGCATGCAGGTTTAATATGTCTATACTTTATAAGTAGCTAGTCCGCACTAATATGTTTTGTTTTAACCATATCCAAAAAAATGGAACGGGCACACTTAAACTAAGACGCAAATTAAGCAACAGAGTCAGAAAATGTAAAACTAGAGGTGGAGATTTTTTTTAAACTTACTACTATATCCCATAGCATTATATACTATTAGAGGTAGAGATTTTTTTTGAACTCACTACTATATCCTATAGCATTATATACTATTGGAAAAAAAGTGTCCAGTATTAAATATAAAAAACTTACTGTATCTGTGAAATTCATAAAGCAACTGATTGGCATGAGAACGGTTTTAGGGTCGGAGTGGCCTTTATGTATATGTGTTAAAACGGGAGGACGGAATCCCGGGCAGGAAAATGTTCAATCTGACAGATAATAGTAAGACTGTCCTGATTGAAGCATCAAAAGGCTTCCTTCCAATTTTAAGTGGTATTACCACATTGGTTTGGAAACCTCCGATCTTCTAACCACCGGGGAATAGTCAACTGTTTAATTAGAAGGCTTCCCTGGCGCTAAACTGAAGACAAAAAGGGGGGGACAAGAAAAAGCGTTGCTGGAAACCCACTTTGTGTCGGTGGAACAGAGAACTGTCCATGTCGTAGATTGAGTAGCTCAAAGAATAAGAAGGAGGTGGCTGTTAAAGATGTATACGAATAACTTTGAGTATTTAGATCCCAAGACGCCTGGAGAAGCGTTTGAAATGGCGAGTCGTCTGGGAAGCAAGGCCAGGATTATTGCCGGTGGCACAGACCTGATCGTATTGATGAAAGATAAAATAATAAGCCCGGAATACCTTATTGACATTAATGATATCGAAGAGTTTAAAGGTATCAACTATGAGCCGGGTAAGGGTATGGTCATCGGCGCAACCACAAAGATAGCAGAAGTTGAGTATTCCGAAATAGTTATAGAAAAATACCCTGCCCTTGCCCATGCGGCAGGAGAGCTTGGTTCACCCCAAGTAAGGTACATGAGCACAATCGGCGGGAATACTTGTAATGCTTCACCGTCGGGTGAGACTCCAACCCCGCTGGTAGCGCTGGGCGCCAAGGTTGTTTTAAGCAGCGCAGCAGGGGATAGGGAAGTGCCTCTGGAGAATTTTATCACAGGTGTCAGAAGCATTGATCTCAAAGAAGGAGAAATTCTGGCTAAGTTTGTTTTACCGGAACCATCTCCTAAGTCAGTGAGTCGTTATGCCTATATGGGCGCTAGAGACGCCATGGAAATTGACTGTGTCAATATGGCTGTCAACTTTGAACTGGAAGACGACAAGCAGACTGTAAAGAATGTGAAGTTTGTCATGGGCTCGGTTTTCGTAAGACCGCTGGTATCCAAGGCAGTTCCTGCTCTCCTGATTGGGCAGAAATTTAGCGATGAATTGGTAGAGAAAGCGGCTGAAGCAGCTCAGGGCGAAGCGCGGCCGATTACCGACGTCCGGGCCTCCGAGGAGTACCGTCACGAAATCGTAGGCGTGCTGGCCCGCAGGTTACTCAAAGAGGCGTTTGCCGCCGCCCGGGAGGTGTAAGTTATGAAACAACAAATTAATTTAGAAATAAACGGTCGGGTGTATGATCTGGTTGTTAGCCACCGGGACTTGCTTGTTGACGTAATCAGGAAAAAAATAGGACTTACCGGCACCAAAAAAGGTTGTGGAAATGGCGACTGTGGCGCCTGCACGGTCCTGGTAGAAGGAAAACCTGCATTGTCCTGCCTCACGCTGGCCATTCGTTGCAATGGCAAAAAAATTACAACTGTTGAAGGACTGGCTCTGTCAGCAGGCCAACTCCATCCGATTCAGGAGGCATTTATCAACCATGGTGCTATTCAGTGCGGTTATTGCACACCAGGTATGCTTATGTCCTCAAAAGCGCTCCTGGACAGGAATCCAAAGCCTACCATGGAAGAAATTAAGCGTTCCATATCAGGGAACCTTTGTCGTTGCACCGGCTACAAGCGAATCGTTGAAGCTATTCAAATTGCTTCCGAGACCATGTCCGAACAGGGGGTGAAGTAATGGGAATATGGGATAAAGAGCAATATGTACGTGAAGGGGTACCTTCATATGTGGATGATAGAAGGTTTTCTCAGGTAGGAAGAAGTGTGCCGAAGGTAGATGCTCCTGATAAAGCAAAGGGTGAAGCGGTTTATACCGACGATATGGTGCTGCCGGGTATGCTGTTCGGGAAAATCAAACGTTGTACAGAATACGCGCACGCCAAAATTAAAAAGATTGATTGCAGCAAAGCGCTCGCGCTGCCGGGGGTTTATGCAGTCCTCACCGGAGACGAAGCTCCCATCAAATGGGGTATCGTGCCCCATAACTGCAACGAAACTGTACTGGCTATTGATAAAGTCCGCTATTATGGTGAGCCCGTGGCCGCTGTTGCTGCCATTGATGAAGAAACCGCCGAGGCCGCCCTTGACCTAATTGAAGTTGAATACGAGCCCCTGCTGGTATTGACTGATCCGTTTGAATCCATGGCACGGTCAAATGAAGTGCTGATCCATGAAGACAAGCCGGGAAATATATGTCACGAAGGTGACCAGATATACGGCGACGTGGACAAAGCCTTTACCCAGTGTGAATATATTTTAGAAAGAGAATTCAAAACCGGCATGCCCCACCAAGGCTTTATTGAACCGCAGTCCGCCTTGGCCAGCTATGACACACAAAGCGGTAGACTGCATGTGTGGTCCTGCAACCAGGTGCCTCACTATGTGCATCTTCAGATGTCGAACGTTTTAGAAATACCCATGAGCAAAATCCGGGTTACCATACCCACAGTAGGCGGCGGTTTCGGCGGTAAGGGCGAAGCATGCCCGAATGAGTTTGTAGCCTGCCTCCTGTCCAGGAAGACCGGCCGGCCGGTCAAAGTAACCTATGAGCGTAATGAAGTATTCTTCACCAATAAGGGCCGACACCCATGCCATATGAGAATGAAAATTGGTCTCGACAAAGACGGTTGTATCCAGGCCGTAGAATTCGACAATACCATGGACAAGGGCGCATACGCAAGCTGGGGTGTCGTGGTGATGTTCTATACGGCGTCCATGATCCACCTGCCCTACAAGGTACCTAACGCCCGTTCCTATGTGAAAAACGTATATACCAACAAGCCCAGCATGGGGGCCATGCGTGGTCTCGGCGGGGTGCAGCCCAAATATGCCTTTGAGTGCATGCTGGACGAGCTGGCTGAAATGATGGGAATCAGCCCGTACGAACTGAGGATGAAAAATGCTTGTGAATCAGGCTATACAGCAGCTAACAATATGTACGTGCCGCATACCGAATACAAGAGATGCCTGCAGACCGCCGTGGAAAAATCAGGTTATCTTGAAAAGCACGGCAAACTGCCTTTCGGCAAAGGTATCGGCCTTGGCGGCGGTAATTATATCAGCGGTACAGCCTATACCCTCTACCCGGCTTACAAGCCACATACCACAGTGATACTTCGGGTTGATACCGAGGGCGGGGCGACCCTGCACTGCGCGTGCACCGATATCGGGCAGGGCGTTAACACTGTCATGGCTCAGATGGCCGCCGAAGCGCTGGGGATCCATTTCGAAGATGTACACGTCCAGTCGCAAGACACGGAAATCGGGACCTTCGACCTGGGTACTTTTGCCAGCCGGTTAACTTATGGAACCGGTACCGCTATTAGAGCAGCAGCCGAGCCGATCAACCAGAAGCTCAAAGAAATTGCGGCTGGAATGCTGGGTGTCCGGGCTGACCATTTACAAATAAAAGACCATAAGATCTCTTCTATGTATGAAACAAAATACAGCATAGCATGGGACAAAGTCGTTCAGGTAGCCATCAACTCCGTTGGAGCGCTGGTAGGTATAGGGCACTTCTCCCCGCCGCGACGCAAAGGGATTGATATCGTAACCGGTAACAGAATTCAGGGCGCCAATATCGGCCACTCTCCCACCTTTGGTTTTAGCTGTCAAATACACGAAGTAGAAGTTGACACGGAAACCGGCCGCATCCGCGTGAAGAAAGTAACCGAATCAGGTGACATGGGCACAATGGTCAACCCCATGGCTGCGGACGGTCAGGTGGAAGGTTCCATAGTGTATAACATGGGGGGAGCCCTCTATGAAGATCAGGTTATAGATGCAAACGGCAAGCATTTGAATCCTAACTTCCACGACTATAAGATGCCGACTTCTATGGAGATGCCGGAAATGTCCATCAACACTTTAAAGGATAGCTATGACCCGACAGCTCCCTTTGGGGCCAAGGAAACAGGCGAAGGCGCCGTTCAGCCTACGTTCCCGGCTATTTGCAACGCTATCTACGATGCTATTGGCGTAAGGTTCTACCAAATGCCGATTACTCCAGCAATGGTACTCAAGGCCTTAAAAGAAAAGAAAGAAAAAGAAGCTAACCGCTAGCTGCGCTCTCCCAGCCATACGCCGGGTTATTTACCCCGGCGTATGGTCTAAAAAACAAAAATGTTTTCAAGTGATCTTAAAAATCTACAGCTTGACAACCGTCTTTGTCCAGACCGATTTTCATACTGTAGAGATTAATTAGCGGCAACGGAAAACAAAAAGCTGTTGCCGCTAATTATTTCAAAAGATAACCCATAACCGAAGCGTTCCTTAGAAGTTACTTGATGGTAAAACCAGAAGTAGACTTCTTTTTTTAATGTAAAAAAATAATTCAGCTAACTTTCATGAAATCTTCACAAAGTTTTAAGGAAGGACAGCTACAATTATTTTCAAAGCTATGGGGTAAAGGGGCTGTTTTAAAGATGTTCAAGACAAGGGAAATTGATAATAAAACAGAGAACATTTCTGGCCTGGCACTGGCTTTATTGTTTGATAGGTGCTTCATTGATTTATTTGATTTGTATGAAAACAATGATAAACCTTTTAGAATATTTAAGCCACAGCAGTCTTTACTGGCAAATAAACAAGTCACGCGAGTTGCCGGTAAAGAGGTTTTTTTAAGGCGGTTTTAAATAGAAAACCTGGCAATATGAGTGCGATTTCAATCGAAGAAGAAATGTTAATCTGCATGCTATTTTAAAACTGACTGATTGGTCCAGAGTTAATCTATACCACAGCCTGTTAATGTCAACGGTTTATAATCTGGAGATAGACCTTAAAAAGCTATTCGGATAAAATATAATTATAAATTCTAGGTAGCTTGCTCCAACAGCTTATTTAGGAGGACAAAAAGTGGGTTTACTTGGCAAATCGTTAAAAATTAATAGTATGGAAATTAAGAACAGGTTTTTACGCTCGGCAACTGTGGAAAACATGGCAGATATTGAAGGGTATGTTGCTGATGCGCTGTTAAAACTTTATTATGATTTAGCAAGAGGAGGGACTGGCCTCATTGTAACCGGAGCCACTTCTGTAGAGGCTTCAG
Source organism: Desulfotomaculaceae bacterium (assembly GCA_028702695.1). Taxonomy (GTDB): domain Bacteria; phylum Bacillota; class Desulfotomaculia; order Desulfotomaculales; family Pelotomaculaceae; genus Pelotomaculum_C. The sequence continues at coordinate 16,452 of JAQVOH010000044.1, forward strand.
GTAAAGCTTTTGTAAACCAAATGTCTGCTTATGATGATAAATTCATCCCTGGCCTGAAGAAATTGGCTAAAGTTGTGCACACATACGGAGACGGAGCAAAGTGTGCTGTCCAAATTTTTCACCAGGGAACGGCAGGCTACGGGTATTCTTATGGCGCGTTGGACGGTGGCTACAGGCTCAATGATTTAAAGGAAGCTGACATTCTAAAAACGATAGTCGCCTTTGGCCAGGCGGCACGTAGAGTTAAAGAAGCAGGCTTTGATGCGGTAGCTGTTCACGGGGCGCACGGCTACCTGTTAAGTGAGTTTCTTAGTCCCGTTACCAATAACCGTAATGACCATTGGGGCGGCGGCCTGGAGAACAGGATGCGGTTTTCAATCGAGGTCTATTCTGCCATCCGCGAGCAAGTAGGCAATGACTTCCCTGTCCTATGGAAACTAAACACGAATGACTATCTTGAAGGTGGCAATACCATTAAAGAATATATTCAGGTTGCCAAGCGGTTGGCAGAACTGGGTGTGGACCTGATCGAACTGAGCGGTGGAATCAAAGAGCAGTCAAAATTGCGGGCAAAACTCAGAGCGGAAGCAGGAGCAAAAGAAGCTTATTTTCTACAGGCTATCGAGGTCATGCGAGAAGCTGTGGTAAATACAAAGACCACCTTGGCGCTAACCGGCGGTATCCGTTCCCTACCGGTAATGGAGGAACTTCTGGAAAAAGGGGTGGACTTAATAGGGATTTGCCGTCCATTAATCTGTGAACCGGACCTGCCGGCGAGGTTGTTATTTAGCCCCGACAAGCGGTCGTCCAAATGCACTTCGTGCAACCTTTGTTTGCATCACATTGCCAGACAGCCGGTCAAGTGTGTTGAATATGATCCGTTTCGCAGTGTACTGAAAAAGATTTAAAGAACCTTAATTGAGTCGTCAAGACTATTCAATTGCTCCAGACCGCTATCAGTCAAAACGAAAGTGTCTTCAACCCCGACCGTCCCCTCACCGGGAAAGACGAACTTTGGCTCCAACGCCAAAACCATTCCAGCCTGCAAGGTGATCTGGTGATTTTTTGCGATGACCGGCAGTTCGTCAAGTTCCAATCCCAGGCCGTGCCCGACGAAATTAACCCCGGTTCCCATGAAATAACTGGAAAGCCCCGCCTTTTCCGCCATGCTGAAAGCAATATCATAGAGAGCCTTGCCGTTAGCGCCGGGCTTCATTTCTTTTATAAACCTGCGCTTGATCTCCAGGGCGGTGTTGTGTGCCTCGACTAGTTTATCGGAAAGTGGCCCGATTGAAAAAATCCTGGTATGGTCGACCACATAACCATTGATGACAGCACTAAAATCAACCAGAATGGGTTCGTTCCGGCCTATTTTTTTAAAGCTCGGTCCTTGTGGGAAAGCAGGGCTAAGGCCGGCGCCGCCTGTGGGCCCGTCGAAAAAACTGGGGTAGGCTGAGTTGCGACCAGACAAGACATGCGGGGGGGCCTCCTGGTTAAATGCCCTCAGGCGGGGGTTACCCTGGTTTCCTCTTACTCTCATTAACAGCTCTAATCTGCTTGACAGTTCTATCTCGTTCATGCCTTCTTTGATTAGATTAGGAATCTCGTTATACATTTCAGAAGTCACGCGGATGGATTCTTTCATACATTCTATCTCATAAGGGCTTTTGACCATTCTGATTTCCCGGATTGCCCCCGAAACATCAATGAGCTCCAGCGGTTTAAGCATCTCCTTGTACCTTAAAAACAGATTGGCTGGCAAAACGTCAAGCTCCAGCCCGATTCTGCCTCTGTCTTTTAAAATTCCGGCCATACTTTTGCTTATATCTTTGTAACTATGCACAGCGATAATATTGTTCAGGGCGCTTTCTTCAAGCGCTCTTTCAAAGCTTTTTCTGACCATCAAAAGTGGCTCACCTTGGGCTGGGATAACAAGGTGGGCATCCTGGCAGGTTCCACTGAAATAAAACAAATCGACATTTTGTACAATCAGGGCTGCTTGAATACCGGCTGTACGCAGGCGTTCCTGGAGTCTCTCTATCCTTTTCAAAAGTTCCCTCAGTGGGGTATAACAAATTTGGGTTTTAGAGAACATTGACGTGCCTCCCCTGTAGTTTCTCACCATAAAAATAAAAACCTCTTATCCCAATTAATTGGGACCAGAGACTACTTCTGCGGCGCTACCCACAAAAGAAAATGTCCGCCTATAATTATGTATTTTATTTTAATATTACCATAAAGTAAATGTTCATTAATAATTATTTTGAAAGTTGTTATAGGCTGGCATGTTTTTCTTAAACCAAGGCAGGCTTATAGACGTCAAAATAGTAAGGAAGTATTTGGGGGGTGAATATTAAGCTGTTAACAAACGGTCTTCATTAAGTTGTCACCCCGGCAGTTATTAACTCACTGACCAACTAGTTACATGAGAAGGAGGAGGAAAAATGAAAAAGAGAAAATCGCCTGCATCCTGGTTGTTCGCACTGGTACTGGCCCTTGGCTTCTTAGTGATGCAGAATACCACCGGGCTGCCTCAAGCTGCGGCTGCAGATGCCGCAGAAAAAATAGCAGCGCCGGGCCAGGCCGTAACCAACAGTGACAAGTCACAGGAAGGGGAACAGCAGACAGCCGTCAGCCTGGAACAGGCAATCAAGATTGCCAGGGAGGCTTTCAAGATCCCGGCGGACTTTGACAAGTTTACCAACGGGTTCGACCAGTCAAAACAAGGAGCCTTTTGGGAACTACACTGGAACCGGAGCGCCAAGTCCGGAGGTTACATTGATATACGAGTCAACGCCCAAAACGGCGAAATCTGGAGCATGTCGCAGTGGAGCCCACCGCTTGATGGAAGTAGTTACCAGGGGCTGCCCACATACAGCAGGGAGCAGACCAAGGATATAGCGACGGCCCTGGCGGAGAAATTGCATCCGGCTCGTTTTAGAGAAACCCTGCTGCAGCCCGGACGGGATTATTTCCCCCCCCTGCTTTCCCAGCCGCGGGGCCAGGTGGAATACCGCTATAATTTTGCCCGCGTGGTAAATGGTTTCTCCTACCTGGAAAACAGTATAAACGTCACGGTAAACGGTGATACCGGAGAGGTGAGCGGATTCAACCTTAACTGGGATGCTAACGCGAGTTTCCCCGACCCAAGCGGGAGCATTTCTATGGAACAGGCTGAACAGGTCTTTCGTACCCAAGCTACCCCTCAACTTTACTACTTCCGGCCACGTATTCCCGGTGGCAGTGAGGTCCCTATAAAGCTTGTCTACGGCCTGCCCGGCCAAAAAACGCAGGTCCTGATCGATGCCCTGACCGGGAATATCCTGGATAATAACGGAAATTATTATGGGCTTTACGGCATGTCCGGCGGTGGCGACATGAATATGGCTGATTCCAAGATGAAGGAATACCAGCTGAACCCGGTGGAAATAAGCGCTGTGGAAGACGCCAAAAACCTGCTGCCTCAAGATACGGCCCTGGCCAAAGCTAGGTCTGCCGTAAGTGTACCGGGCGAATACAGCTTGCGCAGCAGCAGGCTGGAACAGGACTATCTTTTCACGGACAAAAAGACCTGGCATTTTAACTGGGAGGCCGGTGAAGAACCAGAACGGAAGTGGCTGGACATTTCTGTGGACGCATCTAGCGGAGAACTGGTATCCTTTTATTTGAACGAATACAACATGTTGGATAAGCTTAAAGCAACAGAACCCAAATTCAGCGAGGCGGACGCCCGCAAGGCGGCTGAAAGTTTTATTAATAAAGTGCAAGCGGAGAAGTGGGAACAGGTAGTCTTCAAGGACGCACAACCGGTGATGGGGCCGTTTATGAGTGAAAAGCAGCTCCCCAGCGCTTATACCTTTGTCTGGTTCCGTGTGGCGAGGGACGGCATACAGTTCCCCGATAACGGGTTTAACGTGGATGTGGATGCAGTAACCGGGGAAATAACTGGGTTCCAGATGAACTGGTACAATGTGGACCTCCCGGAACCACAGGGCGTAATGGAACCTGACGCCGCCGCCGGTGTCTTTCTGCAGGAGGCGCCGCTGGCCGAGGCTTACCTGAGCCTGTGGCCGGAGGAGCAATGGAAGGGAAGTACTGAAGAGGCTAAAATCCACCTCGTTTACCATCTGACCAACCAATATTTTACCATGCTCAACGCCTTTTCCGGGCAGCCCCTGAATTCTGACGGTGAAGTTGCGGTAGCGACTCCTGAAGAGGTCGGGTTTGAAGACCTGGACGGCAATCCTTACGGTGAGGCCGTGGAAATGCTGTCCAGCGCCGGCATTATCAACGCCGTCGGTGGTGAATTCAGGCCAAACGATGTGGTGACTCAGGCTGAACTAATTGCTATGCTGGTCAGGGCCGGTACCTATTCCCAATGGGGAGTCAGACCATTATCAGCGGGCAGTGAGGAGGCCTGGTACCAGCCCTATTATGAACAAGCCGTGCAGTTGGGTATCCTGCAAAAAGGTGAGCAGCCCGACCCCGATGCTCCAGTCACCCGCATCTTTATGGCCCGGTTGTCCATCCACGCTATGGACCTGTACCGGGTAGCGAAGCTTAGCGATATTTACGTCCTGAATTTCCAGGATGCAGCTGAGATTCCCGAATACCTGCGAGGACACGCAGCACTATCTGTTGGTATGGGACTGCTTGAGCCGCAGGAGGGCAATTTTAGGCCGCAGACCTTTGTATCCAGGGGTGAAGCGGCAACAACCCTGGTCAAGCTCTTGAACAGCTGGAAATAATTCATAATACATTTGACTAGTGCAAAAATAGGGATTATGATGTGTGTACGGTTGGAAAATTAAATAAACAAGATGTCCTGACTGGTAGGGTGCGCCTGGCTGGAAGGGAGGTTTGACTTTCTGCGGGTAAGAGATTTTCTCTGATCCTAGGGTACCAGATAGATATTATTAGTCAATAAAACCTTCCATGCGGGAGGTTTTTCTTCTTTTGTAGCCGTAAAAAAAGAAAGGAGTATGAGTAATGGAAAAAAACTATGTAGCGGATTTTATTAATGAACCTTTAGTTAATCAACTGTTGGAAGAAACGGCTTCTATTCCTAACAGCGAAGTGGAGGCCATCATTGAAAAAGCAAAAGCGGCAAAAGGTCTAACCCCTAGGGAAGTCGCAGCTTTAATCCAGTTGGAAGATGAAGAATTACTGAAAAAAATGTTTACTGCTGCATTATATATTAAAGAAAAGATTTACGGAAAAAGGATAGTAATGTTTGCGCCTCTTTATTTGAGCAGTTACTGTATTAACGGCTGTGTTTACTGTGGTTTTCACCGTACCAGCGATGCTATCCGGAAAAAGTTGACCATGGATGAAATCCGTGAAGAAATACAAGCTATGGAAGAGTTGGGCCATAAACGTGTCATGCTGGATATGGGGGAAGACCCCAAAAATACTCCCATTGAATATGTAACAGAAGCGATGAAAACAATATATGACACCATGAAAGACAACGGCTCGATCCGGAGAATTAATGTCCAGATTGCCGCCACTACCGTGGAAGATTATCAAAAGTTAAAAGCAGCGGGTATTGGTACTTATATTCTTTTCCAGGAAACCTACCACCGGCAGACTTATGCTAAGATGCATCCCTATGGTCCTAAACATGATTATGACTGGCATGCTACGGCATTG
>JAQVOH010000141.1 GCA_028702695.1 Desulfotomaculaceae bacterium
CTTCGACACATCAAACAAAAAAGAAAGAGGTCTTGCGAAGGCAGAATCCTCGCAAGCCCTTGTTTTCATTTGGTACCTGGGGTCGGAATCGAACCGACACGTCGCTAAGCAACGAGGGATTTTAAGTTTTTGATGAGCAAATAAACGCTAAAAATTTAACCCCTTGATTTAAGGTCTGATTTCCCGCAACTACTTAAAAACAGGCAAATAACTAATTCCCTTTATTTCCGTCTATTCTGCCTGTTCTCTTTTTTTCCTTTTGTGTCTATCACGATTTTAGCACATACCACAGCGGCGTTAGCTTTTTATTTAGCTTTTATATTTGTGCCTGAATGCCCTTCTGAACCCTGCATCTTCTGCTTCTTTGACAGTATAAGCGCAAAATTCACCTTTACTTTTTGTAATAATAGTCCTGTCATATTGTTGATCCATTGGTAAATGGTAGATTTTTGTTTTTGTTCCAAATTCATCGTAATTAGTATTACATTTTATTCTAGGGAAATTACCACGGGGTAGGTTTTCGATTATCATTACATTTAACACATCTGCCATTTCTTTTGCTTTATCAGATAGGCTCGTTGAACAAATAAATATAGACTTAAGCTTACTTTCATTTAAATAATTTACAAATTCTTTAAAGCTATTTTGGCTTTTATGGCTTCCGAAATTTCTAATCCAATACTCCATCGTCGTGCCAAATAATTGAAAAATATGTTTTTCGTGTAGTTCTTTATATTGAGCCCAATGCTTACATTGTATAATGCATGTTTGTCCCTCTCTTTTGGCAATAATATCTCTGCCTAGGTCATCAAATCCGTCTATGATACCTTTGTATTCAACTGAATAGCCCTGTTGCTCGTACAAATACCCAATATACATTTCATAATCTCTTCCTATATGCCATTTCGATTTGTTTCTGCTTTCAACATACCTATCTAGTGCTTTTTGATTTCTTTCAACAGAAGGAAGAGACCTATATTCTTCTTGTGTCAACCAATTCTTAACCCTATCTTCGTCATCTTCATCAACTGGATTAGCAGTATCAATTTTTACAGGAATCTCTTCATTTTCATCTGTCGCGATTAAATCGGTTAACCAAGGAAATATTTTTTCAAAGTAATTAATTTTATACTCAATTATTTTGTTTTGCCGTACTAATAATTTTTTTTCATTTTTGATTTCTCGGACAGTTTCTGCCGCTGTGTAAGCGGGATGGTTTTTACGTATTAAATATGCTTCTTTTTTTATATCTACGAGAGCAAAATATTCCGCATAGGCATCTGCTAACCAAGGAAACCCCATTGATTTTTGATTTGCTAGTTTTTGAATTGCTTCTTTATCCTTTTCTATCTGTTCATGCCAGAGTTTAACCTTAGATTCATGCTCTTTCATTTTTTGATTTGCTAGTTTTTGAATCTCTTCTTTATCATGCTCGACTTGTTTGTTCCAAAGATTCACCTTTTCTGCAAATTTATCGTTATCATCTTTAACTTTGGACGCATGATTTTTAACGGACTGTTCAAATTTATCTAACTTAGGTTTTAATTCAATATATTTTTTTGAATTGGCGAGAATTTCATTTATCCAGGATATGACGAGATATAGTATAATAATTGATATAATTATAAGGATGAATGCAAATGCTTCCATAATGAATTTATCCACATTTATTTGAAGCTAACGAAAAAATCAGCCGGAGCGCAGCGACCGGCTGTATTGTCTTATGAGCCTTCTTCAGTCGTTTCTTTCTCTTGTAGAATAGCATTTTGTAAGTTCTTTAGGTCGCCTTTCTTCCACGCCTGTACCAGTGCCTTACCCCTAGCCGTCAGTTTCATTTTGTACGCGGATTTCGTCATCTCAGAGGCTGGAAAGGCGGTCGGACATGATAACTCGACTGTAAAAACACAGCTTGCATCGCCGACCCACGAAACATGCTCTGCCTCGGCTAACCCAGAAACGATCAGATCTGAAAAGCGTACAACGCCATCACCCGTTAGATAAAGAGACTCTGCAAGGTCAGTGTCTAAGAATAGCAGATTATTCAACGTTTCCTTTGTCCAAGCATGGTTTGCCGCGATAAGCATTGTCTTCCATGTTCGCACTGCATAAACCGGAATGGTCTTGTTGTGAACCATAGCGTGACAGTTCGGACATAAGGCAATCAAGTTGTCTTCACCGTTACCGCCGCCATTTTGAACATAATCTATATGATGAGCATGCAATAATGGAACGTGGCACGTCGGGTTTGAGCAGCTATAGCCAGCTTCGAGTAGGACGGCACGTCTTGTGGCTGTGGGCATAGCTTGTCGTGGGGTATTTCTCATTCTGTGAATCTTTCACTCATAACGAAAAGCTCACCTCCCGCCCGCTTTTGGGCGGTCAGGTGGAGTGACAGGTTGTGGGTATTAAATTATGAAATCTTTCAAGTATTACATCATTGCATTATGTATAATAATTCAAATCTTTATACTTGTTGGATATAAACCACTGCGGGGGTGTGCGTGGTTTAAATTCCCAACAGAACCCAGTTTCGTGCGACGCATGGAAAATATCATTATAGATAATCTTACCGCAACAATAAGCAGTAATATTCTCCCTCTCAACATTTTGCCATTCTTCGTCTCGAAGATGAATATGGACGTTGAAGGGGCAGGGATTTGTTTCATCAATCCCAACTCCCAATATAAATCCGGGAGGAATATCAATCAGCATAGCTTCGTTAATTCTTGCATCTTTCAAAGTAATAACTCCACAAACACTATTAAGGATGGCGGGAGTTCTCCCATAATTTTTCATCAAGATAGAAGCGCTGACCGAAATGCTACTCCCATTTTTCAGATATTCAAGATGTTTTATTTCTGCAAAAATATATGCCCTCTCTATGCGGGGCAGGCTTTCAGCACTTCTTTGAGCGGCATTAGCAGCCATTTGAGTGGCTTTCCACATCTTATAAGTGGACCACCACAAGAGGAAAGTGAAACAGGCGAGAAGAGCATTAAAGAGCAACATAAGAATATTATGAAGGTTCCACTCGGTAGAAGAACATTGATCTACATTATTGGCATTATCACTTTCTTTTGTATCGGTCGTTTGAGCTGGTCTTTTTTCGATACAGGGAATAGGCTTATTGGCTATCTGTTGCTTGGATTGGCTGTTTGTCTGCTTTTGTGTGGAAGTGTCTTGTTTTATCTCACTACTTTTAGGTGGAGTTGGGGGTGGTTCTTGTGAACATATTCCTATGCCTATCAAGAGAAATAATATTAGGGAAGTCAAAATAATTATTTTCTTCATATTTTGTTTTTACCACAACAATTAATATACTTGCTTGGTTTTTTCTGATTTTCGGGGAAATATTACTCCTTTCTGATAGGAATGAAAAGAAAAAAACTAATTTAAAATCAAGCATAAAATGAACTTCGGCACCTTGGGATTTTATGGTAATAATGTACTATAGCCAAGCTGGTATATCGTAGAAAATTTGTCCAGTGTAAAGAAAACGATGTTAATGACAATCGCTTGAAACCTTGCATGTTCCTTATAAATACCGGACGCTGGATTAGCAGGAAGAAACAAATGTTCACGGTTCCGGCGAGAATGGGTCGTCCAGAACTCGTCAGAGCCGGAACCATCTATTGATTGACTTGATTATTACCCTTTTATCGGTGCCAGTTTTTTTCCTACCTTCTATTACCGGACAAAAAATAATTCATTTTCTGTCCGGTTATCTTCTTTCATTTTTTGCTAGACTAGCACCATGAAAGAAAATACTTTACACAAAAATGCAGAAATACATGATGAACGTGAGTGTGCTGGAGATTATTTATCAGCACAAAAGAACACCGCCAATCCGTCTGCCGCCGGACTACTGACGCCGGCGGACGGATTGGCGGGGGAATCTTCAACTGATAAAACTGCCAACATTCATGATCGCAGAGACAGCATGGCGGTATCTGTAACACGCCATGCTTCAAACCCATACATTGCTAAATTCCAGAATCAAATTATTTTCGGTTACCTTAAAATCATTATTATCTATGAAGAGCTAATCACGATTACTCGGCAATATGGATGTGCCGGTAGAGAGTCGGCAAAACCTATCAATTCTCCTTATAACTCCCTACCTAAAAAAACCAAACAATATCGAATACTTTTGAGAGTGGTAGAGAGTGGTAGAGAGTCTGCACACATCCAGGGGGGTATTCATCATATATGTGAATTGGTGATCAGTAAGGCGATTGACCAAAGTAAGAATGAAGGCTATAATCACAACCACGGGAAATCAGACCGTATCGAGGGACCCAGAAAGGAGATAAACAATGGGTCTATATAAAAGAGGAACGGTCTGGTGGATGAGTTTTACTCATCGTGGCGAGCAGCTTCGACGTTCAACGGAGACAGAAGACAAGAAGCTTGCCATAAAGATCTTTGACAAATTGAAAGGGGAAATTGCAGAGGGCAAATGGTTTGAGAAACAACCGTGTGAGTGTAAGTTCAAAGACCTGATGGCAAAGTATATGGAAGAGTATTCTTCGGTAAACAAAGCAGCTTCTTCTCACAAAAGGGATAAAAGCATTGTCAAGCCGCTATTAAAGGGATTCGGAGAAATATATTTGGCGGATATTACACCGGCAATGGTTTCCGCTTACAAGGTGCAAAGAAGGGCTGACGGTGTTTCACCCCGGACTATCAATTATGAACTGACCGTTATGAGCCATGCCTTTAACATTGCTACTTGTGAATGGGAATTGGCAAGAGACAATCCCGTTAAAAAGGTAAGAAAAGAAAAGGTGAACAGTACTATCGAAAGATGGCTTTCATTTGATGAGGAAGAGCGGCTTCTCAAGGCTTCACCAAAGTGGTTGCAGGATATCATCATCTTTGCGATCAGCACGGGTCTTCGCCAGAGCGAAATACTTGATCTGAAATGGTCACAGATAGATTTTAACAGAAGAACTATCACGATTTCAGAACAGAAAAACCATTGCATTGATACATTGCCTTTGAATGAAATGGCAATAGGGGTTTTGCAGGAAAGGCATGGAGTATCTACCGGACTTGGCGATTATGTCTTTCCTAATACGCTGAATGAAAGAAAAGATGCGCGGATACTTTTGGATGCTTTTTATACGGCAATGCGTCGTGCTGGAATAGAAGATTTCAGGTTTCATGATTTGCGCCACACATTTGCTACAAGGCTTGTGCAAAACGGCGTTGACCTCTATACCCTCCAGAGATTGGGAAGATGGAAAACGGTAACGATGGTGCAACGATATGCACATCATAATCCCGAAAGCCTGCGCTCTGGCATTGAGGTCATGGACAGCATCCGTAAGCCAATTATCACAAATTTATCACAACCCCTCTAAAAGCAAAAAAAAAGGTTGTAACGTTGAACGTTGCAAACCTTTGATTTTATTGGTACCTGGGGTCGGAATCGAACCGACACGTCGCTAAGCAACGAGGGATTTTAAGTCCCTTGCGTCTACCAGTTCCGCCACCCAGGCCGATGCTGATTTCGCGAAAAATCTTGGCGGCATATATT
>JAQVOH010000045.1 GCA_028702695.1 Desulfotomaculaceae bacterium
CATCGAGCAGGCGCGTCAGAAAGCTCTGGACTTTTTAAAAGACCGGGGGTTTGGAGAAATGCGTCCGACCTATCATATGCTCCATGGCAATTTTGCCACCTTTAACTGCGCTGCGTTGCAAGACGAAGTGACTATTTATCCCGACCTGGTGAAAGTTACAGTAGCCCTGGATAATGGTGAAGTCACCGGCGCTGAGGCCTCCGGCTACCTGATGTCACACCGGAAGCGGGATTTACCAAAGCCTTCAATATCTCAGGAGCAGGCCAGGGCAGCTATAAATCCTCGCTTTGAGGTGTCTGGGGGTAAACTAGCCCTGATTCCAGTCGGGACCAAGGATGAAAGACTAACTTATGAGTTTCAGGGGAAACTGGGGCAGGAGTCCTACCTAGTCTACGTGAACGCCCTAAGTGGGAGAGAGGAAAAAGTATTGAAGCTGATTGACACCCCAGGAGGCACCCTGACCATGTAGCCAGCCGAAAACATTGCTGATTGACACCTCCCGGTGACCGTGCTATAATTGCTTCAATTTTATTGACACAGGTGATGACAGGGAAGAATGACGCTATATTCATCAGCGAGCTGGGGTTGGTGTAAGCCCGGTTGAGAAAAGCGTCTGGGCCGCCCTTGAGCCGCCGGCCGAAACCTTTAGGGGGAGTAAGCTTTGCCGGAATGCCCCCGTTAAAGGGCAGAAGAGAACTGAGCAAGCTGAGAGCTTACCGGTTAATTAGGGTGGTACCGCGAGAGTATTCCCGTCCCTTTACCATAAGGACGGGTTTTTTTATTGCAATTTGACCGCAAGGTCCTTAACGAAGTAAAGGAGGCTGTAACTTGAAGGAAATCCTGGAAATTTTAAAGGCTGACGGACGAATCACCCCCAGACAGATTGCGATAATGCTGGACAGGGACGAAGCAGAAGTTGCGGCCACCATTAAGGAAATGGAAGAAAAAAAGATTATCCTGGGGTACTTTACCTTGATTAACTTGGATAAAGTTAAAGGGGAGAGGGTATCCGCTATAATTGAAGTCAAGCTTTCTCCCCAGCGTGAGGTGGGGTTTGACGCAATTGCCGAGCGCATTTACCGTTTTCCGGAGGTAAGCAGTGTCCGCCTGATGTCCGGCTCCTACGACCTGTCGGTGATGATCAACGGCCATACGCTACAAGAGGTAGCCTATTTTGTATCGAACAAACTGGCCACTATCGAGAATGTGATCAGCACCAGCACGCATTTTGTACTCAAAACCTACAAGTATCATGGGACTATCCTTGATGACGCCGAGGAAGACAGAAGGCTGGTGGTAACTCCATGACCGAATCCATTAACTGGAGGGAAAGGCTTAATCCGGTAGTACTGGATATCCCGTCCTCTGGAATTAGACGTTTTTTTGACCTGGTTAGCGAAATGAAGGGTGTTATTTCTCTTGGTGTGGGGGAACCGGACTTTGTGACGCCCTGGCATATCCGTGAGTCCTGTGTCTATTCTCTAGAGAAAGGTTACACACACTACACTTCCAATAACGGGCTGCTGGAGTTAAGAGAGGCAGTTGTACGAGACCTGGAGGGCGATTATAACGTTTCCTACAACCCCCTCAATGAAATTTTGATTACCGTTGGGGTGAGCGAAGCACTGGATCTGGCTATGCGCGCCCTCCTTTGTCCTGGTGACGAAATTCTGATCCCGGAACCATCTTATGTCTCCTACGCTCCCTGCGCCACTTTAACCGGCGCCCGTCCGGTGTACCTTAAAACCTCGGTTGCGAACGGTTTCCAAGTAACCGCGGAAATGGTGGAAAAGGCGATTACCCCTAAGACCAAAGTGTTGCTCCTATGTTATCCCAACAACCCTACCGGGGCCACCATCGGCAGGGAGCAGCTTTTGGAGATTATGGAGGTTGTCAGGCAACATGACCTGATTGTAATCTCCGACGAGATATACGGTAAATTGACTTACACCGGCAAGCACACCTGCCTACCGTCCCTGCCCGGCATGCGTGAGAGGACCATTCTGCTGAACGGTTTTTCCAAATCCTATGCCATGACCGGTTGGCGGGTGGGATACGCAGCTGGAAATCCTGATTTTATTGCGGCGATGAAAAAAATCCACCAATACACCGCACTATGCGCTCCCATCACAGGACAGGTCGCGGCGCTGGAAGCCTTGAAAAACGGCCGGTCCCAGATGAACAAGATGGTTGAGCATTACAACCGGCGTCGGCGTCTGGTGCTGCAGGCCTTTGAGGAAATGGGCTTACCCTGTTTTGAGCCGGGTGGCGCCTTTTACGCCTTCCCTGATATTACGGGTACGGGTCTAACTTCTGAGGAATTTGCCGAACAGCTTTTAAAAGAGTCCAAAGTGGCTGTTGTCCCCGGCAATGCTTTTGGGGGGCAGGGCGAAGGATTTGTGCGTTGTGCTTACGCAACTTCAGTAGAGGAACTCAGTGAGGCCTTCCAGCGCATGCGCCAGTTTGTCAGGCGCCGGCTGGGCCGGGGAAAAATTTTAACAGGATCATTCGGGAAGTCGGAATCAGTGAAAGAAGGTATTTGTAAAACCTCATAGAATATAAAATTATTAAAAATTTTGCGCCTTTGCATAATAGCCGGCCTCACCAACGGGGAGGGGACGGCTATTGCCATGAATTCACCTAGCCCAACGGGTTATTGACAATCGCCCCAACAACGGTTTATAAACTAAGAAGAACCAAAATCATACCTGTATTTAAGTTTTAGAATATCAAAAGCTACCGGTCGGAGTGGAAAACCGTTTCGTACCGGGCTTTTCTTATACGGACTATGACAACGGAGGGAATGTTATGAAGGAACTGCTGTCCGGCAACGCCGCCATTGCCAGGGGTGCTATTGAGTCCGGCGTGACGGTGGCTGCCGCTTACCCGGGTACCCCCAGTACGGAAATTTTGGAAAACCTGGCCCTATATCCGGGAGTTTACGCGGAGTGGTCGCCCAATGAAAAAGTGGCCGTGGAAGTAGGCATTGGCGCTTCCCTGGGCGGAGCGCGTACGCTGGTAGCCATGAAGCATGTGGGAGTCAATGTGGCCGCTGACCCCCTTATGACCTTTTCCTATATTGGGGTAAACGCAGGCTTTGTGCTGGTTTCGGCTGATGACCCAGGTATGCACAGCTCACAGAATGAACAGGACAACCGCCATTACGCCCGCTTTGCCAAGATTCCCCTCTTGGAACCGAGCGATAGCCAGGAGGCCAAAGATATGGTGGGATTAGCTCTCGACCTCAGTGAACGCTTTGATACCCCGGTAATGCTAAGGACTACGACCAGGGTGTCTCATTCTCAGAGCCTGGTGGAAATCCAGGACCCACAGCCACGCAAGCTTAAAAGCTACGTCAAGGACATCAAAAAGAACCTGATGCTGCCGACTTATGCCCGCCCGCGCCGTGTCGCGCTGGAAAAAAGTCTCGCCGGCTTGAAAGAATACTCGGAAAGCAGCCCGGTTAACCGGATCGAGTGGCGGGACCGTTCGCTCGGTGTAATAACCAGCGGGATCAGCTATCAGTATGTGCGTGATGTGCTACCTGACGCCTCCGTGTTGAAGTTGGGCTTTACCAACCCGCTCCCCGAGCAAATGATCCGCAGTTTTGCCGCAGGTGTGCAAAAGTTGATCGTGGTGGAAGAGCTGGAGCCTTTTATCGAGGAACAGGTTAGGGCGATGGGCCTTGCGCTTGCCGTTAAAGGCTTTATCCCGTACACAGGGGAACTTGATCCCGGTATACTTGCCGCTGCGCTGGTTAAAGCGGGCATTATCCACTCCACAGGAGGTATAGCTAAGGCTGGGTACGATCTTGCGGAGTCGCCGGCAGTTCCCGCGCGTCCGCCGGTTTTGTGCCCTGGTTGCTCGCACCGGGGTGTTTTCTACGCCCTGCGCCAGCTGAAGCTCAATGTCAGCGGCGATATCGGCTGCTATACCCTGGGCGGATTGCCCCCCCTGGAGGCCATGGACAGCAACATCTGCATGGGCGCCAGTATCGGCGTAGCCCACGGCATCGGGAAGGCCAACCCTGCACTGGATGCGCGGACGGTGGCCGTAATTGGCGATTCGACTTTCCTGCACTCGGGCATTACCGGCCTGTTGGACGTTGTATATAATAAAGGAAACGCTACCGTTATTATTCTTGATAACCGCACCACCGCCATGACCGGCCACCAGCAGCATCCCGGCACCGGTCGCACTCTGGCGGGCGATCCGGCTCCGGCCGTTGATCTGGAGGCACTGGTTCGGGCTCTTGGCGTAAAAAGAGTTCGGGTAATTGACCCGCTAAATTTGGCCGAGACAGAAGCTGCCATCAAAGAAGAGCTTGCGGCAAAAGAACCCTCGGTTATTATAGCGGACAAGCCGTGCGCTCTTTTAACCAAGGCAGTCCAGCCGGCTGTTCGGGTTGATGCTCAAAAATGCACCGGCTGCAGAATCTGCACCCGTATTGGCTGTCCGGCCATATCCATTAAGGATAAGCTGGCGCAGGTGGATGCCGCTGTCTGTACCGGTTGCAACCTGTGTCTGCAGGTTTGCCGGGAGGGCGCACTGGTGAAGGGGGAGGAGAAACATGCTTAAGCCCATCGACGTCTTGATGGTTGGTGTCGGCGGTCAGGGAACTATTTTGGCCAGCAGGGTATTAGCCCAGGCAGCCCAAGCAGCCGGCTACGACATTAAAGTTTCAGAAATTCACGGCATGGCCCAACGGGGCGGCAGTGTGGTTACCCAGGTCCGCCTCGGTGAAAAAGTATATTCACCTCTGATTGTCAAAGGGGGCGCCGATATACTTCTGGCTTTTGAAAAATTAGAGACGTTGCGCCTTCTCTCTTACCTCAAAAAGGATGGCGTATTAATTGTTAACGACCAGGCCATTGATCCCGTGCCGGTTCTGGTGGGGGCGGCGGAGTACCCGCCTAATATCCCGGAGTACCTGCGTAACACCGTCCCCGGGACGCTGGTGTTCGATGCTACGGAAATAGCGGGCCGTTGCGGGACTGCCAAGGCCGCCAATGTGGTACTGCTGGGTGCTATGGCCCGTCGCCTGCCAATTGAAAGGGCTATTTGGGGAAAAGCCCTGGCTGAGCGGGTGCCGGCTAAACTTTTGGAAGTTAACAGGGCTGCTTTTGCAGCAGGATATGAGCTTGGCTAGCTCGATGAAAACTTGAGCCGAGTGGGTGCGATTTTCTTTCGAACAAGACGCGTTAGCGTCGAACTTGTGTGGCATATGTAACATTGTGCAAATAAATTTGCACCCATATTTTTTGATATCACTGTAGTATATTGAACCATCAAGGCTAATGAAAAAGCTGCTGATAAACTTCAGCAGCCATTCTTTTTTTGTAGAACAATGCTTATTGGGACTGTAAATAAGCGACCTGTGGCGCATGACATTGTGGTTTAGAGGGGAGTATCAACGTTTTCTCGAGGTTGGCTAGAGGACTGCGCTTTTTGCGTTTGAAGCTTGCTTTCGTTTACTTGACAGGCTCAGGCGGAAAGTATTAATCTAGAGTATGAATTATTTGGGATGGTAAAACCCCAAGGAGGTTTAATATAGATGAGCAGTTTAGTTGAGGAGGTTCGTTCCAAGCTGGCAGAGGCACTAAAAGACGCCTTGCAGGCAGCCTGCCGCTGTGGGGCGATCCGGGTAGACGAGGCGCCGGACTTTACGTTGGAAGTACCGCGGGAAAAAGATCATGGTGATTTTGCCACCAACCTTGCCATGCTGCTGGCAAAACCGGCCCGCATGTCTCCGCGTAAAGCAGCCGAGATTTTAACCCAGCATTTCTCACCGGCCGGGTCCTGGGTGGAGCGGGTAGAAATTGCCGGGCCGGGTTTCATCAACTTTTACCTTGATCCGGCTTGGGTTTACCAGGTACTGCCGGGCATTTTACAGCATGGTGCGGACTATGGCAGGCTGGATCTGGGCCACGGTAAAAAGGTCCAGGTAGAATTTGTCAGCGCCAACCCCACTGGCCTCTTGCATATGGGAAACGCACGCGGTGCGGCCCTGGGTGACAGCATTGCCGCCATCCTGGACTTTGCCGGCTACGATGTGAGCCGCGAGTACTATATCAACGATGCCGGCAACCAGATTGAGAATTTTGGCCTTTCCCTGGAAGCCCGCTATCTCCAGTTGTTTGGCCGGAATATACCCGTGCCTGAGGGGGGCTACCATGGTGAGGATATCCTTACATCTGCCAGTTCCTTCCGGGACTTGCATGGTGACGCTTACCTCGAACGGGATGCTGCTGACCGTCGTGCTGCTCTGGTAGAATTTGCGTTGGAGGAAAAGCTGGGAAACATTAAAAGGGTCTTAAGCGATTTCGGCGTAAAGTACGATGTCTGGTTTTCCGAGCAGTCCCTGCACGATACGGGTGCAGTTCAGAAAACCCTGGATTTCTTAAAAGACCGGGGTTTTATCTATGAAAAAGAGGAAGCCCTCTGGTTTAAGGCCACGGAATTTGGGGTTGAAAAGGACGAGGTTATGGTACGCTCCAACGGACTTCCTACCTATTTTGCAGCAGACATCGCCTACCACTGGAACAAGTTTCAGCGGGGGTTTGACTGGGTTATTAATATTTGGGGAGCGGACCACCACGGGCATGTCCCCAGGATGAAGGGGGCGGCCGCAGCCCTGGGTTATGAACCGGCAGCGCTTGATGTGGTAATTATGCAACTGGTACGCCTGTACAAGGGTGGAGAACTTGTCCGGATGTCCAAGCGCTCGGGCCAGTTTGTGACTCTAGAAGAGCTGGTTGAGGAAGTGGGAAGGGATGCTGCTCGCTACTTCTTTGTCATGCGCAGCGCCGATAGCCATCTGGACTTCGACCTGGATTTGGCCAGGGCTGAAAGCAACGAAAATCCCGTATATTATATTCAGTATGCTTATGCCCGTATCTGCAGCATCTTCCGGCAGCTCACCGAGCAGGGGGGGGCGCGCCCCGATCCCGGACTGGTTGATTACAGCCTGCTAAAAGAAGAACCCGAACTGGCGCTTGCCCGCAAACTGGCCGACTTTCCTGGTGAAGTGGCTTCAGCGGCAGGCGGTCTGGCGCCACAGCGTATTGCCCGTTACCTCCATGAATTGGCTGGGCTATTGCACAGCTTTTACAACAGCCATCGCGTAATCACCCAGGACCAGGAACTTACGGCTGCCCGACTGGTACTGATGGATGCGACCAGCATCACCCTGAAAAACGCATTGGGCCTCTTGGGTTTGGCGGCTCCAGATAGAATGTAGGAAAAAACCCGGTGATTGAGGTGTAACTGGCGCTCCTGCATGGGAGCGAGGCGTGCCTCTACTTTTTCGACAATCTATTGACATGTTCAGTGGTCACAGATAAAATGTTAGAGGAGTTTAAACATTTCTGACAGGAATTCACAGGAGGCTGGCATGGGCAAATTTGTTTTCGTTACAGGTGGGGTCGTTTCATCTTTGGGAAAAGGAATTACAGCCGCCTCTCTGGGGCGGCTTTTAAAAAGCCGTGGCTTGAATGTCGCTATTCAGAAGCTCGATCCTTATATCAATGTCGACCCTGGAACCATGAGCCCCTATCAGCATGGGGAGGTATTTGTGACCGAGGACGGAGCTGAGACAGACCTGGACCTGGGTCACTATGAGCGCTTCATCGACATTAATATTTCCCGTAGCTGCAATGTGACTACGGGCGGAATTTATAGTTCTGTCATCAGTAAGGAGCGCAGGGGCGACTATCTTGGCGGTACAGTACAGGTTATTCCCCATATTACCAACGAAATCAAGGAACAGGTCCAGCGTGTGGCTACCGAAGCCAATGCGGACGTGATTATTACCGAAATTGGGGGTACGGTTGGTGACATCGAATCACAACCCTTTCTGGAAGCGATACGCCAGTTGAAATCAGATCTTGGCCGGGGGAACGTGATCTATATCCATGTGACTCTAGTGCCTTATCTGCGGGCGGCGAACGAGTTAAAAACCAAGCCCACCCAGCACAGCGTCAAGGAGCTTCGGGGCATCGGCATTCAGCCCGACGTGATCGTCTGCCGCAGTGAATTGCCCCTATCGAAGGAAATGGAAGAAAAGCTGGCCTTATTATGCGACATAGACAAAGAGGCGGTGATCCAGGCAGTGGATGCACCGTCTATTTACGAAGTGCCTCTGGGGCTGGAACAAGAGGGGCTGGCCGATATAGTTTTAAGAAAGCTGGGGATTCAAACCGGGCCCCCGGATTTGTCCGAATGGTCCGAAATGGTTTACCGGCTCAAAAACCTGCGCTATTTAACCAGAATAGCGCTGGTCGGAAAGTATGTTTCCCTGCACGACGCCTATCTTAGTGTAGCGGAGGCCTTGCGCCATGCAGGGTTTTATCATGAATCGGACATCGAGATCATATGGGTTGATTCTGAAGGTGTTACCCCGGACAATGTCCATGAGCTGTTACAGGACGTGGACGGGATCCTGGTACCGGGCGGTTTTGGTGATCGCGGTATCGAGGGTAAGATTGAAGCAATACGTTATGCCCGTGAACGTAGGGTTCCTTACCTGGGACTTTGCCTGGGCATGCAGTTGGCTGTGATTGAGTTTTCTCGCAACGTGTTGGGTTGGCGGGGTGCCAGCAGTACAGAATTTAATCCTGAAACAAGTTACCCGGTGATAGATTTGTTGCCGGAACAAAAAGACCTCGATATCAAGGGAGGCACCATGCGTCTGGGGGGATATCCCTGCAGGCTGCTGTCCGGGTCAAAAGCACGCCAGGCCTATAAGCAGGAGATTATTGTAGAAAGGCATCGCCACCGCTATGAACTGAACAACGACTTTCGTTCCGAGTTGGCCGGTCATGGAATGGAGTTCAGCGGGACACTGCCTGATGGTTACCTGGTGGAAATCGTTGAGTTGCCCGAGCACCCGTGGTTTGTCGCTACCCAGTTTCATCCGGAATTTAAGTCCCGTCCCAACCGGGCACACCCACTGTTTCGAGACTTTATCGGGGCGGCCAGAAAATATAAAGAGACCAGGCATCTTTAATAATTGTTTAAGCTTTGGATAAAACCAAAGCTTTTTTTACGCCCGGATGGAAGCAGGAGAACTGTCCAGGACTTGCAGGTGTGCATGATTTAGTGGTGAATATAACAAGCTATTATAAGTAAAGGAGGTTGATCGCTTTGAAGAAAAAGATTATTGCCGGGCTGATCCTGGGAGTTACGGCACTTTCCCTGGTTCTGGCCATAGCCATGAAGCCGGGTGGCAAAACGGCTGAAGATTCGGTCGCTGGCAGGGGAGAGGTCGGCGTTATCTACATAGAAGGAACCATAGCCAGCGGCCGGAGCGCTAATCTTTTTGAAGCCCAGGCGGGGGCGGAGGCTATCGCTGCTTCTCTCAGAGACGCAGCCAGAACGCCAGGACTCAAGGCAGTGGTAGTCAGGTTGAACAGCCCCGGGGGGACCCCTGCAGCCTCCCAGGAAATTGACAGCGAACTGCAGCGGCTGAGGCAGTCAGGCAAAGTAGTGGTGGCTTCCATGGGTGATGTGGCAGCTTCTGGCGCGTACTGGATCGCCGCCGGAGCAGATCAAATTGTCGCGAATCCAGGCACCATAACAGGAAGCATTGGTGTGTTTATGGAGACAACAAATTTGGAAGAACTATATGGTAAAATCGGTATAGACCGGGAAATTTACAAGAGCGGCCCTTACAAGGATATGGGGTCGTCGGATCGTCCGGTGACACCCGAGGAAAGGGCTATTTTTCAGTCCATGGTTGACGATATTTACGACCAGTTTGTAGATGTGGTGGCCCGTGGCCGGCATAAGGATGTTGATGAAGTTAAAGCCCTGGCGGACGGAAGGGTCTATACTGGGCGCCAGGCTAAAGAGCTCGGACTTGTTGACCAATTAGGAGATTTCCATGATGCGGTACTACTGGCCGGGAAAATGGCCGGGATAGCTGGCGAACCAGCTATTATTGAGATAGGTCAAAAAAGCTTGTGGCAGGGGTTGTTTGCTGGGGTGAAGGGAAGTACGCTGTCGGGACTGGGATGGACGGAACTGCTGGGGGGAAATACGAATTCCCCCAACCCGCGCTAGCATAGCTCGAAAGGAGAAAATTGCCATGGACGATAACACGTATGAGATTGAGCAACACTCTCAAGGTGCGGCATCCAGTACAGGTGGCGCTGACAGGAGCGGGCTGGAGCCACAAGAAAAACCATCTTGCGCTCCCTGTTTAAATAATGCCGGAGAGACAATTTTAGGCAACAGTGAGGACGAACCCGCCCTTGGCTTTCTGGAACTTGTTTACGGGGTCCTTTTTGAACCGGTTAAAACCCTGCAAAGGGCTGCCCAGCACCCACCACTGTTCTTTGCGCTGCTGCTGGTGACCATTCTCGGATTGGCCGGGGTGCTAATGTGGCTGCTAACCATCTCAAGAGTTTTAAACCAGACCGCTGAGCCTTCTGCTATGGTTCTTCTTTCGTCATCAGCCCGGCCTCTGCAGGTCCTGGGCGCGGTCTTAATTTTCCTGTGGGGTTACATAAAATGGTTTAGTTATAGTGCCTTTATCAGCCTCGTCGCGGAAATGCTGGGCGGGGTGGGGCGAGCCAGGAATGTTGCCGCTATCGTTGGCCTCTCCTTAATCCCGACGATTTTAATAATTCCTGTCCAGATGCTCAACTACTACCTGGTTTCAACGGCATTCATATTAATTACGGTGCTGGTTGTATGGACCTGGGTTACCGTGCTCATGGTAATCGGCATCAAGGAAGTCCATGGCCTTTCGACAGGCCGGACATTACTGGCTGTACTCAGCCCGGTGTTGCTGCTGGTGGTGTTTATGGGCTTACTTTTAGGCGTACTGGTTGCTGTCTCAGTGTCTATGTTTTCAGGGATGAACCTGCCCGGGTATTTTTGACGTTAAATACGTTAATATTTTCCTTAACTAAGCAGGTTTTTAGAAAAGTCTGCCGAAATCTAAGTTTATTATTAAATTTTGCTAGTACAGGGCTGGGGTGGGATATATGCCGGGGTAGCTTGCGATTTGCTCATTGTGGATGACCAGGCAGGTGTGCGCCGTCTTCTATATGAAGCTTTTTCTGATGAAGGTTACCTTGTGGCAACAGCTTCCAGCGGACTGGAAGCTATCATGAAGGTAAGGGAAAGTCTTCCTCTATTGGTCCTCCTTGATATTAAGATGCCAGGCATGAGTGGACTGGAAACACTTGATGAACTACTTAAAATCATGCCGCAAACACCCGTGGTGATGATGACTGCATATGGTGAACTTGATATAGTGGCAGAAGCTAAAAGGAGAGGGGTAAAGCGCTATATCAATAAACCCTTTGACCTTGATGAAATCCGCTACCTGATCAAAGGATTGATTTTAGAAGAAAAAGACAGGCGAGCGATGATTAAAGAAATTGGCTGATCACTCATACCCGTTTTCTTAAAGTGGCCGTCTTAAATTAGCTGCTTAGAGGCGGCTCCAGGTTTGGCCGAAAATCGTTGCTAGCCCGGAATAGCCGGTGGTGAAACTCCGGCTGTTTTTATTTGTAGGCTCAGGATTGAAAGAGGACTTTTAGGAGCCGCGGCGAAGTATTATATTAAGAGATTAGGGAACACAAGCTTTTTGGGAACGCTGGTTTTGATTATCAAGAAAAGCCCCGGATCTCTTACCTGGAATCAATCCCTTATCGTTTTAGGAGGGTTTAGCAATGGGTATTGACACAAACACCGTGCTGGCCATGCGATGCCCTGATTGCGGTAAAATGGAGTTCCATGAATTTCCCCGGTTTTCCATTGCCAGGGGGCAAGCTTTCCATGTTATTTGCTCCTGCGGCGCCACTAAGCTGACCGTCAGCACAAAAAATCTCAGCTACTACTGGCTCCAGGTTCCCTGTGTGGTATGCGAAACCAAACACCTACGGGAGATATCCGGCAAGAGGCTATGGTCGGGAGAGGTGGTCACCCTTTCCTGTGATGATACCGAGTTGGAATTGGGATATATCGGACCTAGATCAAAAGTTAACGAGATGACTGCCAGCTATGAGCAGGAATTGGAAGCCCTGGTCAATGAGTTTGGCTGTGACAGTTACTTCAATAACTCCAAGATAATGTACGAAGTGTTGAATTGCCTCCACGAAATCGCCGAGCGGGGGGAGCTTTACTGCCAGTGCGGCAATTATAAAATCGAGGTAGATATCTTCCCGGATCGACTGGAACTCCAATGTAAAAACTGTGACAGCCTAAACATCATATATGCTGAGACAGAAGAAGACTTAAAAGTAATTCAGCAGGTTGATATGATCGAGTTGGACCGGCACGGGTTTAAATGTTTGGACAGTCTGGCTAACACCGGTAAGTCCAAAAAAACCCGCCGCAAAAGGAGTAAAACATAATACTGCCTGCTTCCGGTCATACTGTAATTACCAGACCAAAAAGTTGGCTTAAATCTCACTGGCATTTGACTTGGTCAAATGTCAGTTTGCGTAGTTTTATCCTTCCGACGGAAAAAACGAATTTTCGCGTTGTGTTTTAAAGTTGTGTAAACTAGAGCTGCTCTAGTTGCGAGTATTTATTTAAAAGGAGGTTTATGCTGTGTCTCTCATGCCTGTTAGCGAAATGTTGAAACTTGCAGAAGCCGGCAGCTATGCTGTGGGAGCATTTAACTGCAACAACATGGAGATCGTCCAGGCCATCGTTGCAGCTGCCGAGGCCGAAAAAGCCCCGGTAATCATGCAGGCCAGTCAGGGAGCCATCAAATACGCAGGGATAGACTATATCGTTGCCCTGGCCAAACTGGCCGCGGAGCGCGCTACCATCCCGATAGCCCTGCACCTGGACCACGGCACCAGTTTTGAGCAGGTAATACAATGTATCAGGGCTGGGTTTTCCTCGGTTATGATCGATGGTTCCAAGTTGCCCCTGGCTGATAATATCGCCCTGACCAGGCGGGTGCTGGATGTAGCAAGGGCCATAGGCGTGTCGGTAGAGGCGGAACTGGGTAAAATAGGCGGCACCGAAGATGACATCAGTGTTAGTGATCGCGACGCCCTTTTTACTGACCCCGAGGAGGCGGCCCAATTCGTCAGGGAAACCGGAGTGGATGCGCTGGCTGTGGCCATTGGCACTGCCCACGGTCAGTATAAGGGAAAACCGGAACTGGATTTCACCCGCCTGGCCAAGATTAAATCACTGGTTAACATACCCATCGTCCTGCACGGGTCATCCGGTGTTCCGGATGAGGACGTCCGCAAGGCTATTGGTCTGGGCGTATGCAAGGTCAATATCGACACCAACATCCGCGAGGCCTTTGTTGCCGCCGCCCGCCAGGTGATGTCGGATAATCCTGAAGAAATTGACCCCCGCAAAATGCTGGGACCGGCAAGGGACGCGGCGATCAGTCTAATCAGGGAGAAAATTAGGGTTTTTGGCAGCTCGCATAAGGCTTAATTATAAGTATAGCCGGAGGTGTTAAAAGAAAATTGAAGCTTTTTCTTGATACAGCCAACATTGATGAGATTCGTGAGGCATATGCCCTTGGGGTGATTTGCGGTGTAACCACCAACCCTTCTCTTATTGCCAAAGAGGGGCGCAATTTCGCCGAAGTGGTCCGAACTATTGCCTCTATCGTAGACGGGCCCATCAGCGCTGAGGCGGTGAGCCTTGACGCCCCTGGTATGATTGACGAAGCACATACATTGGCAGCCATACACCCAAATATCGTGGTGAAAATTCCAATGACTGCAGAGGGTCTAAAAGCCACTAAAAGCCTGTCCCAAGAGGGCATCCGTACCAATGTAACCCTGGTCTTTTCAGCCAACCAGGCCTTGCTGGCCGCCCGTGCCGGAGCCTCTTACGTCAGTCCTTTCGTCGGGCGACTGGACGACATCAGCCTGGACGGGATGGAATTGATCCGTGACATTATGGAAATTTTTAACCTCTACCAACTGCCCACCGAGGTGATTGCCGCCAGTATTCGCCACACCATTCACGTCATCACCGCGGCCAAGGCCGGAGCCCATATCGCCACTATACCTTACCGGGTGCTGATGCAGATGATCACGCACCCCCTCACCGATGCCGGTATAAAAAAATTCCTTAAAGACTGGGAGACCGTTAAGAATAAGTAAATAAAACACTAGCACCAAAATTATTTGTCAGTAGATTTTGCCTCTTCCAGGAAAATGAAGTAAAATGATTCTTAGGGGGTTTTTAACAAGAGAATATAGTATATGTAAAGAAGACTGAGGGGTAGGACATGTTTGCCGATGGAATTTTGTTTTTCAAAAAGAAAATTAGCTCACCTGTGTCAGAGTGCCTGAAAAATTACTACGACAAGGTTATGAGCCTGCCTGACTCACCCAAAAAGATTGCCAGAGGAGTGGCATTAGGGATTGCCTTTGACTTTCTGCCCATCCCTATTATCAGCATACCGCTTTCCTACCTGGCTGCTCGCCTCATTCGTTGCAGTCCACTGGCAGCCGTTGCCACAGTTTGTGTCTTTAAGCCGCTAGTTCCTGTTTTCTTCACAATTAACATCCTCGTTGGCAAGTTTCTATGTGGGGGTATCCCCGAAACCGACGTTACCATCAGTGGGTTTTCATTCTTGGGCCCTTATCTGGAAAAGGTAATTGAACACGGCTATCCTTTTCTGGTGGGTAGCCTGGTTAACGCCACGCTATTCTCCCTGGCTGTTTATTTTCTGCTGTTATTCCTTTTGGAACGACGCCGGTGCCAGGGCGAGATACATAGAACAGGTCACCGTGGTTAAAAACTATAATATAATCGCTGGGGGGGTTGCCTTTGAATTATGCAGACTTAGAGAGTAAAACGCTGGTTGAACTTTATAAAATAGCCAAGGACCTCGAACTACCGGCCTACTATAAGTACCGCAAAAAGGAGCTAATTTTTGAAATCCTCAAGACTCAGACCGAGAAGAACGGCCTTTTATATGCCAAAGGAGTACTGGATATCCTGCCTGACGGTTACGGCTTCTTAAGACCCTTCCAATACCTTCCCAGTTATGATGATATCTACGTATCCTCATCACAAATCAGGCGTTTTGACCTGCGTACAGGTGACATGGTGGCGGGTCAGGTGCGCCGGCCTAAAGAAAGTGAACGATACTTTGCCCTGTTGCGGGTGGAACAAGTCAACGGCATTGACCCGCAGCAAGCCGAAAGCAGACTGCATTTTGATGGGCTCACCCCCCTTTATCCCCTGGAGCGGATCAACCTCGAAACTGAACCGGATAAATTTTCAACCAGGATTATCGACCTGCTTGCTCCCATCGGCAAGGGTCAGCGCGGTCTGATTGTTTCCCCGCCCAAAGCTGGCAAGACCATTCTTATCAAAGAAATCGCCAACAGTATCACCCGTAACCACCCGGAAATAACTTTGATGGTCCTTCTTATTGATGAACGACCGGAAGAAGTAACTGATATAGAACGCTCCGTGGACGGCGAGGTTGTCAGCTCAACCTTTGATGAACCGCCGGAAAATCATATCAAAGTTGCTGATATGGTTTTGGAGAGGGCCAAACGACTGGTTGAGCATGGTCAGGATGTGGTGGTCCTGCTGGACAGCATCACCCGCTTGGCCAGGGCGCACAACCTGGTGGTCCCGCCAAGCGGGCGCACTCTTTCCGGTGGAGTCGATCCGGCTGCCCTGCATAAGCCCAAAAGGTTTTTTGGCGCGGCGAGGAAACTGGAAGAGGGCGGCAGCCTGACTATCCTGGCCACTGCCCTGGTTGAAACAGGGAGCAGGATGGACGATGTTATTTTCGAGGAGTTCAAAGGAACGGGCAATATGGAGCTGATTCTGGACCGACGTCTGGCCGAAAGAAGGCTTTTCCCGGCTGTTGATGTGCATCGCTCCGGTACGCGCAAAGAAGAATTGCTGCTTTCCAAGGAAGAGTTGGAAATGATCTGGCAGTTCCGTAAGTCTATCAACGGGGCAACCCCCTGGGAGGCCATGGATATGCTTGTCGAACAGATGAAGCGGACCAGGACCAACAAAGACCTGGTGGGCGCCTTTCTACACCTGCGGCGGGCCGAGGGGGGGGCCGTGAGCCGTCCCGAGAACGGACGACGGGGCGTTCATACGGCAGGCGCTGAGGGCAAGTAATGGATAGCTAAGAGTATAATAAGTACCTCTTCTGGCAAAACTAGCTATTGATTTTGCTTGGAAGAGGTGTATTTTTTGAAAAAGCAATTTTGCAAACGGCATATAAGGCGGATTAAGGCCGCTGTAGCAGTGTTTTCGGTTGCTGTTATCCTCCTGGGCGCCAGTCCGGCTTTGGCCCGTCTGGACGAGTTGCTGGTGAATAATAAGCCCTATATTTCGCCTCCAGCGGTTCTGGTGGAGGATGATAACCAGCGCCTGTACGTGGTTAAGCTGGGCGACACCCTTACAGATATTGCCAGGCTAAACGGTGCTTCCCTGGAAACACTGGCGTTGGCGAACGGTCTGCCTGACCGGGATCACATTAAGGTTGGCCAGTGCCTAAAGATCCCTTCAGATTGCCTTGTCCACCTGGTGCAGCCGGGAGAAACGTTGCTGGATATCTCTAAGGCCTACCACGTTAGTATCAATGTGATAGCCACCAGAAACGAGCAGGCAGACCCAAACACCATCCTGGCGGGCCAGAAACTTATGATTCCCCGTAGTGTCGCCAGCCTTGAACCCCTTCCTTCCAGAGGGTTTGCCGCAGGATGGTTATCCTGGCCGCTACAAGGTACCATCAGCTCACCTTTCGGTTTGCGAGATGGGAAGCCCCACGAGGGAATTGACATTGCCGTGGAAGAGGGCACGCCAATCAGGGCGTCTGCGCCCGGCCGGGTGGTATTTGCCGGTCCGAGGGGTACTTACGGCTTGGCCGTGATTATCGACCACGGTGATGGAGTGCGCACACTGTACGCCCACTGCTCAAAAATCCTGATTTCTGAAGGAAATTCAGTGGATACCAACACGGTGCTTGCCCTGGCCGGCAGCACAGGCAAATCCACAGGCCCTCACCTGCACCTGGAAGTGATCAAGAACGGCATTCCCTTAGACCCGCTTCATTACCTGGAACAGGAACATTACTACGGCTAAAATAAGCCTCGCCGAAAGGTGAGGCTTATTTTTTTCGGCATTGCTCAGTAAGCTGGACTCTATAGTAATATATTGTACAAATGTAAGAAAGATTTAATATGTTATTAATTGGTTATTAATATATTTCAAGTAGGATTGATACAAATATGGTAAAAGGAGGCTGTTAAAATGCTGAATACTCCCCTTGAGCTAGCTGAAGTCGCCATGAACATCGAGAAGAACGGGCTGGCGTTTTACACTGCGCTGGCAGCGAAGGCGGAAGTAAAAGAGGTAAAAGAAATATTTGCTTTTATGGCAGGAGAAGAAAGCATGCACTACTTAACATTTGAAAATATAGCGCAAAAAATGGCCGCGTATGGAGTCCCGGAACCGTTTGAAGATGAATTCAGGGACTATATGCAGGAACTGGTCGACAGCAATGTTTTTAGCAAAGACATCGATGTGGCAGCGCTGGCGGCCGGCCTGACCAACCCGGTTGAGGCGATAAATTTAGCCCTTGATTTTGAAAAAGACTCCGTAATTTTCTTTCTTCAATTTAGAAGAGTTGTTCCGGAGGAAGAAAGATTTATGGTTGAGGAATTGATTAACGAGGAAAACCATCACATCAATAGGCTCCTGGTCATGCGTAAAGCGATAACAGAAACGCGCGAAGAGTTCTATAAGTCACACATAAAAATCGGTGATGCCGAAAGATAAGCTATCGCGTTAAGAGACCCTCATGCATCCCACGAAAGGGGTCTGTGTTAAAATATAGCTAAAAAACCGCTTAAAACGCTAATGTATATTAAAATTATCGCTGCAGAAGGATTTCAATAAATGATCCATGTTTGCCAGGAATAGTTGTATCAATTATAATATTGCAATAAGTTGTCTTTAGGGGGAATGACCAGTGTACCGCCTGGTTTTTGCAGGGGAAGACGGTAGCCTTTATGACCATCACAGCCTGCTGGCCACCGGCCGTAGCGGGGACAGGTTTGTGGAAATAACAGAGGCTGACCTGATTAAACTGCCAAAAGGTGCTTCTCTGGTACTGGTCCCAGGTGGCGTCCCGCTCGGCATAACCCAGGCCGGGCGTTTCACCCTGCTGGGGCAAAACCCATGGAAAAAAGGAATGGCCTGGGCGGTGGGGGCGTTGCTGCCCCAGGGCTATACCCGTACACTCTTGCCTTCTTTTCAGCGTGGCAAACAAGAAAAACCGCTACCTCTGATGGGTTATACAGCCGTAGCCTGCCGGGGTGGTGAATTATATGTCGCTGCCCTGCCCACCGATGATCCCCGGCCCTGGGAGCCCAGAGCATACGATGACGGGGACCTGCCGATCAGAGTTAAGCAAAAGCAAAAAGACTTCCCGGCCAACCGAATTATTAACCAACTTGCTCACTGTGCCCTTAATTACCACTGTTTTACCGCCCAAAACATTTTTTATGGCCGCTGGGAGGGTGGGATCCCGGTTTCACCAAAGTGCAATGCCAACTGCCTCGGGTGCATATCACTGCAGCCGGCTGAATGTTGCCCCTCACCCCAGTCACGCATTAACTTCAACCCAACACCCCGGGAGATAGTCGAGGTGGCGATCCCACACCTGAAGTGTGGGGTCGGCGCCATAGCCAGTTTCGGGCAGGGCTGCGAAGGGGAGCCAACTCTGGCCGCGGCAGTTATTTCCGAGGCCATCGGTCTGATCAGGGCTGAAACCAATTCGGGCACTATTAATATGAACACCAACGGCGGGCATACCACCGGTGTAGCAGAGATTTGTCGGGCCGGCCTGGACGCCATCCGGATCAGCCTGATCAGCGCCAGACCGGAAACTTACGAGGCCTACTACCGCCCTGCCGGATTTGGGCTGGCAGAGGTCCGTCACTCCATTGCGAATGCGGTCTCCGGCGGGGTTCAAACCTCCTTGAACCTGCTGGTTTTTCCCGGTCTGACAGACCGGGAGGAGGAGGTTGCCGCACTTATAGAGCTGATCCGCGATACCGGGGTCAACATGGTTCAATTGAGAAACCTTAATATAGACCCCACCCTGCTCTGGCGGCACGTGCCCTTACCCAGCGGACCCACTATGGGTGTACCGGAATTGGTGGAGGCCTTGAGCGAATTGCCTGGTCTGACCGTGGGCAGTTACAGCCACCCGGTAGAGTAGTTTCGAGCGCGGAGGATAACCCCAAGCCCGCTACCCCAAAGGCCTTTCGAGAACCAGTTGTGGCATTTATATTACTTCGCACCCGCATATTCAAGACAGACACCCATGTTGTTAAACTACTTGGCCATTTTGTCAGACAAAAGCTGGCCGCCGGTTCCAATATTGTCCATGTCATTTTCTTTGATCAGCGTAACAAAAGCCTGCGGGGGTATACTCAAAATCTCGCTTGCTTTTTGAGTAAGTTCCTTAACCAGTAGCGCCTTTTTGTTTCTGTCCATTTTGCTTGCTTCAACTGTGATGACGGGCATAATAACACTCCTTTATTTGTTAATTTTAGCTTAATCTTAGCATTGTAATTTTATTGTGTAAATATGCTGCAAAATTTTCATGGAAGGCGAAAAGCCGGTGAAGCATGTATTTATCTTGCAGGGCAATAAAACGTATGCTATAATTAGGAAGTGTGTCCCTTTGCTGTGTAAGGAAAGAGGTGAGTAAAATGAAAGAAAATATCCATCCGAAGTACGGGAAAATAACAGTTTCCTGTGTGTGCGGTGAAACCTTTGAAACCGGCTCGACCCAAAAAGATATGCGCGTGGAGATTTGCTCCAAGTGCCACCCCTTTTATACCGGCTCACAGCGGACCATTGAGACCGGCGGCAGGGCCGAACGTTTCCGTAAAAAATACGGCCTAACGACGAAGTAGGGCTGGTAGCAGAGCAGACGCTCTGCTACTTTTACTATGCGGAGAAGTCGGGCTGTCTGTGTTAATACAACGGCAGGCAGCCTGCTTAAAAGGAAGTGTCATGAGTGGCTTCATTCCAATACGGCGGCCAGGCGGTCATTGAAGGAGTAATGATGCGTGGCCCGGATTCCCGTGCCATTGCTGTTCGTAAACCGGACCAGACCATCGTTATTGACGAAAATAACGTGGGGTCAATAACTAATCGGGTGCGATTTTTAAAGTGGCCCATGGTACGCGGGGTGGTAATGCTGATAGAATCCCTGATTATGGGTATTGAGGCGCTTACCTACTCAGCAGGCCAGGCCACCGGAGAAGAAGAGGAACTGACGCCCTTTCAGATTTTTATTACGATCGCGGTGGCGCTAGGGCTTACCATACTGCTTTTTGCAGTGCTGCCCACCGCTGCGGCCCATATGCTGAACAAAATAGCCCCGGGCAGCTTGGTTCAGAACATTATTGAAGGGTTCTTCCGTATTACAATTTTCCTGGCTTACGTGGTGGCGATCGGCCGGATGGCTGATATCCAGCGTGTATTCCAGTATCATGGAGCTGAGCACAAGGTTATCAACGCCTATGAGGCCGGTGATCTGCTCCAGCCCGACCACGTGCAGAAATATTCCACCCTGCATCCTCGCTGCGGCACAAGTTTCCTGCTGATTGTAATGGTCATCAGTATCCTCCTATTTTCCTTGTTGGGTCATCAGGCGCTGTGGTGGAGAATACTCTCCCGCATACTGTTACTGCCTGTTGTGGCAGGCATTTCATATGAAATACTTAAATTATCTGGCAAGTATGCTGCCACACCGCTTTGCCGTTTTTTAATCGCTCCTGGCTTGTGGTTGCAAAAACTGACTACCAGCCCACCAGACAATGGCCAGGTGGAGGTGGCCATTGCTGCCTTCGGGGCAGTACTGAAGGAAGGTGGAGAATAATGCTAAATAAGTTGGCCAGCCTGGAGGAAAGGTACGAAGAATTGGGCAACCTGATCGGGGACCCGGAAATTATGGCCGACCTTCCTCTCTGGCAGCAGTACGTAAAAAGCCATTCCGATCTGACCGGCGTGGTTAACGTATACCGGGAATATATGAAAGTAACCAGGGAAATGCAGGAGGCGAAGGCCCTCCTGACGGAGGATGCAGATGCCGAAATGCGGGGAATGGCCCAGCTTGAACTAGAAGAACTGGCGCCAAAAAAAGATGAACTGGAGCGGCGTCTGAAATTGCTGCTGCTGCCGAAAGACCCTAATGACGATAAAAACGTGATTGTAGAGACTCGCGCCGGTACCGGCGGTGAAGAGGCTGGCCTGTTTGCTGCAGACTTGTTCCGCATGTACTCCCGCTATGCCGAGCGGCAGGGGTGGCATACTGAGGTGCTCAACAGCAATCCCACCGACATAGGGGGATTTAAAGAGATTATTTTCCTTATTGGCGGGAAAGGCGCTTACAGCCGCCTTAAGTTTGAAAGCGGGGTGCACCGCGTGCAGCGTATCCCCAGCACCGAGTCGGGTGGGCGCATTCACACTTCTGCCGCTACTGTGGTCGTATTGCCTGAGGCCGAGGAAGTCGATATGGATATTGATCCCAACGACCTGCGCATCGATGTTTTCTGCGCGTCCGGGCATGGCGGCCAGTCCGTTAATACCACCCAGTCCGCAGTACGTATTACCCACTTGCCGAGCGGTATTGTCGTCTCCATGCAGGATGAAAAGTCCCAGCATAAAAACAAGGATAAGGCTATGAAAGTGCTTA
>JAQVOH010000142.1 GCA_028702695.1 Desulfotomaculaceae bacterium
TTCGATGTGGTACCAGCCGTCTTTTAATAGTATCTGTATAATCTCTCTGGATGAGTAGCTTTTCAAGATGGTTCCCCTTCCCAATTCAATACCAGTATAGCACGTGTTAAAGAACGTATAAAGGGATTAAAAAAGGCACTCTAAGGGCGCCTGTGTCTTGACTATTTTTATGCTTTTTATATTCTAGTTGACAATGGGTTGACAATGGGGACGGCCCTCACTGTCAGACCATTTACACTTTAAGAAAGGTTAAATTTACCTGTGCCATTCTTGCCGACAAAGACATCAATAAAGCTCTGTCCAGCAAAATCGAGTTTGAAATCCTTTAGGTTACTTCCTTCTATTCCGTATCCAGCTTATGGAGCAAATCAATGTTAAATTTCTACAATTAAGGACAGACTCCTGCAAGGGTCCGCAACAGGGACAGTTCTCGTTGTCATTAAAACCCTTATCTTTTTGGCAACAAAGAATAGGCCCGCTCACCTGGCATGTGCGGTTTACACATGGCCCAGGTGAGCGGGCTTTTGCCACTGCTTGCATCCTGGCTAAATATAGGTGCGAATTAATATAAAAATAGGTAATGCATCCTGATGTAGGTGCGAATTCATTCGCACCGACCTATGAGGAATGCAGTAAAAGTCCCTTAAACTGCTACGATGTTTGTAGAATTAAATCATAGAACTTAAACCTGGATTATAGAGGCATTGTCCACTCTGATAATCCCGTTCAGCTGATAGTCCTGCAGGTTGCCAAGGGAGGTGGCCACATCGAAAACATCCTGGTTTGCAGCAGCTGCCTTGAGATTGGTCAGGCTCTTGTTTCTAAGGATCGGGCTGCCGGCAGTGCTATCGCCAACATGCAGCACGAGCTTGAGAGCAGAGTTACCGGGCACTTTGGTTACTGCCATTTCATTATCCCCCTTGCATGCTTATTTTTTTGGTACGGGCCCCGACCGGTAAGTAAGGGCCCGCCAAAAGAAAAAGACCGGCAGAATTTACCGGTCAGGCATAGTTCACCAGGGGAACGTATGTTTGTCAAGCATGTCTTTATAATTTATTAATAAACCCTATCTATTTCATCTCCGCCAGCTGATGTGGGCTGCTCACCTCTGTCCAAATGTCTGCGGCCATGTCGCACAAACCTCCGTGTTTTTGGGTCCTTCCATTATGGCTACTCATGAAAGTTGAATCTCCTCTGGACTTAAGGCCGACGTAAGGTTTTCCAAGAAAACTGCAAAGGATTTCAGCCACACTATACAAGCCATCCCATGACAGATTAGCGAGTTAGTGGATATATTGCAAAGTGTTTAGTTCAAAAACATCTTTCATTCATAAACAAGATTGGTTATAATAATGATAAGGGATACGGCAGTTAAGCGCACTTGCCTCTATTTTTATCAATAATAGAAATCAACCAAATCGACAATAATTATACCTGTTTTTTTATCTTTTTACTTCGATGAATGATTATACTTAATACGAAAACAATAAACTGCCGTTTATTTTATCAAGGATGTGTTAACGATACATGAAAGAAGTCACCTATAAACAAATCTACAATATCTTCAAGAAAAACAACGGCTATGCCCGCACTCAGGACATCACTCAGGCCGGTATCCATAATATATACCTTAATAACCTCCTTGAAAATGGAGAAATTGAGCGTATCAAAAGGGGCCTATACCGCTGGGTTGACATGGAAAACCCTGCCGGGTCTGTCCTGCTCGATGTTGCAATGGCCATACCGAACGGCGTTATCTGTCTGCAGTACGCCCTAGCCTACTATGATCTGACCACCTATAAACCGTGGGAAATAACTGTCGCTGTCGGCAGAAAGTCCAGAGTAACACTACCGGAATACCCACCTGTTAAATTGTATTATTTTTCGCCGAAGGTTTTTAACGCAGGTATTGAAAAAATTCAAGCCGGCGGTCATGAGGTAAAGATATATAGCAAGGAAAAAACCATCTGTGACTGCATGAGATATCGCAAACAGCTTGGGAAGGACATCATCAAGGAAATGATGCTTCAATATATAAAGACCCACACCCGCAACCTGGAGTTGCTTATGAAATATGCTGAAATATGTGGCGTGACAAAGCAAGTTCAGACATATATTGAGGTCTTGTTATGAGTGAAATAAAGAATAAGCCTGCTTCTATACAGGCCAGATTGAACCTACTGAGATCGATTTTCCTGTGCTTCTAGAAACAGAAGAGATACCGGTTATCAAGGCATATTCTCTTGAATCCTCAATTGCTGAAAAATTCGAGGCAATGATTAAACTATCTTTGTTAAACAGCAGAATGAAGGACTTTTACGACATATATTCTCTCTCAAAAAGAAAATACTTTGAAGGCAGAGTCCTCCAGGAAGCGATATTACAAGTTCCTCATAATAGGTCACTTCCGGCCTGACACGGTTAAATATGACCATGTAGGCGTTTTGGGCTTGTTTGCGTTCTAATGACCAGGTTAGCTTAGTGAAATCTTTGGCAATTTCTTCTCGTAAGTTTTTGCTCAAGGGGCTTACTACAAGCTTAAACTCTATGGCTGTCAAAAGATGATATTCTTCATTGACACAGCATTTTTTAAAGTTTTTTGCAATAATCTCGTCAATGGAGTGCTTTATCATAAAATCCGGGTTCAATACCACCAGGTCATAATGCCCCCTGCCCCCGGTATCATTAAGCTCCATACCCTCTTTTTTGTACCGGAAACTAGTAGGGTATTCTCTGTGCACAAGCACGGTTTTTATCTGAGGATTGGCCGTGGGATATTGCTGTTTTAATTCCCTGGAGCCTGAACGAAATATGTAATAATAAAGGAATGAGTGGGCATCAGATTCGGTAAAAAAATTAAATGGCCACTTTAAGAACTTCTCGGCAAGTGAGTTGATACAACGTTCTATATCAGCATGAATATCCATATTTTTCACACCCTTAATCCCACTGGATTCATAACGTAAAACAAAACCCACGCAATATCGACCGTGATGTAACCCCTGTTAAACATGAAAATCTCTTCTAAGCAGTAAACCGTTGTTGATTGAGAATCTTTAAAGGTTTTGCACCAATCGAACATCCCAGAAAGTATACCACAATGCGTTCTTTATTCTTGGTATCAAGAGTGGTATCGAGGGGGCATTGTATAGCCTTTCGCCTAACGTTCTAACATACACGTAGAGTCAAAATTTCATATTGGCAAGGTTACGGAAGCCAGGCGATATAAAATAATTATTGCCTAATAGCTACTAGTAAAGAAATGATTGTTCCAAACACACCAACAATCCCCAGAACTTGAACTACAGGATTTTGATAAAGTTCATTAATTTTATATCTCCATTGATTAGTCTCGGTCCTTAGTCTATTCATGACCAATTCATTGAAAACATAGAGCACACAGGGACGGTTCTCATGTGTTAACCCCATGCACAAGCACATGAGAACCGTCCCTGTGTGCTCTATGTTTACATTCCTTGATATGCCGTAGCCAAGACAAAAGCCGCGATTCGCCAATTTAAATTTTTATAAGAAATACCCCCTATATCATACTAAAATACTCAAGTACTTAAATACTTGTGGATATGTTTGAGGGTAAAAGCAGTGCAAAACAAATATCGCCCATATAGTCCCAAAACCTTTTCTTGCTTTCAGTTCTGCTAGAACTTCAGGTTTTTCACCTGGAAACTCTTTTGGTATACTTTTCTTCACCTCTTTCTCATTGTCTGAAATCCACGTCCAGTTTGCATAACCTACAGGACTTTGGGGATTCCACCATCTGCTAAATGAGTAAGCCGCCAGCTTTTTTAGAACCACGCAAAACTTTTCCGTCTAGAGCTATTATGTTATCTGAAATCTTAGGTGCGAGCCACTCACCCACGACCCGCTCAACCTCATCAGCATCTACTGATTGGATAGTGCGGCGAAGGGTTGGTTCACTGGGCGGGACATGTTTTATAAGTCTGTCACTATAGCGGCAGCCAAGCCGTTTAGGCAGTTCCTGCGACAAATGAGTAGCCCATTCGCCCAGGCCAGTAAAGCTTTTTGCCCCGGATAAAAGAGCGCACACTGCCACGGCCAGGACAGATACCTGAGCGTGACGAACACCGCGTGGTTTGCGAGGGTCCCGTATTTTAGCTAAATAATCAAGCAGACCGCCCCTGGTATCAATACTAACTTCATTTAAGCTCACCATTGCCTTTCCCCTCCAGCAAATTCGGGAGGAAGAAACGGCGCAGATAAAATTTTCTGGACATCTTTGTGCATTGGTTTTACAAAGATCGTTTTTGTCTCACCGTGGTAGTAGTAGATATCACCCTTACGTCCATAACCACTGGTTTGTCCCAGTGGGAGCCAGCCCGCCGCCCGGTAGCAGGTTCCGGCAAACCGGCTGTAGTCCACAAAGGTTTCCGCAAGCAGGGCCAAATGCCCATGAATGGCCAGCCAATCTGCTGGCAACCGTATCGCGTTGAGTGCCAGGACCTTTGAGGCCAGATTCTTAATCTGGATACCTGGAAGAACTAAAAATCGTTGATTATTAACAACAAAAATTAAACGTTTTGTTTTTTGTTCTTGTGACCAGCCAATCCATTTTTCGCGGTGGCCGCTTTTGAAGGCAGAAGTCCCCCACCAATTAGCGCAACCCATTGATCATTTAACAATGCTACGTATTTTAGCGCCTTGCCGGTCAGCGTACGGAACCCCAGATAATTACTCATGCAATGCAGTATAATCGGCCTTCAAATAAATTTTATACTCACTCAAAGGAATGCTGTATTTATTCAGCATCTTTTGAATGATATTCCGAATATTATTGGCGCTCAAATTAGTCGTTACATAAATATCTGTTTCTTGAATAAGCTCAGGTTTACGCATACCAGTTGGATCTTTAGAAAAATAAGCTACTTTTCGTCCTTGCATATTCTTATCGGAAAGGAATCTATTAAAAACATCTTTGTCTATATTGGCAAGCACTTCACATGTCTTAACAAATACATATTTCCAGTCGGCAGTATCTATTTGCATACCCCGGAGGCTGAATGCTGCCGGTCGTTTGTGTGTAAAATCTTCCATCAAGGAATAAGGAACCGTACTATCCACTGCGTAGTCCGCATAATTTGGTATCTTTCGGTCATAGTTTTCGCTATTCCCATATTTTGCAGCGGCTATATCAACAGCATCGTCCAAGTCCAACAGAGCTGAGTAACTTTCCAATTTAACCTGCATTTCATCAATACGCTTTAC
Organism: Desulfotomaculaceae bacterium; assembly: GCA_028702695.1. Lineage (GTDB taxonomy): Bacteria > Bacillota > Desulfotomaculia > Desulfotomaculales > Pelotomaculaceae > Pelotomaculum_C. The sequence continues at coordinate 5,245 of JAQVOH010000142.1, forward strand.
GCAGTCCATCATAATTGTCAGTCTTTCTGAATCCCTATCGGCAAAAGCTTTACCTGCTTTATCGTGAATGCTCTGTGCTGAATTGTCCAGACATTGACAGAGTAACTCAATGCCTTCACGGATTTCGATAACACTACAGGGTCTCGTCAAAGTAATAAACTGCTTTAGAGCCGCTTAAGTTGCATAATTTGTCTGGTTTTTTGCTGTAACATGCTTTACAATATCTTTATGGACATAACCAGAACAACACCGGACAATACC
>JAQVOH010000143.1 GCA_028702695.1 Desulfotomaculaceae bacterium
ATTAAACCCGGTTGTGGCAGTCAGCGAAGCTGGCATTCCAGTGGATAATCGCGCCATGTCCACCGTGATGGAATTCGAGCAGCTGCAGGATATCGGCAAAGGCAAGGGGTCAAATCTTTAATCTTGACATTTCAGCATCGGTTGTCTGTTTTCGCTTACCAGTTCAAGACTGAGCAGCTGTTTTTTAGCTCATCCGCATCTTTGCATATAGCTGTACTTGTTAGAACTGAGGTTCGGTGGTGTGTCGAAGATTACGAATGATAATCAGTGAAATCAAAAATAAGAAAAGGCAGGATCATTTCTTGCCCTGCCTTTGTATAGTAATGAATGTGGGGAGGCGCAAAATTCTGGAGGATTTATTTGTGTATACTGTTGTTCCAAATTCGGTTAAATAGATATTATAATAACCAACGACCGCCAATCTAATCACATTTCCGGTTTATAAATACCCCGGGATAAACATCTCTAATGTTTATCCCGGAATTATTATCGGGCTTGGTAGATGACTTCGAATTATCTACCACTACACTTCCATTTACGATAACATATTTTATGCCACGTGGCGGAGCAAAAGGATTATTGTATGATGCCGCATCTTGAATAGTGTTGAAATCAAATATAACAAGGTCAGCATAATATCCTTCTTGGATTCGCCCTCGATTTTCTAATTTAAATACGTGAGATGGTAAACCTGTCATCCGATAGATTGCCTCGTCGAGTGAGAGGAGATTTTCTTCCCTAACAAACTGTTTAATAAAACGGGGGAAGGCACCCCATCCCCTTGGGTGCGGAATCGATTCGGTATTCTCATATCGGATAGCACTGTCAGTTCCAATCATACTCTCTTCTTCTATGGGAATTCGCTTCATAACATTGGGACAAATATTGTGATAAATCATTTGTGCACCACCGTGGTTTTCCATCTCAAGGAATATATCTATTTGAGCATCAGGAGAAGACACGGTCGTGTTTCTTTGCAAGCGGTCTATTTCCTCTAGGGTTTTTCCTTGCCAGTGGCGATGCGGAGGATAGTAAGCAACCGTTGCGAATTTAAAGTCATTAAACCCTTCCTTTTGAAGTATTTCTTTAACACCAGCCTTCAGTGTTGACCATCCTGCAGGACTATTTAGGTACTTAGATTTGTTTTTACGATCCATAGCGAGGTACCAATCAGGCAGGAAAATGCTTAGATTTGTGCTTGAAGCAGTATAAGGATAATAATCAACATATACCGTCATATCTTTTGAGCGAGCTTGCAAAATTAGTTTTTTTATCGAATCGAACTGGATACAATTATTGAGACCCATTATCTTATAATGAGAAATTAATAATGGAATGTTTGCACTGTATGAAAGATCGATAACTTCTTCAACGGCGCTTTTTATTCTCTCGCCCTCACTTCGCATATGAGTGGTGTGAATTCCGCCATATTCCTTTGCAACTTTCAATTGAGCAATTATTTCTGCTCTTGAAGCAAAGATACCTGGTGGATAAGCAAGGCCAGTACTCGCACCTAATGCGCCAGCCTTCATTCCACCTCTAATCATTTCACACATGCTTGCTATTTCGGATGCATTAGCAGGGGCACTGGATTCAAACATCACTTTTTTTCTGATTGAATTAAGACCTATCAGAGTAGCTATATTGATATTAATTTTTCGATCGTCAAAACTACGAACAAACTTAGGTATGTCTACGTGTGAATTTCCGCAATTTCCGACAATTACTGTAGTAATGCCCTGACCTACAAAATTATCGGCCCTGATCTTTCCTTTGCCACTGTTACCAATACTTAGATCAGCATGGGAATGAGTGTCGATAAAACCAGGGGAAAGATCTGCGCCGTTAGCATCAATTAACTGTTTTGCACGTGGCTTCAAAAACCATGTACGACTTTTCCAAGTCTTTACTATTCTGTTTCCTTGAATTCCACATCCGCCTATATATCCTTTCCCTTCTTTGGTTCCATCATGAATATTGGCATTGATAATGGCAATATCATAAGATACCGACCAGTGCCGCAGAAATTGATAAGCAGCCGAAAAAATAGAAAAGAAAATAGCAGCAAGAATCGCCCATAAAATAAATTTTCTTTGCTTTCGGTTTCTGTCTTTATGTGGCAAAATTAATTGACCTTCTATTGAATTGAACTTATTTTATTTTGTAGCCAATTAATCTTTTCAGGGTTCTTCTCAAACTTTAAAGCCTCCTGATAATAGTTCTTTGCGTCTAATTTTTTTTCCTGCTTTTCGCATAAGGCGCCAAGTTCCACAAGAATCGACGGCCTGTCTTGTTTTAGGTTAAGCGCTTTTACGAGAGCTTGCTCGGCCATATTCCATTGCCGATCTTCAGCATAAATTGCTGCTATGTTCGTGTAAGCCCACGGGAAATTAGGATCTACCTCGCTGGCCCGGTGGTACCAATTAAGTGCTTCAATCTTATTGTAATAAGGCGAGTTCTTACGCACATATACCTTTGCTATTCCATTGATTGCAAGAACCCAGTGGGGCTTTAATTGAAGAGCTTTTTGATATTTTGATAAAGCATCTATGAAGTTTTCTCTTCTCCCTTTCTTGATAAGCCCGTGTGCTATTGCAAATTCCATTCTCGCTTGCATTTCTTGGCTGGAAGGATCAAGATCATACAAGAAAGTGTAAATGTTTATAACATTTTCCCAATCATTATCATCAGATTCACTATAGAATCTTTGAAATGCTGCATCTCCAACCTGCCCAAATTCCATCCTTATTTTTGCAGCAGCTTCCTTGAGGTCATCTGATTGAGGTGATTCAGCCTTTTTTGTTTTGAATATGTCAACAACATTATCTCCCGCTGGCGAGAAGAATTTGTTTTCAGCCAGGGCTTTGTCTATCTTACCCATGAATCTCTTTTGAATAATTAATTTGTCATAAGCAAAATAACCAAGCGCTGCTAAAATTAAGATTACTGAGACAACCGCTACTGCTGCAAATATGCCGTGTGCTTTCTTGCCTTTTGGTTCCACTGCCTCAAATTCTCTTGAGCTAAGTTGTTGGTTAACCGGTATTGCACCGGCAGAAGATGTTTGAGATGTCAGGGTATCCTTCAACTTAGGTTGTACGGTCATCGGTTCTGGACTGGATGAAGATGGTTTAGTAGCTATTGATGATATGATTGGTTTTCCACATTTTCGGCAGAACTTTGCGTCATTCGGATTTTCTTTACCACATGCTGGGCAGAACATCATTAGCCTCCTCAATCCTTTCTACATAGCACTAATAAAAAATTTCCTACATTAGACCACAGAAAATATCGGCATAAAATCAATGGAAGTAATCTAATCTGTTTCAGCGTCATGGTCAGGTTTCACGCTTGGCACCGCAGCGGAGGCAAAAATTGTCTTCAGGTAAATTCTGATAACCACATTTTGCACATACGCTCGAAGGCTTTTCTATCGTAGCACCACCATCTGGTTGTTGACTTTTGTCCGCTTTGTTGATTGATTGCTTCGGTAAACAGGCCTTGTGATAATAAGTATCTGTCTGCTTGTTATAATACATTCCATTCATTGGCGATGTTTCTCTGCACACTACACAAAAAGCTTCGCCTGTTTTTCCTTCTATAAGTTTGTAATCAAAATTGGCTTCTTTTTTTTCGTCATCATGCTGAATTGGACCAATATCATCATTGTCCAAAGTTTCTTGAATTTGTGTTATAAAAGTTGTTATATTATCCATATTGCTAGCTGAAGCCAAAACAGAAAGCTTCATCTTGCCAGATATGGAATGGACGACAGCCCCAATTTTTCTTGTCAACCACCAAGCGGCAATAAAAATACTACCGACAAATATAATCATTACAGCCTCTTTGCTTTGTTCATGGTTCTTGATCATATAGTATAAGCCGAACAAAATAATAATAATACCCAAAACGAGCAACCAAGGTTTACTGCTTGTCATCAAACCAAATGAATCTACATTCCCGAGAGGAATTATATCGGTTTCTTCCATAGCGCCTACTTGCGTTTCTTGATATACGCGTTTGTTCGTAAGAATGACCTTTGTGGATGCCTTAGTAAAAAATGATGTCATCCTTTTGCCCGCAATTCTCGCAATTTCAATTTCACCGGATAACTTCTTAACAGTAGCCATGGCTCCCCCTTGATTAATTTTAATTAATTGCACGTATACTTATACTTGATCAATCTATTCATTGATAAAAATTATCATATTTATCATTGAAAATTGCACAATCTGTGTGGAGCATGTTATGTGAAGCTGTGTAAATTTTAGAATTGTATGCTTAATATACAAAATCTTATTGAAAAGCAAATAGAAAAAATAACAGCTCATCAATATCAGTCTGCAACACACTGTTCGCATTAATATTAATAATACTCCCCAAAAACTGGACAGGTGAATAAGGTGCATGCTAGTCTGCCATACCCGAGAAGGAGAGAAGAAAGATGGCCAAAAGCATGCGAAGAAACCACGATGGAGCTTTTAAAGCCAGAGTTGCCCTCGAAGCCGTGAAAGGGGAGAAAACCATGGCCCAGCTATCGAGCGAATATGGCGTCCATCCCAACCAGATCCGCCAGCTCAAAGTCGAACTGGAATGGGTTAAAAAAAAGTCCCAACTGCTTCAGTTCAAGAAAAAAGAGCCATGATCGAACCGGAGCATAAGATCATTACCGTTGCCCGTCAATGCGAACTGCTGAATCTTCCCCGGTCATCGTATTACTACGTATCCGGGAAGAATGACCGCTACAATCGGCTTCTGATGAACCTGATAGACGAGCGATACACCAAAATGCCGTTTTGCGGTGTCGCCAAGATGACCGCCTGGTTTCACCGCCAAGGGCATTTCGTCAATCAGAAGACAGTCCGGCGATTAATGCGGCTCATGGGACTGGAAGCCATCTACCCGAAACCGAGCTTAAGCAAAGCCAGTCCGGAGCACAAGAAGTATCCGTATTTACTGAGGAACATGAACATTGATCAACCGGATCAGGTCTGGGCTGCCTGAACCGACATAAAGTACATCCGCTTCAGGAAGGTTTATGATACCGTACGAGTTACTGAACAAAGCAGTGGGAAGGGGATCTACTCTAAAAACCATGCTCTCTGGCATCAGGTGTAACACAGATTCACCCTCCCCATTTTACCCCCGGTTTCCCAGAGTATCTTATACCAATTGATAATTTTTAAGAACACAAGGTGAAAGAAAACCGTCAAATTTTTTTTTGATAAAAACAAGAGCACCCATCAGCCGGATTGAAGGTTATTTTCGCGCAGGTTTCTTCTTTGCGGTTTTGCAGGCAGGCCGTCTGTTTTTTTCTTCCGCGCCGCATTTGCAGATGTCCAGCGGCCGGGTGGGGACAAGATCCAGATCGATGATCATTTCGTGGTCCAGCCGGCTGTCGCGGCCGGTCGTGGTCAGGTAGTTGCCCGTCATCAGCGAATTGGCGCC
>JAQVOH010000046.1:0-9160 GCA_028702695.1 Desulfotomaculaceae bacterium
CCTTAACTAGTTGTTCTTTGAAATTCTGTGGGTATCTTTTGCGTTTCATCCATAACCCCTCCGTTAATATTATTTTATATCAATAAGGGGGTATGGCTCAAACTCAATTAAGGGGCTTAATAGAAACATAGGGAGGTTTTGTTACCATGAAAAGTGAAAGGCAACAGACACTTGCAGAACTCATATCAGGAATTGAAGCTTATTTTAAAGAGCTATCATACTCCAATGCAAGAATGCGGACATTTCGGAATGGGTGGGAATTACTCAATAAATTCATGCTAAAGCATTCCATTGAATTCTATGAACCGTTGGTGGGCGATGCATTTATCAGGAATATTTTAGACACGGGTTCTTATGAAGGACTCAGCAGACGGGAGAAGGATACTATCCGTTGTGCCAACGTGCTTACCGAATACCAGACCACTGGATTCATTAAGTTCAGATCTGTTTCAAAATCTTATAATTTCGAAGGCCAAATTGGGGAACTTATCTGGGTTTTCTTGTTTACAGGAAGTTACAAGGTATATCAGAAGATACATTGGGCAGTAACAGGCTGTATCTTCACAGATTTTCAAGCTATCTTACTGCAAACAAGGTGTTTTGCCTATCAGATATGGACAAGCAGCATATCATAGGCTTTATTAATATTCTTGGTTTTTATTCGAAAGCCTCCATCCACTGTATGCTCTGTTCCATAAGGGGTTTTCTAAGATATTTATACGATAACCGGTACACGGGTATTGATTTTTCTTATCTCATACCAAAGAGCAGCTACAGAAAGGAAGCACATCTTCCAACAACTTACACTAAAGACGAGGTTGAACGCCTGATTCGCGCTGTGGATAGAAGCAGTCCAAAAGGGAAAAGGGACGTAGCAATGATACTCCTGGCTGCAAGGTTAGGATTAAGAGCCTCCGACATCTGCGGCCTGAAGTTTGAAAACATCCACTGGGAAACCAATACCATTCTTCTGGTTCAAAAGAAAACAAAAGAAAAAATTGAGCTTCCTCTTTTGATTGAAATAGGCAATGCGATTATTGATTACCTAAAATATGGCAGACAAGTATCTCATCTTCCTTTTATATTCATACGTGCATGTCAGCCTTATGATAGGCTGGAAGAGCCCACGCTTCATAGCATCGTATCCTTTTATTTAAGGCGGGCAGGCATCCGCAACATCGACAAGAAGAAGCATGGCCCACATGCATTACGTCACAGCCTTGCTGGTTTCCTGCTGGAGAAAAAGACACCACTCCCGGTTATTTCGGAAGTACTGGGCCACACCAATACTGAAAGCACAAAAACCTACCTCCGAATTGATCTGGAATCCCTGCGTCAATGCGCCCTGGAAGTTCCATCATTGAATTCACCTCATTACCGTGAGGTGGTCTGAAAATGGAGTTTTATGGAGAAAACGCTTGTTTCCTCGAACAGTATATTACATTTAAAAGGAACATGGGTTATGCATTAAAGAATATTTATACCTTTAAGATGTTTGACCGTTTTACTGTTGAAAACGGCGCAACCACAGTTGGACTGACAAAGGAATTGGCTGACAAGTGGGCAGAAAAACGTCCAAACGAATCCAACGTTACAAGGTATAGAAGGGTCAATGATATTACTAATTTCTCCATTTACCTGAACCACCTGGGCTACCAGTCTTACATCCCCAGGCAGCTAAAATCCTATCAGACAACTTTTACACCATATATTTTCTCACAGGAAGAGCTTAATTCTTTTTTTACAGCATGTGATACCATTGAAGTCCACAGACAGTCAACCATGAAATATTTGCTTCCAACTGTCTTTCGTATGATTTATGGCTGCGGATTAAGGGTGAATGAAGCATTATTACTTAAGTGCGAGGATGTCAACCTGGATGAAGGATATATCATCATCCGTGAACCTAAGAATGACCTAGACAGGATACTTCCACTTTCTAGCTCGCTAACTAATGTATGTGCCCTATACAGGATGCGTTGTTTGCGGACACACAATCCTAGGAATTACTTTTTCACGCAGAAGAACGGTCAGCCGTATGCGTCAGATACCATATACAGGTGGTTTCGGAGAATCCTTTGGAAGGCCGGCATCTCCCACGGCGGCAGGGGCATGGGGCCAAGGGTGCATGATCTGAGACATTCGTTCAGTGTTCATTCCCTAGCGGAAATGTCTCGTAAAGGATTAGATCTATATGTTCATACGTATTTCCAGAGGTGAAGTTGCCATGAGGCCTACAGATTTTTCATATTATCTTACGGGTTTCCTTGTGAAGTATCTTCCGGGTGAAATAGGTGCCAGTAAAAATACTATTGCTTCCTATAGAGATACCTTCATCCTATTCCTTAGCTTCCTAAAAGACATAAAAGGCCTTCTTGCAGACCGTCTTAATCTGGATATGATTACTAAAGATCTGGTGGTTGAATATCTCGACTGGACAGAAAACGAACGTCATTGCAGCACTGCGACGCGGAACGTGCGTCTGGCCGCAGTGCATTCCTTTTTCCAGTACCTGCAATACCAGAATCCTGACAATCTACTGGAATGGCAGAGAATCCTTTCTATACCGGTCAAAAAAACAGAGAAGAAAACAATCAATTACCTTAGCCTTAATGGAATTAAACTACTTCTGGAAATGCCGGATCAGAATACGAAGACAGGCCGCCGTGATCTGGCATTATTGACGCTGATGTATGATACAGGAGCCAGGGTGCAGGAAATGATTGATCTGACTCCATTACAGATCAGGTTTGACAAACCATATACGGTAAAACTGATTGGTAAAGGAAATAAAGCAAGGATTGTTCCATTGATGGAGCCATCAGTGCGGATTTTAAAACGATATATGAAGGAACAGGGACTTCTGGAACTGTCTGCAAATGTTTATCCGCTGTTTTTTAATATGAGAAAAGAAAAACTAACGAGAGCGGGCGTCAATTATATGGTGCTTCGCTATTTCGTGTGGGTAGCCATGACTCCAAATAGTTACTTTTCAGGCAACGCATCATCGGCTACAATGATAACAGCAAAGTAGCGGAGGATGAATGTGATGTTTAATAATGAAAGCTTGTTTGCCCTGGCCCTACAGATAAAGGAACCTTTGTATGTCAAACAGATCGAATTTCAGCAAGAACAGGGTGAACTTCACATGTATATCGATTTCCGGACGGGAGCCAGATTTCGTTGTGCCTTGTGTGGAAAGGAAGGATTGACTGTACATGATACGACTGACAACAAAGAAGGCCACACAGCTAACCTCCCTTCAACAAATGAACTTGAAGACCGCAAAGGCATATCGAATGAAACTGACGCTTCAGGATATCTATAACACTGCCGCCGACCGTACCGAGGCCATGACGCAGCTTCACAAGTTTTACACCTGGGGCGTGCGCTGTAAACTTGAGCCTGTAAAGGACTTTGCCAAAACCCTCAAAAACAACTGGATCGGGATACTGAACTATTTTGACAGCAGACTGACTAATGCAGTATTAGAGGGTACCAACAGTATCATCCAGTCCGTTCGTTCCCGGGCAAAAGGATATCGCAAGGTGAAGAATTTCATAACCATGATTTATCTTAAACAAAATCAGTTAATTGGCCAACCTACAACCATTTAACCCACACGAAACAGCGAGGCACCAATTATATCCTGGCAAAATATAAAAATATGGCAAGGGAACTTGATAACGCATTGATTCCAGAAACGTTTACATGCCATTGTCTCCGCCATTCGAAAGCCATGCATCTGCTTCAGGCAGGAGTTAACCTTGTATATATAAGGGATTTCCTGTGTCATTATTCTGTTCAGGTAACAGAGATTTATGCCAAAGCGGATTCAAAACAAAAACGTGAGGCAATTGAAAAAGCCTACACGGATGTGACTCCTATTGAAGAACCGATATGGCAGAAAAATGATGGTTTATTGGATTGGTTAAAAAGTTTTAATAAATGACAGGTGACTTGATAATGTAAAGTAAACAAAACAATTTTACGTGTGCTTACTATGTTTACTAAGGTTTACTTTACATTATCATTTACTTTGCATAACCCTTGCTTTCCGGGTCAGCTCTACGGCACATGTAGATCTTAAATCTTCTGGTCTGCCGGTAGGCAGCGAACTCATGGGTAAGAACTAAATCGCCACCATTCTCACTGGCCAGTATTAGATGGTCCTGATCATATACAATTTCCTTACTACTTTGCAACCTTCGTACTATCCCATTCCCGTTACAAATATGTGGAGTGGCTCGATCGTCCGTTTACAACCAGGGATTTAATTAATGTTCATGAAAATGCATTTGAATACAGGTTTATCATTCTGCTACCAGTACTATGTAGAGATATTTGCCCAAAATCCATCTGCATCTGCTGACCAGCAGGCAATTCGTCAACTGCTTCATATTGTCGTATGTGTTTAATCTGGGGGATTCCACACTCCTTTCTTAAGTGGTTAACATAATTTCGGACAGTTCCTTCGCTAACACCTCCGTCTATTTTTCGTTCCTGTAGCCAGTCTAGCACTTGGGCACTGGTCACATCCGGATACTGTATTAACCAGGAGCGAATTTTATCCCATTGCTTATCTAGTTTCTTGCTCCGGGTACTTCTGTTTTCTAAAACCTGTTCGTATTCATTGGGGCTCTTATTCAGGTACCTGTATACCGTAGTCCGGGATAAATCAAGACGCCTGGAAATCTGGCTTACATTGAAATGCATATCCTTTAGGCTCTGGATATCTAAGTACATATTCCACCCTTCTGCTACGTTCATTTCTTCCTCCTCTGCTATGACCAAGCTGTTTAATTTCCAGCTTAATCATAGCTGTTTTGGAGGATTGTGGTAAATACTGTTCATTCTTATTTGTTGTTTTCTGTCCATTTTAGTTTATCAGTTACAAGCCTCCTGCGTACCCACTTACAATCAATCCAACTGCCCACAGAAGAGATGGAGAAAAATAGAATGGTACTGTCGCCATCAAACATATAACCATGCTACAAAGCATGGTGTATCTTGCAATTATTTGGGATTTAACAAAAAAACCACCGGAAAATAGTCCTGCAAAATGAGCAATTATAGCAACTAATATGTAGGGAGAGCCAACTACATTGTTATAGGCCAGCATGCTGTAGAGCACTTGTCCTTCAAAAAGAAAAGACAGAAGATAAGCAAAAAGCAGGGAGAACCCAGCGATAGAGAAAAAACGATTATTCGTAGCTTTGAACTGAGCCATTCCAGCATCACCCCCTACTCAGCGAGACTCAACCATCATTTCCTGTAGTCATAACCTTTCCCAATTCTATTTCTTCCCTAATAATTAATAACCCTTTTTTATTGACACTACTCTTGCATATTCTGCACTATTGCTCATGTTTATATAATCACAGAGTTAATATATGAATAGTCAGATTTCAGAATGCAATGCGTTCCCTTTTTCAAATAATCTTGCCAACAAAAATCGCACCTTCTAGTTTTAAGTATATAATTTCCATACGGACTTTTGCATGCACTTTTAATTGCAGCACACCTCAACCCGCATTCCACGCACAGCCCCACCTAATGGCAAACGATTACCATGATGGCTCAGGCTGTCATTTACCCGTAAAATTACCTGTGGTCTACATGATTAATTGAAAGAAGAAAAACCCCAAACTGCTGAAATTAGCCAATATCAGGCCTTTTCAGGGCAAAAATAAAACCACCCACCGATAAATACTTTTATCAATAGATGGTAGATAATCTGGCTAATCTACTACAAAATGATACAATGCATACCCCTGGTCAAGCTTTCAACGATTTCAAGAGGGAGGGTGCATTTTCGTCAGGGGGTGTGCAACGTTTCGACTGCTTCTAAGCCGGCGAATAACACACGCAGTCCGTACAAAAAATGTCCTTCGAAATCATCGTCCTCTGGTTCGCTGCGCTGATCGATAACCCCAAGCATGTTGGAAATATCGGCAAATGTTTCCGGCGTTGTATTTTTAAACCGTACTTCATCAGCCACAAAAGAAAGTACATAGTTATTCAGCAGGTTCGCCACCGTCACCAAGTTCTTTTTCTGAATGCCCAATTTTAAAAGAGCGTCATAAGTAGCACTGATTATTTCTACCCTTTTAGGCGTAATTGGTAGGGAATTCTCAAAAATAGGCACAGCATCCCGCATTGATAGCAGCATAGCTCGGTAGGATTTAAGCATTTCCACCAAATAGTCTTTCACATCACCCATATTCCCCGGCTTATCGTATTGAGAGCATAAATGCTCTGCTATCGCCCCGTACAACTCCAACTTCCCGCTTACATGCCAGTAAAGCGATGAAGCCTTGATTCCCAGTTCTTTTGCAACTGTCCGCATTGTCAATTTTTCAATACCATCGCGGTTTAAAATTTTTATAGAAGCAACGACAATCTTTTCTTTGGAAATGGCCACGTGGATCCCTCACATTCTCAAAAAATCTCGTAGAAGACATTGACACTAACAACGTTAGGTGATACACTAACAACGTTAGGTGATACACTAACAATGTTAGTTTGATTGATTATAGCACAGCCCTTAAGGAAAAGGCAACATCCTATTCAGGGGGGGTACAACACTATGGCTTCTTTAATGAAAAATGCACGAAAGAAAAAAGATGTGGGTATCTATGGCCTCGCTGCCAAATGGTATGACAAAAACAGCCGAAAAACAAGGCTCGCTGAAATGTCAAGCTATGCAGATTTGGTAGAAACCTGCATAGCTAAAGGATCTGCCATACTGGAGGTTGCGCCCGGTCCCGGTTATCTTTCTGTTGAACTGTCTCGGCGCGGCTTTATCGTTACAGGCATAGATATCAGCCCGGACTTTGTGGAAATTGGTAGGCGAAATGCAAGCGAGGCAGGTGTTTCCGTTGATTTCAGGCAGGGAAACGCATCTGCTATGGAGCTGCCTGACAGCGTTTTTGACTTCGTTGTTTGTTCCGCCGCTTTTAAGAATTTCAAGGAGCCTTTAACTGTGCTGAGCGAAATGTATCGTGTGCTAAACCCGAACGGCATGGCGCTTATTTTGGACATGAATCATGATGCAACCAAAGAAGACATTGAAAACCAAATCAAACGATACGGTATGAAAGGGTTTGATCGTTTTTTTGTAAAGCTGTCTTTCAAGACATTTCTCAAAAGCGGAGCATACACGCACGAAGGGTTCGAAGAACTGATTGCGCAGACGACGTTTGCCCGTCATAAAATCATTAAGGACGGTATCGGGTTCCAGGTTTGGCTTTATAAATCGGATGATGTCACCAGCGGCAAATAATAAATGCCGCGATTATTACCAATGTTTTTTAGGCAATTGGGGAGATACGTTAAGAGCCGCTCCGCAAAAACGCAGGAACGGCTTAAATACTGGACTTTCAAGCAATAGAAAAACCACCCACAGATAAAATAAATTTTATCAATAAATGGTAGTATATTTGGTGGAGGCGGGGGGAATCGAACCCACCGTCCGGAAGACCGACTACAGGAGTATCTCCGAGCGCAGGCTATAATTTAGATTTCGGTCCGCAGGCGCCTATAGCCAAGCTCCATTGGAACTATCTCGATGAGTCTTACTTAAGCCCTCCGAGAATTGGACTTAAGCCAGCCCGTTTAAATGACCCTCTAGCCCAGGCCACGGGCCCAGCGTAGGTAGAAGGTTAGACAGCCTTTAAGCTGCTAAAGCGTATTCGTTGTTGGCAATTAATGTTTCCCACCGTTTTTCGGACTGATGGAACACCGGCTCGCTCCTCCTGCCACCGCTTCCCCCGTCGAAACCTTTACGCCCCCATAATTATTATCAGGTTGTTTTCTATCGGGTTAAACGTGACAAAAACACTTTTTAATCTTTTGATAAAACCTTTGTGCGAATGAATTCGCAAAATATCAATAAAGCTTTGACCTTTCCTTGATCGCCCGGTCTATATCCCGCTGCGCATCTTTAGCGGCGAGGTCATCTCTGCGATCATATAGCTTTTTGCCTTTGGCCAGGGCTATCTCGACCTTGGCCAGGCCGTTCTTGAAGTATACCTTGAGCGGGATCAGCGCCAAGCCTTTCTCCCTGGTTTTGCCGAGCAGTCGCACGATCTCAAACTTATGCATCAGCAGCCTGCGTATGCGCTTGGGTTCATGATTGAACTGATTCCCCTGATCATAGGGGCTTATGTGCATATTATATAGCATCAGCTCAGCGTTTTCAACGCGGGCGTAGCTGTCCTGCAAGTTGGCCTTGCCGGCGCGCAGGGATTTAACCTCGGTCCCGAACAGGGCGATGCCGGCCTCAAAGGTCTCCATAATGTGGTACTCGTGCCGGGCTTTTCTATTCTCAGTGACATTCTTGACGTTCATTGCCGGTTCTCCCGAAAAATTAAACCCTTTTCCAACCTCAGGAATAAGGGCATTGCGTAAACACATTGTAATGGTAGTCTATAAAAATGTTATATCACCATTAGTATATTTCCACGTATTCTAATTATAGCAGTTGGCCTGTAATTGTCAAGATGGCGGGGCTACAGCTTCATCTCTGCGGCTATGCCCTGCATGGCCTCCAAGCTGAGGCCAATAAATTCTTCCAGGGAAAGTCCCAGTTCGGCGCAGGCCTTCATTGTCTCGCGGTTGGCGCCACGGGCAAAACCCTTTTCCTTAAACTTCTTCATCAGAAAGGGAATGTCAACGGCAGCCAGCTTTTTCTCCGGCCGGATCAAGGCGCCAGCTACGATGAACCCGGTTAGCGGGTCGGTGGCGTAAAGGGCCTGGTCTATTAGAGATAGGCGTGGTAGTCCGTGATACTCGTTGTGGGCTTTGATGGCATAAATGATGTCCTCCGGCAGTCCCAACCCCACGAGCATCTCCGCGCCTTCCAGGCTGTGCCTGGCCGGGTCATCCTTGGTGCGGTCGTAGTCGATGTCGTGCAGCAGGCCGGCCAGACCCCATTTTTCCTCGTCCTGGTCGAAATACCTGGCCAACCGGCGCATTACGGCTTCAACGGCGAGGGAATGATTAAACAGGTTCCGGTTGGTAAGGTTCTCTTTAAGGAGTGCTAAGGCTTCTGTTCTGTTCAAACTGATTAAGGCTCCCTTCGGGTTACAATTCTTACAATAGTTGTGATAGAGTGTAGGGCATTGCGAATTAATTCACACCCACATTGGGAGGCATT
>JAQVOH010000046.1:9260-21408 GCA_028702695.1 Desulfotomaculaceae bacterium
TCATATCTTGACCGGGACAAATTTGGCGGTTGCTTTGGCAGCCACACTGCCGTCCGGCAGCATGGCATTGACTTCCATCAGAAACAAGCGCCGTTTGTTGGCAACCAGCCTGCTTTCAATGGTCAGTTTCATGCCAATGGGTACTGGATTGACGAAGCGTGTCGTCATTTCCGCAGTCATGGCAGACAGGTCCCGGCTCCAGAGCCATTGGGCCATAACCTCATCTAGTATTGTGGTTAACAGGCCGCCGTGCATCACGCCGTTCCAACCTTGGTGCTCGGGTCCAGCCACGAAGGAGGCGCGGCAGATATCCCCCTCGTGCTCAAATACCAACTTCAACCCGATAGGGTTGTTGGGGCTGCAGGCAAAACACATGTGGTTGTCGTCTTTAAGCAGTTTGGACATCGCCTACACCTTCCTTCTGATAGGTCTTTGTCTATTTTAACAAACCATCCTATTTATGACAACTTGGGGCAATACAAAAAAGCCGGGCTTCCCCGGCGTTTGTTGACGTTTGCTGAAAAACTCATAAGGGAGAGGACTGGTACCAATACACAACTGGCCTGGTATCCATTGTAACTGCTATTGCCTGCTTAATATAACTGCAACGAGGGAAGTCAGAGCAAAAAGTATAGCTACACCAATGGTAATCTTGCTCAGGAGTTCATCCAGTCCTTTTTTCTTGCCCCCAAAGATGGCCTCGGCCCCGCCGGCGATGGAACCGGACAGGCCGGCGCTCTTGCCTGACTGTAGCACAATCACAACTATAAGGGTAATGGCAGAAAGGACGTGCACGACTGTTAGGATAACCTGTACTACATCCACTACGAAATCACCTCCCCAACTTCTAAACCAGTCTATTATATCACACTGTCCTATAACAGACAATTGCACAAAACAAATATTTGGCAGCTCCCGGAGTTTACACGTTCAAGCTCGGCGGAAGCTGCCAAAAGTTTCTTAAACTAAAAATTGATATTATAAAGGCTTTTAACACCCCGGTATAGGGAGAGCCCCCCCAGCTCCTCCTCAATACGGATCAACTGGTTGTACTTGGCCACACGGTCCGTACGGGCGGGCGCCCCGGTCTTAATCTGGCCGGCGTTAGTGGCCACCACCAGGTCGGCAATGGTAGTGTCATCGGTTTCCCCTGAACGGTGTGAGACCACGGCAGTGTAACCGGCCTGCCGGGCCATCTCTATGGCATCCAGCGTCTCGGTAATGGTACCGATCTGGTTTAATTTAATCAGGATCGAGTTGGCCACCCCGCTCTTAATGCCCCGGCTCAAAAGCTCTGTATTGGTGACGAAAATATCGTCCCCCACCAGTTGGAGTTTTTTGCCCAGTTTTTCGGTGAGCTTACGCCAGCCGTCCCAGTCGTCTTCAGCCAGGCCGTCTTCAATCGAGATAATAGGGTATTTCCCCGCCAGCATGGCGTAGTAGTCAACCATTTCTTCTGCGGTGCGACTTTTCCCTTCGGCCTCAAAAACATACCGGCCTTCCTTATAGAATTCCGTGGCGGCGGGATCCAGCGCCAGCGCTATTTGCTCGCCAGGCTTGTAACCGGCAGCGCTGATTGCTTCCACAATGACCGCGAGGGCTTCTTCATTGGACCCCAGCATGGGGGCAAAACCTCCCTCATCGCCTACTGCCGTGTTCAGCCCTTTCTTTTTCAATACCTTTTTCAGGGTATGGTAGACCTCGGCGCCCATGCGCAGGGCTTCGGCAAAGCTGCCCGCTCCCACCGGCATGATCATGAATTCCTGGATATCAACGTTGTTGTCGGCATGCTTTCCGCCGTTTAAAATGTTCATCATCGGCACCGGCAGCACCTTGCTGTTCGTACCGCCGAGATACTGGTAAAGGGGCAAACCGAGGGAAGCGGCAGCGGCCTTGGCTGCGGCGATAGAAACTCCCAGGATGGCGTTGGCACCAATCTTGCCTTTGTTAGGTGTGCCATCCAGTTCAATCATGGCCCGGTCGATACCTAGCTGGTCGGTGGCATCATACCCCTCTATCTCAGGGGCCAGGATCGAGTTGACGTTGTCTACTGCCTGTAAAACGCCCTTACCGTTATAGCGCTCCTCATCGTTATCCCGCAGTTCCACGGCTTCAGCGGCGCCGGTGGAAGCGCCGGAAGGCACTGCCGCCCTACCCATGCTGCCGTCCTCCAGGTAAACGTCCACCTCGACGGTGGGGTTGCCACGAGAATCTAGAATTTCCCGGGCGATGATTTCTTCAATGATACTGGACACTGGTATTCCTCCTCAAATTACAAGTTCCCATGCTAGATTAATGTATCTCCGGTCATCTCCTCCGGTTTGGGTATCCCCAGCAAACGGAGGATGGTGGGAGCAATATCTTGCAGGCTGCCGTCCCGTAAGGTGATACCGGCAGTATCACGGTTAATCAGAATAAACGGAACCGGGTTGGTGCTGTGGGCTGTAAAAATGTGCCCTTCCTCGTCGTTCATCTCGTCTGCGTTGCCATGATCCGCTGTGAGCAAAACTGTGCCGTTTTTCTCCAACACAGCCCGGACTAGCTGCCCCAAGCAGCGGTCCACGGTTTCCAGGGCTACTATTGCAGCGTCCATGTCCCCGGTGTGGCCTACCATGTCCGGGTTGGCATAATTCATGATAATTACCCCGAACTTGTCCAGCTGCAGCTGTTCCAGGAACTTTTCCGTGACCTCGCCTGCGCTCATTTCCGGCTTCATGTCATAGGTGGCCACTTTGGGCGAGGCAACCAATATCCTTTCTTCACCGGGGTTGGGTACCTCCACACCACCGTTGAAGAAAAAGGTGATGTGGGCGTATTTTTCCGTTTCGGCCAGGCGCAGTTGGGTAATGTCGTGCCTGCTCAGAGTCTCACCAAGAGTGTTATGTAATTCCTGTGGGTGGAAGGCTACCGGCGCCTCGATGGTCTTATCGTACATAGTCATGCAGGTGAAATGAATTTTTGGATAGCCCTCGCTCCTCTTGAAGCCGGTGAAGTCCTGATCTACAAAAACCCTTGTAATCTGGCGGGCCCGGTCCGGCCGGAAATTGAAAAAGATGAGCGAGTCGCCTTCTTCAACTCGTGCCACCGGTCCTCCGGTCCCCTTCATTATTACTGTGGGCTGAATAAATTCATCTGTCTCACCCCTGGCGTAGCCCAGGTCAACAGCTTCCAGCGGGCTGGCCGCAGGGATGCCCTCACCGTAGACCATAGCGTTGTAAGCACGCTCAGTACGATCCCAGCGGCGATCGCGGTCCATGGCGTAGTAACGGCCCATTACGGTAGCGACTGCATAACCGTATTTGCTTAGCTTTTCTCCCAGCTGATTAAAATACTCTCTGGCGCTTTCCGGTGGCACGTCTCGCCCGTCCAGAAAGGTATGTATGTATACATTCCTCAGTCCTTCCCTGGCGGCCAGTTCCATCAGGGCGTAAAGGTGGGTGATGTGACTGTGCACCCCCCCGTCGGACAGCAGACCCATCAGGTGAAGTGCTCTGTTTTTGATTTTGGCCTGGTTCACCGCTTCCAGAAGCACCGAGTTCTTGCAAAAGTTGCCGTCCTTAATCATGCGGGTAATCCTGGTCAGCTCCTGGTAAACCACGCGCCCGGCGCCCATATTGAGGTGTCCCACTTCGGAGTTACCCATCTGGCCTTCCGGCAGTCCCACCTCTTCGCCGGAGCAGGCCAGGACACAGTGCGGGTAACCGGCCAGGAAACTTTTGAAATTCGGGATTTTGGCCTGGGCGATAGCGTTGCCTTCCACCCTGGAACTAACCCCCCAGCCGTCCAGAATAACCAGGACCAGGGGTTTTTTCACTGCTATCAAAATTTACCTCCGTTTTGGAACATGGGAAGCTGGCTGTTAGTAACGTCCTGCGGCGGCTTGCACAATGCCCGCGAAGCTTGCTGCTTCCAGGCTGGCTCCACCGACCAGCGCCCCGTCAATGTCCGGTTGTGCCATCAGGCCGGCTGTGTTGCCAGGCTTAACGCTACCGCCATACTGGATGCGTACCTGCTCAGCCGCAGAGGCACCGTACCACTCCCTTACCAGGGAGCGGATATAGGCGATGACCTGTTGGGCATCCCCTTCGGAGGCCGTTTTGCCTGTGCCGATGGCCCAAACCGGCTCGTAGGCGATGACCAGGCTGCCTGCCTGGTCTGCTGTAAGCCCCGTCAGTCCTGCTGCCGCCTGGGTATATATCACTTGCTCGGTCCGGCCTGCCTCCCGCTCGACCAGGGTTTCTCCAACGCACATAATTGGGACCAGACCGTGCTTTAGAACCGCCTTGACCTTGCGGTTAACCTGCTCGTCTGTTTCGCCGAAAAACTGCCTCCGCTCAGAATGGCCGATAATCACATAGTGGCAGCCAATATCTTTGAGCATGACCGGTGATATTTCCCCGGTGAAGGCCCCGCTGTCCTCCCAGTAGACATCTTGAGCCCCCACCGCTATATTGGTACCACGCAGTACCGCCACCACCCGCTCGAGGGCCGTAAAAGATGGGCAAACCACCACTTCTACTTTGCTGGTCACGGTGTTCAGGGGTTTTAATGCCTCTACCAGGGCTGACGCCTCTGCTAGGGTTTTGAACATTTTCCAGTTGCCGGCGATTATAGACCTGCGCAACGTCACATGCACCGTTCCTTTCCTTATGGAATAATATGTATCCATAAATATGTAAGGCACGAACCTTTAATGTCAAAGACATATTATGCTACTTATTTATCCTGCAAGCCCTCGACGCCCGGCAGCTTTTGGCCTTCCAAAAATTCCAAGGTAGCCCCGCCTCCGGTGGATATATGGGTAATTTTATCAGCTACGCCGGCCTTGATCACCGCCGCCACCGAATCTCCGCCGCCAACTATCGTGATGCCTTTCATACCGCCAAGTTCCTGGGCAATGGCTTCCGTCCCCTTGGCAAAGGGCGCCATTTCAAAAACACCCATGGGACCGTTCCAGACCACCGTTTTTGCGGTTTTGATGGCCCCGGCAAAATACTCAACTGATTGGGGCCCAATGTCAAGCGCCATCCAATCGGCGGGAATTTTGTCCACTGTCACAATCGCCTGCTCAGCATTGGGGTCAGCCCCCAGCGCCACTACCACATCAACCGGCAGGAGGAGCGTGACCCCCCGGTTCTTAGCATCAGCCATCAAGGCTTTGGCCTTATCCACCCGGTCAATCTCCAGGAGGGATTTCCCAACATCATAGCCCTGCGCCTTAAGGAAGGTATTGGCCATGCCACCCCCAATAATAAGGATGTCCACCTTATCCAGCAGGTTGGAGATCACCGCGATTTTGTCCGAAACCTTGGACCCACCGATCATAGCAAGGAACGGCCGCTCCGGGCTGGCCAGCAACCTTCCCAGCATCTCCAATTCCTTTTCCATTAAAAAGCCTGCCACCGCAGGCAGGTATTCGGCCACACCCGCAGTAGAAGCATGGGCGCGGTGGGCTGTGCCAAACGCATCATTTACATACAGATCTGCCAATTCCGAAAGCTGTCGGGCAAAGTTTTCATCGTTTTTCTCCTCCTCGGAGTAAAAGCGGACGTTCTCCAGGAGGAGCACATCGCCCTCCTGCATCCTCTCAACTGCCTCGCGTGGAACATCTCCGATGCAGTCATCCACCTTTAACACAGGTCTGCCCAATAACTTGGACAGGTGAGTGGCCACCGGATCCATCATATATTTCTCGTTCACCTGCCCCTTGGGGCGCCCAAGGTGGGACACAAGGATAACCCTGGCTTTTTGCTGAACCAGATATTCGATGGTGGGAAGCGACGCCCGGATGCGTGTTTCGTCAGTGACCTGCCCGTTTTTATCAAGAGGGACGTTAAAATCAACCCGCACCAACACCCGTTTACCGGCGACCTCTATATCCCTGATCGTCTTCTTACCTATATGTAAACACCCCTATCCATAATCCTCGTAAAGCGCTGTCAAAACACCCCCGCACATTTTTCAAACCGGATGTGGCGGTCACGGTGACGCGCCGTCCTTCCGGTCAGCCCTGTGCGGGGTTGCCCTACAGCGCTTTTACAAGAATAAATATGATTTATTATTAGCACTCAATACACAACACATGTAATGGAATTAATACAAGCCTTTGTTTGCTATGAAAGTAACCAGGTCCAGCACCCTTTGCGCATAACCCCACTCGTTGTCGTACCAGGCAATGACCTTGGCCATGTTCCCCTCGATCACCATAGTAGAAAGCCCGTCAATGATGGCCGAGTGGGGATTGCCCTTGTAATCAATCGAAACCAAGGGAAGTTCGTTATATTCCATAACACCCTTGAGATACCCCAGTGCGGCTTCCTTTAGAGCATCATTTATCTCGTTGCGTGAGGTCGGCCTGGCTAGCTCAACCACCAGGTCCACCACGGAAACAGTGGGTACAGGAACCCGCATGGAAAACCCACTCAGCTTACCCTTGAGCTCCGGCAACACCAACTCAACCGCCTTGGCAGCTCCGGTAGTAGTGGGAATGATGGACAGGTTGGCGGCTCTGCCCCGTCGCATGTCCCGGTGAGGCATATCTAGAAGCTGCTGGTCGTTGGTATAGGCGTGGACAGTAGTCATCAAGCCTTTAACGATGCCGAAGCTATCGTTTAATACTTTGGCTACCGGGGCCAGGCAGTTTGTGGTACAAGATGCGTTGGAAATCACGTGATTCACCGAGGGGTCATACTGCTGCTCGTTTACCCCCAGCACCACGGTCAGGCATTCGCCCGCTTTGGAGGGCGCGCTTAAAACTACCTTTTTAGCGCCGGCCTTGATATGCAGGGCTGCTTCTTCCGGTCTGTTGAACCTGCCGGTAGATTCCACTATGATATCAGCGCCAAGTTCCTTCCAAGGTAAGCTTGCAGGATCTCCTTCAGCCAGGATCGGTATTTCATGGCCGTCGACGATTATGGAGCCTTTGCTGGACTGGACATCAGCATCAAAAATTCCATAAAGGGAGTCATACTTAAGCATATGCGCTACCGACTGGGCGTAGGTATCGTTTACCTCGATCCGGCGGGATTTGTGGTTAACTCCCACAACCTCCAACCCCGGGCGCTTTAGCGCACCTCTTAAAACGTCACGTCCAATCCTTCCAAGACCATTAATTCCAATTTTACAAGCCATTAGTACTGCCTGCTCCTTTCATTAGTATGCCTTATTAGCTACTTTTTATGTAAATAGTACATACTCTATATTCTCTTTATACCTATTCAGTTCCTCCAGGCCAAAAAGATAAAATATCAAATCACAGGGTACTAACAAACGCTGTCAGCACCCCGAAAACAAACCTTATATCAATATCTTTTTCGTTTGCGAATAGCGGGAATGTTCAACTCATCGCGGTATTTGGCCACCGTCCGCCTGGAAATACGGATCCCTTTATGCTTGAACAGATCAGAGATTTTCTGGTCGTCAAGAGGGCTCCTGGTATCCTCACCGGCAACTATTTCCTGCAACATTTTTTTGATGCTCTCAGCAGAGGTAGTTGTCCCGGCCGAGTTGCTCAACCCGGTTGAAAAGAAGAATTTCATATCAAAAACACCTTGCGGGGTCTGAATATATTTGTTTGAGGTAGCCCGGCTGACCGTCGACTCGTGCAGGTTGACCAGAGCGGCGACTTTTTTCAGGTTGAGCGGTTTCAGATATTTAACACCATGGTCCAAAAAATCTCTCTGGAGTTCCACCAGGCACTTCGCCACCTTGTATAGGGTGAGGCGCCGCTGCTCAATGCTACGGATCAGCCAGGCCGCAGCGTTAAGCTTGCTTTCCACAAAACGGCGGGTCCGGGTGTCGCAGTTTTTGTCTTTGGAGAGAACTGAGCGATAGGTGGAGTTGATTGTAATACGGGGTATCGTACCGTCGTTGACCAAAATAATGTACTCACCCTCCACCTTCTCCAGAAAAATATCCGGAACGATATAGCGAGTGTCATTGAGATTGGCAAAATTCCGTCCCGGCTTGGGATCCAGAGTTTTCAAAACATCAGATGCTTTCTGAACCTCCTGCACGGTAATTCCCAAGGCCTGGGCAATGCGGTTGACTTTGCCTTTGGACAGGTCGACCAGATGCTCTCTAATAAGTTTTTCAAGAATATCATTTTTAATCCCTAACTGGTTAACCTGGATTAAGAGACACTCCACCAAATCCCTGGCTCCCACCCCGGTGGGTTCAAAACCTTGGACCAGAGTGAGCGCCTGGTAGGCTTCTGACTCATCGATGTTCAGCTTGGAGGCCGCCTCTGGCAGGGAAACACAGAGATAACCGTTTTCATCTATATTGCCGATCAGGTATTCACCGATAATTCTTTCCCTGAACTGGCAAGAACTCGTGCTGAGCTGGAGCAACAGGTGTTCAGATAGAGTGGGGACCTGGGATAAAAAGTTCTCATAGCTGTAATCCGGCTGATCCTGAACTCTTTCCTGGCGGATCATCCCCAGATCACTGCTGTCATGGAAGTATTCCTCCCAGTCCATGTCGTATTCCTTCCGCTCATCTGCTGGTTCAACCTGTTTATCCTCAGCTACAGGACTTTCATCTCTCTCAACCTCTTCTTCTTTCAACTCCAGCAGGGGGTTTTCTTCAAACTGCTGCTCAATATACGTGGAAAGCTCCAGGGAAGAGAGCTGCAGCACAGTTATTGCTTGACGCAGTTCAGGGGTCATGATTAGTTTTTGCGATTGCTCAACGTTGAGACCATAGCCCATACGCATGACGTTCACTCTCCTTAACACAACCCCTCAACATTAATGGACAATTTTATTGATTATTATTAATTCTCCAACAAATGATGTTTTCCTGCCTGCCAGCCACTTATACCATGATATTCGTCAGACAATTGTTTCATACGTCTGACCGGCCCAGGTGTGATAGGCCTGCCGTGAGCAGAGCCGTCAGAGCAAGGGCTGCAACCATGGCCAGGATATCCTGCCCGGCCATAAAAAGGTAAGGGTGCAGTCCGGCTCCATAGTCCATCAGGTCATTAACCAGCATCCAGGCCCCGGTAATCATCACCACTTGTATTCCGAACCTGTACGTCTTTAAGAATATAGCTCCTTCAGCCGCCATGCCCAGGTGAGATAACCATAGCATTGTTTCGGTTGGAGCCACGGGACCACCGCTAAACCAGTAATTAGTAATCATGATGACCGCCCAAATCCCATACTTGATGGAAACCGTACAGGCCAAAACCTGGAACAGTGTCCTGGTAGCTCCGGACAGGTGTAACAACAGCGCTGCCGCGAAAAGTGTGGATGACAGCGGGCTGTCCGGCACGAAGGGCCAAAGGTAAAATGGGGTTTCCGCCAACTGCTCCCGGTACCAAAAGTAGCCATATACAGACCCGAGCACATTTATTACCAGCAGTGGCACTGTAAAACGCGACTGCCGGGGGTCCTTCCAAAAGTCCCGCCACAGGCTGAACATAAGTATCTAGGGATACCGCCTTTACTCAGTCTTATATAATACCAATGAAAATGTATACTGTATACTGTAGAGTGTCAATGGGGAGTCATATTTCATGTCATTTGCCTCTTGCAGTGTATCGCAATTTTTCCATTAATTAGCAGATCTAGGGCTCTTATGCTTCATCTTTTGACTGTCGTATGACCCTGGCCGGGACGCCGGCCGCCAGGGCACCCGCCGGTATGTCCTTATTGACCAGGGAACAGGCCCCCACCACGGCCCCGTCACCAATCGACACACCTGGTAAAATAACGGTGTTGTTGCCGATTACGACTCCGCAGCCGATTTCGACCCGCCCTTTTCGATACTCCTGCACCAGGAATTCGTGGGTCAGGACAGTGGCGTTATAACCGATAATGGTGTTTTCTCCGATGGAAATCAATTGCGGGAAAAAAACGTCGAACATGGCCATAAGCCCTACCGAGGCATTTTTACCGACTTGCACTTTCAACAGACGACGATATAGCCAATTCTTCAAGTCCAACCACGGCAGATAGCGGCAGAGGGTGAGCACCAGAAAATTAAAGGACACCCTGGGAAGGCCGACAATCCGGAAAGAGTACCACATGGAATTCTTTTCGCCCGGGGAGGTAAATCTCTCAACTCTTCGCATATTTAACGCTTCCTAATTCTATCCGCGATTTCTTCCAACTTGCGTAGTCGGTGGTTAACCCCCGACTTGCCGAGTTGCGGCGCTATCATGCTGCCGAGTTCTTTCAGGCTGGCGTCCGGGTATTTGATCCTAAGTTCGGCTGTTTCCCGCAAGGTTTCAGGAAGTTTCTCCAGTCCCAGAGTACTGCTGATCAGTTCGATATTCTCAAGCTGACGTACTGCCGCGTTAACCGTCTTGTTCAGGTTGGCCGTCTCGCAGTTGACCAGGCGGTTGACTTGATTGCGCATGTCCTTGTATATTCTGGCATTTTCAAAATTTAATAAGGCCGAGTGCGCCCCGATGACGTTTAAAAAGGCGGAAATTTGTTCACTTTCTTTGAGATAAATCACGAACCAGTTTTTACGCTGGCTCACTCGGGCATTAAGCTGGTACTTCTCCATAAGCTTTGCAACAAAGTTAGCAAAATATTCTTGGCCTGTGGTTATTTCCAGATGGTAATGCCCTTCGGGGTTGTTAACCGAGCCTCCACCAAGAAACACACCTCTGAGGTAAGACCGCCGGCAGCAGTCGCGATGTACCAGGCTTTCCCTGACTTTGCTTTCCAGCCGGCCCGCGCCGTCCACCATTCCCAAACGTCTGAGAATTTCGTCCATGCCGGGCTGAGGAGGCAGGTGAACCATGTAGACATTGTTCTTGCGCAGACGGTTGTTCCGCTGCACCCGAACTTCCGTGTGAAGTCCAAAAAGCTTCCTGACCAGGGAAAATGTTTTCCTGGCCACGGCAACGTTCTCAGTTACAATATTAAGACTAACCTGTCTGGCGCCGCTGATTTGAATGCTGCCGTCCATCTTGACGAGTGCAGCCAGTTCAGCCATAAAACAGCAGGAGCGCTGGCCTGCAACTCGCGCCAGTTCATTCTTGGCGACAGCTGAAAAGGACAACCCGGACCCCTCTTTTCTCTTGCATATATTATACCACAAAACAGCGACAGGGTTGCCCCGTCGCTGTGCTTTCCACATTTTAATCTATTTTTGAACATTAAACCTTAACATTTGTAAATTCCTGCTCTTTATTTTGTTGTTGATCGTTAATGTACCTAATCTTTTCATATTGTCCTTTGCCTGATAATGTAAGCCGTACCACAGCCCGTGCCAGTTTATCAGGGTGGTGCCGCACCACTTCTTTCTGCTGCACCAAGTCCTCGCCCACCGCGTTAATACCCAACTTCTCTATCTCGGCCAGATCAGCCACCACCGGCTCCGCCCCCTCCTGCCGGTAACGGGCACGCAGCCTGTACGGTACCTGTCCGGTGTTGACAACAGCATAGTCGATAAATTTGCCGGCGTGATTCAGAATGGTCTGTAGATGAGAGGAAGCGGTGTAACCACCAGTTTCACCCGGCTGGGTCATCACATTGCAAACGTAGATTTTTGTGGCTGAAGTCCTGGCCAGCGCCTCAGGAATCCCCTTCACCAAAAGGTTGGGGATAATGCTGGTATAGAGACTGCCCGGACCCAGGACCACAGCATCCGCCGTGCGGATGGCAACCAGCGCCTCGGCCAGCGGCAGGCAGCGTGCAGGCTTGAGGAATACTCTTTTAATCCGGCCAGCCACGCGGGAAATGTTAGACTCACCCTGCACCACAGTGCCGTCGGACAATTCCGCACATAGCGTGATGTCGGTTAATGTGGCCGGCAGGACATGCCCACGGATTGCCAGGACTTTACTCAGGCCACGGACCGCCTGGTCAATCCCGCCGGTTATTTCGGTTAGAGCAGCAAGGAGCAGGTTGCCTATGCTGTGCCCCGCCAGTTCACCTGTGTTAAAGCGGTATTGCAGCAGTTCTTCCATCAGTGGCTCCTTGTCAGCCATGGCCACCAGACAGTTCCTGATATCGCCCGGTGGCAGGATACCCAGTTCACCCCGCAGGCGCCCGGAACTGCCCCCGTCATCTGCTACCGTAACAATGGCGGTAAGGTTGCTGGTATATTCTTTTAGACCGCGCAAAAGTACCGAAAGTCCGGTTCCGCCGCCCATGACCACGATCTTGGGACCACGACCCAGGCT
>JAQVOH010000047.1:0-9456 GCA_028702695.1 Desulfotomaculaceae bacterium
GGTGACTTTTGTCCGCCTGTCTTGGTCCGCATCCCGGCGGCCGGTGCGGGGTGGAATTTGGGGAAGAATTCCCGTAATGGAAAGGAGCAGTTTGTTGAAAAAGATTAGAGGGGCAGCCGCCGTGGCGCTGGCTGTGGGCATGTTGTTGTTCACAACTGCCTGGGCGGCGGGAAAAGAGGCGTCGAGTATGCAGGCAGTACAGGACGGTATGGAAACTGTAGAGTTGAAAGACGGGCTTGCCGGGCAGCCGGTTGTAAAGAAAGCGTTGAATGAGTCGCAGCGGCAGGTGCTGGAAAGGATCTTACAAATCGTGCCCGAGCTAGAGGGACTCTCCGTGGTAAACCTTAGTGACGAGGTGGATGCCATTTGGACGGTGACCCTGGACGACAGCGACGGACCTGCGGCGCCCGGCATTGGGCATACCCGCGCCAGACTTATTTTTGAAACGAATACAGGAGAACTGATCGGGTTTCATGTCCTGAACCCGGATTGGGCTTCAGACGAGCTTCCGGCTGCAGGGCCGGCCAAAGAAAAGGCGGCTGAATTCGCCCGGCGGGTTCTGGGAGATAAAATGAAGGACTATCAGATGAGCAATCAGATAAGCTATGGCGGCGGATGCGCACGGGACGAACAGGGGAACGAGATAACGTGGGTCACGGCGGATGTGCAGTTTGAACGCCTGAGCAACGGTATCCCCTTTCTGGACAGCTGCATTCGGGTAAGCGTAGATGCGGCGGGGCATGTTGTCGACTATTATACGGAAGGATATTACAAAAGAAACGACAGTATAAAAGACAGTGGGCAGGATCCGGCAGTATTCCCTGATCCTGCGTTGGCAATGACAAAGCAGGCGGCGGAAGGGATTTATGCCAATCTGCTGGAAATGAAGCTGAATTACGTTGAGCGGAAGCTCCCGCAGTATCCTGAGCCAGGCAAAGAAGAGGTCGAAACCCGGCCGGTTTTGCAGTATACTCCTACTACATATGCGTTAATAGACGCTGTAACAGGGAAGTCGCTGGCTGAATCTCAGGAGCGCTCTCGACCAGTCTGATCAGACTGGCAGGAGAGGGCAAAAAACTTGTCGCCGGAACGCCTGAAGAAGCGATCGCTCTAATTGCTGCTGAAACCGGCATAGATATTTCCGGCATGAAATTTATGAGGGAAGATGAGCGTGGAGATAACCTTAAGCCAGGGATTAAGATGATAGAGTACAACTGGGGTTCCGGATCCCGGGCGGGCAATGAAGACATGCCGGATTACAGCATTCGTTTGTTAACTATCATCATGCTGGAAGATACAGGTCAGGTTACCGACTTTAGTCTCTACGATGAGTCCGGGCGCGGCAAAAAAGCGATAATATCCAGAGAAACCGCCCAGGAAACAGCGATTCAATTCATGCAGAAGCATCTGGAGCAGGGCACGGCTGAACTGGAAATGTGCGTTTATTCAACGCAGGATGACAGCATTCCCGACTGGGTGGACAGAAGCAAGTTGCAATACTACGGGCAGCGGCCAGCATTTAAATTTACCTTCACATATACACACCAGGGCATACCGGTTTTGGACCGTTTTAACTTCGTTACCGTAGACGGGCTTACAGGCGGTATTACTGCTTATTCCGGCGGAAACAGCAGTTCACCCGTCACCCTGCCGGACAGCAAGAATATTGTGACGCCTGAAGCGGCAAAGGCCGAATTTTTAAAAAGCCAACCGTTGCGTCTGGTTTACCTCTGGCCTGAATATTTCGGCCAGAAAGCACCCAAGCCCCTCCTGGTGTACATGCAGGACCACAGTTATGGCGGGCAATATATCGACGCCCTAACCGGAAAAACTGTGACTTTGGAGATGAAATAGAAAGAGCTGATATGTTAATTCTTCTTGCACAGAGGCGGAGAAGAATGGGCCCGCCTTTGTGCAGGAAGAATCTAAAAAAACAGATGATATTGCACAGCAAAAATTATGGACTGCTCACAAGGGTCAGTCAATCAGCCGGGCGGCTATGCATCATATGTGGAAATAAAATTTAATTTTGTAAAGGAAACAATTACCATAGCTCCATTATGCCTGACTCTCTTATTCATTTGGATTACTTTGAAATAACAATTGCCTGATTTTGTTCATCCCACTTTACCTTATAACCTAAGGCTGTTGCCATAATATGGGTTGGTAAATAAGTTCGACCGTCTTTTATAACCGGGGGGACATACATAACCGTGTCTTCTCCTCCAATTGTTAGATTATTGCTTCCCTATACCATTTTTAACACTATTTTTTCAAAGGAAAGTGGCCGGTTGTCCCATAATTTACGTCCATCTACAGAAAATAGGATCGATGAAGCTGTAAAAAAAGAAGTAAATTCATATCCATTTATTTTAAAAGTTCTTTCTCGCATATGGTTGGCGGGGTGTCTTTTCTTGATGTTGCTCTCCTGCGTTGCCACAATTAAGTTCAAACACAGAACAAGGGTTTTTAAGCAGGTTACTGATCCAGGTATTCAATCCTTAATGGAACAATGCTGCCAAAAAGTAAAAATAAAAAAGTCCATTCCAGTTTATATGGATTCCTATTTCAAGGGTCCATGCATCTCAGGTGTTACCCATGCCAGTATTTATCTTCCGGAGAATTTTAGCAGCAGGCTCAGCCAAAATGAGCTTAAACACATACTTTTGCATGAGCTGGCCCACCACAAAAGAAAGGATTTATTCTACAATTTAATCAGTTTTCCAGGCGGCTTTTTTTATCACCAACGACACAAGCTTAGCTGAAGACGCCGTCCATGAAGTCTTTTTGAAACTTTCAAGCAGGATCGACGAGCTCGAAGACCCCTCAAAACTGGAAGCCTGGCTATGCCGTATGGCTTCCACCACGGTCAAGGATATCATTCGCCACCGTTCCAGGAGTGGGCTTTCCGCCGGGGCCAGGAATGTTTACTCTGACAATCAGCCGGTCTCCCCGGAAACAGTTTTACTCGCTAATGAAGATAAGGTTACTATCAAACAGCATATTGAGCGCCTTCAACCAGAATATAAAATAGTTATTTATTTAAGATATTATCAGGACTTACCAATTAATGAAATAAGTAAAATCCTTGGTATACCTCTAAGGACTGTCAAATCCCGCCTCATTAGAGCAAGGGCCGAATTAAGAAACATTATAATAGATCAAAAAAACATCTTAACTCTTCATAATAACAAAGGAGTGAAGTAGTTCTGAATGTCAACGAAAAAGTTTACCACGTGATATTGAATTTGATAAAATAAGGATGCGGAAAACTTAAAGCAGTGGCAGGGTGGGGACATCGTGGTGTTCGGCCCGCCTTACGACCATGTGGGAGTGGTTTCGGACAAGAGAAAGGCGGACGGAGTACCTTTTCTGATCCACAATGCTGGACCCTCAACCAGGGAAGACAGCGGTTTGCTCACCTGGCCTTCTACTTTAAGCTATCACTTCCGTTATCCTATGATTGATAATGAATGATTTTGCTCCTGGCCTGCGGCTGTGTTATATAGGCCCGGCAGGCTAGCAAACGGGCTAATACCCTGAGCGCATCTCACCCAGGAATTAAAAGAATGGATTTTCAGTTAGATCATTTTAAGGATATTCAGGGTTTCCACCTGCTCGGCGATCAAATCAAAATCACGATCGTTGTGCAAAAGCATTAGTTTGTTTTCTATTGCGGTGAGTGCGATCAGAATATCAATGGTGCTACGTGGCGTTATGCCCTTGCGTCGCAAGTCAAAATATAACCGTGCCGCTTTTTCATAGGTGGATTTTTCCTCCGGCAAAAAATAAATGGTTTGCGTTGAAAGATAGTCGTGTAGACGTTTGTATTCCTTTTCATTTCGCGCTCCCTGTAATACCTCCTGAAAGGTATAGGGTGAAAGACCGAAGGGGATATCACGGGTCAGAACTTCTTCAAAAAGCAGTGTCTTTGCATCGGTTTTACCTTTGAGAAAGTCAATTAGCACCGAAGTATCAACGAGTATCATTGTCGTCTCCCACGCATGGACCGGTAATCATAATCATCGGCGAACTCTATTTTGCCGCGCAATTCCTTCAAGTCCTTACGGGTGCGGTTCGCCACAAATTCAATAATGGCCTTTTCCACAACTTCTCTTTTGGTTTTAAGGCCGGAAATTTTCATCGCCTTCTGCATCAAAGTATCGTCGATCACAATATTAGTGCGCATGGCCATACACCTCCTTATACACACAGTAGCATGCGAAAGCTGTTCAGTCAATTCGGCAAAGGCATACTTCTACTTGCGGCAAAATTATGGGTTGAAATCATACTAACCGGGGGAAGATTTTTTGTAGCTTTTTGTTTATAATATATATAGAGCTACAAAAAGGCTCATATATATAGCCGCTGGCCATCCCTGTGAGTGTGATAATGTACGGTATGAGTTTGATAAAAAATATAGGAATAAGGAGCGTATCGTTTGTGATTAATGGGAAAATGAAAAAAGTATCACCATCCATCGATGAATGGCTCAAAGAAGCAAAAACTGATCCAGTGGCTTTAAAGGAAGGAATGTTTTTAGTCCATAATGGTATTGTGCGCCAAACGCCCAAAGCCAAGGTCCGTCAAGGGCTTGATGATGGTTCGTTGGTAAAAGGATTGGAATTTGCTTACGATGCAGTAAAAGTTGACGCGGCGATCGCTGAGACCTATAAAATGGACGGCATCTTCCATGTTAAAGTTTGGCTTAATGAAGGTCAGCTAGAGCTTGGTGATGACATAATGTATGTACTGATAGGTGGCGATATTAGGCCACATGTTGTCGATGCCTTGCAATTCCTGGTTGGAAAGATCAAAACTGAATGTGTTACGGAAATAGAACATAAATTGTAATTAACTTGGGTGTCTGGACTGCACTCAGTGGTCTTGCGCGGAAGAAATATGGCGCTGTCGGAAGTGCGATCCACATTCTTGGTATGCTATCTTACATGTAACTAGTTTTAACCAGATTTAAATGGGATGCATAACAATCATTTTTATACAATACGGAAGCCCTTATAGCAAGGGCTTTTCGTGTTTTCAGTCACCTTTAAGTCAGTAATATACAGGAGAGTATTGCAATGAAACTTTTTCTAAGCAGTTTTTTACATGCGTTTAAGACGATGGTGATATTTGCCACAATGTATTAATTTTAATATAATTAAGGTTGGGATTTTTGTGGAACAGCACAGCCGGATAAAGGAGGAATGTCTGTTATGATAATTAGCGAAAGAGACGTTGAGCAATTGGCTTTCTTGAGCCGCCTTGATTTGACAGCGGAAGATAAAATAGCCTATACAAAGTCTCTTAATGCCATACTGGACTACCTGGACATGTTAAATAGATTAGATACCGATACCGTAGAGCCCGCTGCTCATGTCCTCCCACTTAAGAATATCTTAAGGGAAGACAAGCTGCAGCCAAGCCTGGATAAAGAGCAGGCCCTGGCTAATGCGCCGGAGGAAGAAGAGGGGGCCTTTAAAGTGCCCCGTATTGTATAAGCAGGAGGTATTTGATGCAATTACACACATTATCAGTTCACCAGCTTAGCGAACTTATGGAGAGAAAAGAGCTCAGCAGTGAAGAATTAACCAGGGCTTATTTGGATCAAATTAGTCAGGTTGAAGATGAGATTAGGGCATTTGTGACGGTTACAGAAGATATCGCTTTGGCACAGGCCAGGGCAGTTGACGGGAAACGGGCGCGGGGGCAAGAGCTCTCACCCCTGGCGGGCATCCCTGTAGCTGTAAGTGACAATATTTGTACAGAGGGAGTAAAAACCACCTGCGCTTCCGCAATGCTTGATAATTTCATCCCCCCCTATGACGCTGCCGTTGCGGTAAGGTTAAAGAGAGCTGACGCCGTACTAATGGGCAAATGTAATATGGATGAGTTTGGCATGGGCGCCTCCACCGAGACTTCAGCTTTTTTCTGCACTAAAAACCCCTTTGACCCGGCGGCAGTCCCCGGCGGCGCCAGCGGGGGTGCAGCTGTTGCAGTAGCCGCAGGAGAGGCGGCCTTTACTTTGGGTTCGGACACCGGGGGCGATATCCGCCAACCGGCAGCTTTTTGTGGAGTAATAGGACTTAAGCCTACTTACGGCTTTGTTTCACGAACAGGTCTAATATCCTGTGCTTCCTCTCTCGATCAAATTGGGCCCTTTACCCGGGATATGACGGATCTAGCCCTGATCTTAAATACTATTTGCGGCCACGATGCCGCGGATTCAACATCAGTTTCTGAAAATGTGCCCGATTTTAAAAAGAGCCTGGTAAATGATATCAAAGGGTTAAGGATTGGCTTACCTAAAGAATTTTTTGGGACAGGCACAGACCCCCGGGTAGCGGCGAAGGTCCAGGAAGCAGTCTGTAAGTTGGAGGAGTTGGGAGCCATATGTGAAGAGGTTGCCATGCCTCATACCGAATATGCCCTGCCAGCCCATTATATAATATCCTCTGCTGAAGCCAGTTCCAACCTGGCCCGTTATGACGGGGTCAGGTATGGCTTGAGGGTGGAAGCTGAAGATGTGTTGAGCATGTTTAGAAAGACCCGCAGCCAGGGCTTTGGCGCCGAGGTAAAAAGACGGATCATGCTGGGCACTCATGCGCTGAGCACCGGTAATTATAATGACTATTATGTTAAGGCGCTGAAGGTTCGTACCCTGGTCAAGCAGGATTTTGCCCGTGCTTTTGAAAAGTTTGACTGCCTGTTAACGCCGGCCAGCCTTGCAA
Organism: Desulfotomaculaceae bacterium; assembly: GCA_028702695.1. Lineage (GTDB taxonomy): Bacteria > Bacillota > Desulfotomaculia > Desulfotomaculales > Pelotomaculaceae > Pelotomaculum_C. The sequence goes on from JAQVOH010000047.1 coordinate 6,732, forward strand.
CTGCTTTTAAAACAGGAGAAAAAGCAGGCGATTCGCTGGCTATGTACCAGTCCAGCGCCTGTACCACACCGGTTAACCTTGTTGGTGTGCCTGCCCTGTCCCTGCCTTTTGGCTTGGTAGATGGGCTGCCTGTCGGATTGCAGGTTATCGCCCGGCATTTTGAAGAGGGGACTCTTTTGAGGGTAGGCTATACCCTGGAACAAAATACAGACCAAACCAGGCCAAAACCTGGCTTATTCCTTTAATAATGTATTTACAGGGGGTTAATATGAGTAATTACGAGGCTGTTATCGGCTTAGAGGTCCATGTGGAGTTAAAGACCCATACAAAATTATTCTGCGGCTGTTCCACGGAATTCGGCAAGGAACCCAATACCCAGGTGTGCCCCGTATGCCTGGGCCTGCCAGGCAGTACTGGTGTTTTAAATAAAAAGGTTGTAGAGTTGGCTGTTAAAGCCGGCCTGGTTCTCAACTGTAAAATAGGGACCTATACCTGGTTTGATAGAAAAAATTATTACTATCCCGACCTGCCCAAAGGCTTTCAAATTTCCCAGGTGTTCCGCCCTATCGCTTATAAGGGGTATCTTGATATAGATATAAACGGCCAGAATAAACGGATTAACATCACCAGGGCCCATATCGAAGAAGACCCTGGGAAACTGATCCATTCAGGCGGCTCTATTATGACTTCCCATTATTCTTATGTGGACTATAACCGATCCGGTATGCCCCTTATTGAAATAGTATCGGAGCCTGAAATCCACTCGGGTGAAGAGGCTGGAGCCTACCTGGAAAAGCTGAAGGCCAACCTGGAGTACGCCGGGGTTTCCGATGTGAAGATGGAGCAGGGCTCCTTACGCTGTGACGCCAACGTCTCGGTGCGCCCCGTTGGCACTACGGCATTGGGCACCAAAACAGAAATCAAAAATATGAACTCCTTCCGCGCCGTGCAAAGGGCTATTGAGTATGAAGTGGAAAGGCAAATAGAAGTTCTGGAGGACGGGGACAGGGTCATCCAGGAAACCCGTGGCTGGGATGAAAACAGGGGTATCACCTTATCCATGCGCAACAAGGAAAACCCGGATTACAGGTGTTTTATCGAGCATGAACTCCCCCCCATCGAGCTGACACCGGAATGGATTGCAGATGTCAAAGGAACAATCCCGGAACTGCCTGACGCCCGCAGGAAACGCCTGGTTGAGGAGCATGGACTGCCGGACTACGACGCCGGCGTGATTACGAGTTCGCTCGCTCTGGCAGAGTTCTTTGATGCCGCGCTGAAAAAGTACCCCGATGCCAAAACCATCAGCAACTGGATCATGGGTGAACTTTTACGGCTGTTGAACGCCCGTAATATGGAACTAAGTGAGGCCAAGATTACCCCGGACGGCCTGGCTGCCCTGCTGGAGTTGATTGAAAAGGGCTCCATCAGCAACAAGATGGGTAAAGAGGTATTTGAGGTTATGTTTGAGGAAGGTAAAGACCCCGGGCAAATTGTAAAAGAAAAGGGCCTGTCCCAGATATCCGACGAGGGGCAGTTGAGCCGGATTATTGATGAAGTTATAGCTAAGAATCCCAAATCAGTAGCGGATTTTCAATCCGGTAAGAAGCAGGCTGTCGGCTTTTTAGTAGGTCAAGTAATGAAGGCCACCAAAGGTCAGGCTAATCCCGGTGTAGTCAATGCAATGCTTCGGGAGAAGCTGGCTCAATAGGCTACATTTCTTATATATTGAGTTTTCCGTGTACTTCTTTACTCATTTCATGCCTATAGAAGGGGATTCTTGTAATCCTCTTTTTGTACGTCAATGTTGATTTAGAAGTGTTCAGTTTAACACTTCTAAATCAACATATTCCGTGTTGGCATAACCCTCAATATCACATTGAAAGGCGTAGCAAGTGAAATCATCCAGGCTGTCAAAGGACCTCCCGTCAGACTCCCTGGAAACTGCCTTTTCCCTGCTGCTATAATTATAGGTCTCCGGTTCTCCGGAAGTGGGATAGGCACGAAAGCTAATCTCAGCAGTGCCTGCTCTTTCCAGGTAGCATTGTAGCTGCTCTGGTGTATGAAAGCGGATATAAGGTTTTTGTGACCCATGTTTGTCCAACGAGAATCCCCTCCCTGTCTTAGGGTTCCAATTTAGAGCGAAATTAATCATTGAGAAACCCTTAGCGCAGTGATAAATAAATATTTTTCAACTTGGCTTATTATTCCTTGTGGTGGTTATTGATAAGGTTTACCACCCGGCTGTTGTCTCCCACATAGGCTGTTTTATATTTAAACAGCGTTTCCGCGTTATAGCTGATAATATTTGCTGAGGGGTCCTGCTTGCTTAGACCGTTTGTCAACAGTATGCTGCCCAACACCGCCAAACAAAGCAATCCGACTACCAGAGCCAATCTTCGGTGGCTCTTGAAAAAAACAGCCATACTGATCATATTTAGCCTCCGCTCGGTATTCTTCTTGTTATCCACCATGCCGAACAGCTTAGGGGCAACCTTTGCGTGGCAAAGCCCTCCAGCACAGCCAGCAGCGCCCGGTCGTAATCTTTATACTCCGTACTCTCTAAAATTGAGAGCACCTGCTCGTCGGTTTCAAATTCCAATACCATAGGTTGTTTTTTGTGAACCAATTTGTTTTTTACACCGTCATACTTTTAGGTATAGCTTAAATTCCGTAAAGTAGCTGGCAGGTTGCTGGATAGCTTTGATGAAGGATTGATAAGTAT
>JAQVOH010000047.1:9556-21289 GCA_028702695.1 Desulfotomaculaceae bacterium
TCTTTAAAGGAATCTGTTGATTAGTCAATTATTGAGGAGGGATTATGACCAATTCAAAAACGACCAGATGGCGGTTATTGGTAACTAGAATCCTGCTATTTATTGTTGCCGCGGTATTGTTGTTTGGTTTATTTGAGTACCGGCACCCTAGTTTCAACTTGCCCCGCTTGGGTCCACAAGGGCTAGTTGAACAACGTTGTATTGTCGAAAAAGTTGTGTTGGACAGCGACAAGGACGGTGACGGGATTAATGACCTTGAAGATATTGTACAGGGGGCACGCAAAGACCTGGAGGCGAGGCCCTTGTATAAGGACTCCTATTACGCGGGGGGGTACCCGCCTGAAAACGAGGGTGTCTGCACCGACTTGGTCTGGCGGGCGCTGCAAAACGCAGGCTACGACTTAAAGGGATTGATGGACCGGGATATCGAAGAGCACCTTGAAGATTATCCCCGTGTGGCAGGAGCGCCTGAACCAAATATTGATTTCCGTCGGGTGCCGAATCAGGAGTCGTTTTTTAAAAAATACGCCGAACATCTTACCACCCAGATTAAACCCTGGGATGCGGAAAACTTAAAGCAGTGGCAGGGCGGTGACATTGTGGTGTTCGGCCCGCCATATGATCATGTTGGAGTCGTTTCGGACAAGAGACAGGCAGACGGGGTACCCCTGCTGATCCACAACGCCGGTCCATATACCAGTGAAAACGACAGGCTGCTCACCTGGCCCTCGCCTTTGAAATACCACTTTCGTTTTCCTAAAGCTGACTGAGGGAGTACTGCATGGATGACAAAATTGGTTGCAAGACCCATTCGGTATGCCCCTGCGAAGAAAACACCGCATGATGTAGCCGCAGAAACCCTGCGGCTTTTCTAGTTACTATGCGGTTACTTAAACTGCCACAGGGAAGTTCATGTATTTAAGGAGGAAGAAAGAACTCTGTAGAGAACCAATATATTGAATACAAAAATAGGTATAAAAGACAGGTATTCTTTTTAGGAGCACAAAGTGATGTTGCAAAGGGCCCGAGCTATTTTAAAAGAAAATTTTGGTTATTCCTCCTTTAAACAGGGGCAGGAGCAGGTTATCGGCAGCATCTTGCAGGGTAGGGACACCCTGGGGATCATGCCTACAGGCGGCGGCAAGTCCGTCTGTTATCAGATCCCGGCGTTGTTGTTTCCCGGACTGACCCTGGTTTTCTCCCCCCTGATCTCCCTGATGAAGGATCAGGTGGACGCCTTGGACAGCCTGGGGATACCAGGCACCTTTATCAACAGCAGTTTGAGCTTTGATGAGGTGGAGGAGCGGATCAGCCAGGCTGCCCAGGGCGAATATAAACTGCTCTACGTGGCTCCCGAGAGGCTTGAATCAGCCCGGTTTCTGAACTGTATCCGCGCTCTGACGGTTTCTTTGCTGGCAGTGGACGAAGCTCACTGTGTCTCACAGTGGGGCCATGACTTCCGGCCCAGTTACCGAACGATTGAGCCGTTTATCAGGGAATTGCCGCACCGGCCGGTGGTGGCGGCCTTTACAGCGACGGCTACGGCCGAGGTGCGCCAGGATATCGTCAGGATGCTCGGATTAAGGAATTCAGAGTGTGTCGTGACGGGGTTCAACCGGGAGAACCTGTCTTTTTCGGTGCTCCGGGGAGAAAACAAAAGGGAGTTTTTACTGGCTTATCTGGCCCACAGAAAGGACCAGGCCGGGATCATCTACGCGGCAACCCGAAAAGAAGTGGATAACATCTATGAGTTTCTTTGTAAGAAAGGCTATACGGCGGGCAGATACCACGCCGGACTCAGTGATGAGGAGCGAGCGAGCAACCAGGACCAGTTTCTTTATGATGACATCCGGATTATGGTGGCCACGAACGCTTTCGGCATGGGCATAGATAAATCCAACGTCCGCTATGTAATCCATTACAATCTCCCTAAAAATATGGAAGCTTACTATCAGGAAGCCGGTCGCGCCGGGCGGGACGACGAGCCTGGGGAATGTATCCTGCTTTTTGGAGCGCAGGATACTCAGATCCAAAAATTCCTGATCGAACAAACGCTGGTATCCCCGGAAAGAAAATCAAACGAGTATAAGAAGTTGCGGTCGATGGTGGACTATTGCCACACCCCCCATTGTTTGAGAAAATATATTTTGCAGTATTTCGGGGAGGAGAATATCCCCCAAGAATGCGGCAATTGCGGCAACTGCAACGACAACAACGAACTGGAAGACAAAACGGTGGAAGCCCAGATGATCTTTTCCTGCATTTTGCGCATGCGGGAACAGTTTGGCATCTCCCTGGTGGCGGTGGTGTTAAAGGGTTCCCATAGCAAAAAAGTGCTGCAATATGGCTTCAGTAACCTGTCCACTTACGGCCTGATGAAAGACCGCACCTTAAAGCAAATCAGTGACCTGGCCAATATCCTGATCGCTGAAGGGTACATCCAGTTGACAGAAGGCCGGTATCCTGTGGCCGGGTTGACTCCCCGCGCCTATTCCGTCCTGAAAGGGCAGGAGCAAGTATATCTCAAGGTGCGCCAAAAAGAGACGGCTACCGCTGTGGACGATTCCCTTTTTGAGCAGCTGCGCGGACTGCGCAAGGAGATTGCGCAGAAAAACGGCATACCCCCTTACATCGTTTTCGCGGACAGCACCCTGCGGGAAATGTCACAATACCTCCCGTCGGATCAACAAGCCATGCTTGCCGTCAAAGGAGTTGGTCAGAGGAAATTTGAACTGTACGGCGGACCGTTTTTGGAGCTCATCCAGAAATACGCGGCTGCCAACGGAATAGCGCTCCAAGCGGGGAAACCGTTCGGGGATAAAGCCCGCAAAAATGAAAGGCCGAGTCATCTGATTACCCTGGAATTGTACCAGGCAGGCGGCACGCTTCAGGAGATCGCCAGGCAGAGGAATATGAACTTGGTGACCATTCAAGAGCACCTCATCCGTTGTGATGTGGAGGGGTATCACATCGATTGGAACGCCTTTATTCCCCCGCAATATGAAGACCTGATCGCGCAGAAGATTGAAGAGATCGGCGCCCACAAATTAAAGCCTATCAAGGAAGCGTTGCCGGCCGAGGTGGATTACTTTGCCATTAAGGCCGTGCTGTGCAAAATGGGGTCCAAAATGCAGATTTAAGACGACCATGTCCCCTTCGTGCAGGCGCCTGCTTAAATAAAATGCCTGCCCTTTCACCAGTACACCGTAATACCTCTTCAACTTGCGAATCATACCCGGGGAAACCCTAGTTTTGGCGCAGCATTCTTGCAACAGTGAACCCTGCTTCCGCCGCTTTCACCTGGTAGTTAAACTTTAATATATTGCCTCTATTCTTACAAGATTAGCGAATGAAGCAAACATATAAATGGCTATTATATAGATAGTTCAAGATTGAATATATTAATAACCTGCTTTAAATGTTATAATAATCCATTAATTATGAATATCAGGAGGCACCAAAAAAATGGCTGGGAAAATAATGAAGAACATCGGTTTCGCTGAAGTCTTGAAGCTGGAGGAACTGGTGGACTACCAGGATGGCAGGGTCATCAGCCGAACTCTGTCACAAGTCCCGCAGGTCACTGTGACACTGTTTGCCATCAGCCTGGGGGAAGGCATCAGTTCCCACACCGCGCCGGGAGATGCGCTGGTCCAGGTTTTGGACGGAGAGGCGGAAATCACCATCGGAGGAAACACTTATAACGTCAAAGCCGGTGAAAGTATCGTCATGCCGGAGGGGGTTGCCCATGCTTTGGAGGCCCGCCAGCAATTTAAGATGCTCCTGACCTTGATTAAAAATTAGCAACCGGCCTAATTTTGGCTTTCGTGTGCTGTGTAAAAACTCTAATGGTATTTTGTTAGGATTAGGGGTAACTTGAATGTTGCCCTCTTCTATATTAGGGAAGAAATAAATAATATTGAAAAAATATTTAGTAGCGCTCTATAATTAGTAACCAAGATGTTTTGTCCTTACCTCTATTGCATAAATGAATAGACGATTAATGAAGGGGGTTTTCAGATGCCGTTTGACGCGACTCAACTAAAGGATTTCCAAATCGCCGATTTGGCTGAACAAAACATGCCGACAGCAACCGCCTGGCAAGAGCAACTGGGCCTGGAAAGGGATGAAATAATCCCTTACGGACGGATTTGCAAGCTGGATTTTATGAAAATCATGGAGCGTTTAAAGAACCGCCCGGACGGTAAATACATCAACGTAACCGCCATTACCCCCACCCCCCTGGGCGAGGGCAAAACAACCACCACCCTGGGTTTGGTGGAGGGACTGGGCAAGCGCGGGATGAACGTAGGCGCCGCCATTCGCCAGCCGTCCGGTGGTCCCACCATGAATATCAAAGGGACTGCAGCCGGCGGGGGCAACGCTCTGGCTATTCCCATGACGGAATTTTCCCTGGGGCTGACTGGTGACATCAACGACATCATGAATGCCCATAACCTGTGCATGGTTGCGCTCAACGCGCGGATGCAGCACGAGCGCAACTATGATGATGCCGAACTGGCCAAACGCAACTTAAGAAGGCTTGACATTGACCCCACCAACGTGGAAATGGGTTGGATTATCGATTTCTGCGCCCAGGGCCTGCGCAAAATCATCATGGGCATCGGCGGCAAGATGGACGGTTACATGATGGAGTCAAAATTCGGCATTGCGGTAAGTTCTGAACTGATGGCCGTTCTCGCTGTCGCCACCGACTTAAAAGACCTGAGAGAGCGTATCGGTAAAATCATTGTCGCTTACGATAAAAAAGGCAAACCGGTGACCACCTCTGATCTGGAAGTGGCCGGGGCTATGACGGCCTTTATGAGAAACGCTATCAACCCGACCCTCATGAGCACAGTTGAGTACCAGCCTGTCCTGGTGCACGCAGGCCCCTTTGCCAATATCGCCATTGGCCAATCGTCCATTATTGCCGACCGTATCGCTTTGAAGATGTTTGACTATAACGTCACCGAGAGTGGCTTTGGCGCCGACATTGGCTTTGAAAAATTTTGGAACGTAAAGTGCCGCTTTAGTGGGCTCACTCCCAATGTCTCTGTGATCACGGCTACCATTCGTGCCTTGAAGATGCACGGAGGCGGGCCGAAGGTAGTGCCCGGCCGACCGTTGCCGCAGGAATACCAGAAAGAAAACCTGGACCTCCTGGAAAAGGGCATCCTCAACTTGTTGCATCATATTTCTACGGTTAAAAAGGCGGGGATCAATCCGGTTGTTTGCATCAATGCTTTCCATACCGATACCAAAGAGGAAATTGCCCTGGTCCGCCGTTACGCTGAACAGGCCGGCGCCCGCTGCGCCATGTCAGAACACTGGCTGAAGGGCGGCGAAGGTGCTCTGGAACTGACTGATGCGGTTATCGATGCCTGTGCAGACAAAGTTGAGTTCAAACACCTCTATCCGTTGGAAATGCCGCTCAGGCAGAGGGTTGATATGATCGCCAGAGAGGTGTATGGAGCCGATGGAGTTTCGTGGACCCCGGAAGCTGAAGCCAAAGCCAGGCGCTTTGAGTCTGATCCTGCTTATGCCGATTTTGCCACCATGATGGTCAAGACCCACCTGAGTCTTACGCACGATCCCAGCATCAAGGGCGTGCCCAAGGGATGGCTGTTGCCGGTCCGCGATGTATTGGTTTTCGCCGGGGCCAAGTTCCTCTGCCCTATGACCGGTTCAATCAGCTTGATGCCGGGTACCAGCTCTGACCCGGCCTACCGGAGGATCGACGTCGACGTAAATACCGGCAAGGTCCTGGGCCTCTTCTAGGAGTAGTTGTATCTATAGAGCACAGAGGCGGCCCCAGCAGATGGTGAAAATCATTTGATTCACGATGAATAACTTATAGTAATAGGGACCCGGTATCATTACTTAATATATTTTTCTTTAGCTAGATGACTGAATGGATACAAAGATGTCTTGGAGGTTGTGTTGGAATGAACGAGCTATTGCCGCCATGCACCCATGCCTGTCCGGTAAAAACAGATGTGCGTGGCTATCTGGCAGCCGTCGCCAGGCAGGATTATGGGGAAGCCTACCGTTTGATCCGTGCCAACAACCCCTTTCCATCCGTATGCGCCTGGGTATGTCCCCATCCTTGCGAAGACCACTGCCGGCGGGGTGATGTGGATGCTTCTTTAGCAATCCGCAACTTAAAAAGGTTCGCTGTTGAGAAGGCCGGAGCAAATTGCGCGGAAACACCCCGTGCCCGGAACACCGGCAAAAATATAGCGATCGTTGGATCCGGTCCAAGTGGTCTGACAGCGGCCTACGACCTTGCCAACCTCGGCCATACGGTCGTGTTGTATGAAAGAAACCAGGCTCTGGGCGGGCACTTTTTAACCTCACTGCCTACTTATCGGCTTCCCAGGGAAAATCTCCAGAAGGATGTTGAGGCTATACTGGCCGCCGGGATTATAGTACATACCGGGGTTGAGGTGGGCAGGAACATCACCGTCAAGCAGCTCAGGGAAGAATACGACGCTGTAGTTATCGCCGTGGGGTTGCAAGAAAGCAAGGAACTCCCTTTGCCGGGCGCTGACCATCCGGATGTATTAAAAGCGTTGCCGTTTATGCGGCAGGCCAACCTAGGTGAGAACCCGGCTACTGGCAGCCGCGTGCTGGTTATCGGCGGGGGGGACGTAGCGATGGATGTAGCCCGCACCGCGCTTCGGCTGGGGGCCGGGCAGGTAACCGTAATTTGTATAGAATTTCGAGAAGTGATGCCAGCGCACACCTCGGAGGTTAAAGAGGCTCTGGAAGAAGGGGTCAGCCTGGTCAACGGCTACGGACCGGTCGAGGTCGTCGTTGATAACGGCCGGCTCACGGGTCTTAAGGCTCAGAAGGTTAAATCTGTGTTTGATTCCTCGGGAAGGTTTAATCCCACTTATGAGCCTGATGTTTTTATAACCCTACCCTGTGACACGGTCATACTGGCTGTCGGGCAGGGGCCCGGCCATGAGTTTATCAACGGCAGCGGGCTGGAAGTGAACGCCAGGGGTTTGGTAATTGTAGACACAACGTTTCTAAATACCAGTATTGATGGTGTATTTACCTGTGGAGAGGTGCTCACCGGACCAGGTTTGGCGATTGCTGCAGTTGCTTCCGGACATAGGGCGGCCATGGTGGTAAAGCAATACTTGAATGGCGGGAAATGGGTAACTGCAGAAACCGTACAAGATACTATCGGTGTACTCCCCAGCGCTGTAGCTGACAGGATACCCCATCATAACCGTGGGGAAATGCCGGTATTGCCGGCCGCGTTGAGAGTTCAAAATTTTGCGCCGTATGAGCTGGGCTTTGATGAGAAAACGGCAATTTTTGAGGCTGGCCGCTGTCTCAGCTGCGGTCTTGGAGCACAGGTATTTGCCGATAAATGTGCTGGCTGTCTGACCTGCCAGAGAGTTTGTCCTTACGAGGTGCCGCTAGTCGAGGGAGTGGCCCGTATGCCTGTGGAAGGCTGTCAGGCCTGCGGGATATGTGCCGCATACTGCCCCGCCTATGCGATTACTGTAGACAATCTAAATGAGCAGGAGATAAAAGCAGCGCTTACAGCCCAGCAGAGCAACACCCCATTGGTGATATTTACCGGGCAGGAAAACAGGGTTGATGTATTGAAGTCATCAGATTTAATGACAGTCATGATCAGGGTGCCCACTGTAGGCGCCTTGCAGCTGGAGTGGGTACTCAGCGCGTTTGAAAACGGCGCTGCCGGGGTTGCGGTCCTGGGTTGCAGGGAAACCTCCAGCCGGCACTATGGTGGGGATGGAGCTTTGAAAGGAATGCTGGCGCGGGCTAAAGGCTTGATGGTAGCGATTGGTTTAGCTCCGGAGCGGCTTTATTACTGCCTGCCTGAGGAAGATGAGAATATGGTGCCTTTGCTGGAAAATTTCTACCGGAAACTCCAGCTTAGTTCAACCAAAGGAGTCGAGCAGCCATGATTATTGCCCAGCAAAAGAATATAAAAGACATCGCTGTTATGGTTGAAGCTTGCGAAAAGGTGCTGCTGGTTGGCTGTGCCGGATGTGTGACCGTGTGTCTGTCAGGTGGTGAGAAAGAGACTGAAATACTGGCTTCTGCCCTGCGAATTATGAGGAAGCTGGCCGGAAAGCCGCTGAAAACCTCGACTTACATAGCTACCAGGCAATGCGACCCCGAGTTTATAACCCCATTGGAAAAACTGGTGGGAGATGCAGATGCTGTCATTTCACTTGCCTGTGGGGTTGGTGTGCAGTATCTGGCTGAGAAATACCCGGATAAATGGGTGGTGCCTGCTCAGGATACCCTTTTTGCCGGAGGGTCTACAGAACACGGCAGGTGGGATGAAAAATGCGGCCTTTGTGGAGACTGCATTCTGCACCGGACTGGTGGGATATGTCCTGTTATCCGCTGCGCCAAAAGCATCCTAAACGGTCCCTGCGGTGGCTCGCAGAATGGCAGGTGTGAAGTAGATCAGGACATGACATGTGCCTGGCAGCTGATTTATGAACGTATGAAGGCGTTGGGCCGACTTAGGGACTTGACTGCCGTACAGCCGCTAAAGGACTGGTCAAAAGCCATGGGTGGAGGACCACGCAGGATGCTGAGAGAGGATTTGATGGCAAAGTGAAATATTTAAGCAAGCTGCAGGCGATACTGGAAGACGGACACTTTGCTGTTACCACTGAAATCGGGCCTCCGAAGCATGCAAGCGCGCATGGCCTTAAGCGTAACGCGCAAATCTTGAAAGATTTTGTAGACGCTGCCAATATCACCGATAACCAGACTGCTATTGTTCGACTCTCAAGCATAGCTGCCGGTGTACATCTCCTTACCGGCGGGCTGGAGCCGGTGGTTCAGATGACCTGTCGTGACAGGAATCGTATAGCCATCCAGGCCGACCTGCTGGGAGCTTACAGCCTGGGCATGCGCAACTTGCTTTGTATTTCTGGAGACCATCAGCAATTTGGCAACCACCCTACAGCAAAGAATGTCTATGATTTGGATTCAATTCAGCTGGTTAACCTGATGAGTAGAATGCGGGACGAAAAGAAATTCTTTTGCGGTGAAGAGATCAAAGAGTACGAGCCCAGGTTTTTCATCGGCGCGGTGGCCAATCCCTTTGCCGACCCCTTTGAATACAGGGTTGACCGGCTGGAGAAGAAAATCAAGGCGGGAGCCCAATTTATCCAAACCCAAGGTGTCTTTGATATGGAGCGCTTTGAGCGCTTTATGGAGATGGTGCGGGCAAAAGGTTTGGACCAAAGAGCTCACATTTTGGCCGGAGTAATCCCGCTGAAGAGCTGGCGGGCGGCTAAATTCATGCAAACACAGGTAGCGGGGATGATTGTACCGGATGTCCTGGTGGACAGGCTAAAAAATGCAGCTGCTCCCCAAAGCGAGGGAGTGGCTGTCTGTATAGAGCAGATCAAATATATCAAGGAAAATATCAAGGGTGTACATGGCATTCATATCATGGCTATAGCCTGGGAAGATATTATCCCCGAGATTGTGAGACAGGCCGGCCTTTTCCCAAGGCCGGAGGTGGAGTTGGATTAATCCAGGATTACAAACTAAGAAAAATTGTCAATAATATGTATGCCATCCAGTTAGCGTGAAATTCCACTTGTTAACACCGGGAAATAGTATATCTACCCTAGCATTTGCTATGAACCCTTAAAAATGCGTATAAATAAGGCTTAGTATAAATCCCTTAAGTAAAAGACAAGGAGGAACCGTTCCTAATGTCAAAGATTATCGACGGTAAAGCCGTTGCTGCAATAGTCCGGGGGGAGAATAAGGCGGAGATAGCAAGCCTGAAGGAAAAGGGCCTTAACCCCAAATTAGCGGTTATTCTAGCCGGAGATGACCCTGCTTCGGTAATATATACACGTTCGATTGGAAAAGCCTGTAGTAATGCCGGCGCTCTTTTTGAACAGTTTTCCTTTAAAGGCGCCGGTGCTGAGGATGAAGTCGTCGAAGTTATAAAAAGGCTTAACATAGATAATAGTATCCACGGAATTATGATCATGCTGCCGCTGCCGAAGGGGATGAACAAGCAGAGAATTCTTGAGGCGATCTCACCCTTAAAGGATGTGGATGGCGTACACCCCCTCAACCGCGCTTACAATCTCAGCAATAATGAGGGACTTTTCCCTTCTACACCACAGAGTTGTATTGAAATAATGCTGCGTAACAACATTTCCATTGAAGGTAAACATGCTGTCCTGGTAGGTCGGGGTGAATCAGTAGGCAAACCCCTCATTTATATGCTCCTAAATCAAAATGCCACCGTAACCATCTGCCATACCAGAACCCGCGACCTAGTGTACCACACCCGGCAGGCTGATATTCTAATCGCCGCTGCAGGAATTGCCAAGATGATCAGTGCTGAAATGGTTAAACCTGGCGCTATTGTGGTAGACGTCGGCATCAACGAAATGGCAGATGGCAGTATCTGCGGGGATGTCGATTTTGAGAATGTTCTGCCGGTTGCCGGCGCCATCACCCCTGTCCCCGGTGGAGTCGGCAGTCTAACCACGGCGCTGATTATAAAAAATCTTCTCAAGGCGATCAAACTCAGCAAGAAGAAACACAACTGAGATATTTCAGAAAAGTCTTGTTTTTGTGCACTAATATGAAGTATTATAGGAGGCAAAGCAATGAGTGACCTGTTTGACTATTCATTCAGGAAGATACTGGCCACCGCATCCTCTGACGCTCCGACCCCTGGAGGCGGCAGTGTTTCTGCCCTGGTAGGCGCATTGGGTGTGAGCATGGCGGCCATGGTAGGGAACCTCACCTACGGGAAGTCCCAGTATGCAGCTGTCTCAACCGAGATTAAAGATATCACCGGCAGGGCTTACTTCACTATGTCCAGACTGGAAAAATTAATGGAAGCTGATATAGCGGCTTTTAGTAAGTATATGGCCGCCTATCGCCTGCCTAAAGGTAATGATGAGGAAAAGGTCCAGCGTGATGAGGCCATTCAGAAGGCTTTGCAAAGTGCAACAAAGACGCCGCTTGATATTGCCAGAACATTACTGGAAGCGCTGACGCTCACTGCACAGTTATCCAGAATCGGCAATAAAATGGCCATCAGTGACGCCGGAGTTGCAGCCTATGTGTGCGAGGCCGCGGTTCATGCAGTTCTTTTAAATGTCGACATCAACCTGCCTATGGTCAGCGATGAGGGCTTTGCGGCACATGCCCTGGAGGAGAAGGAAAGAATCGCCGGAGAGGCCCGCCGGTTAAAAGAACAGGCTGTAGCTGTGGTAAATGACAGAATGAAGGGATAGGACAAAGAAGTATGATTAATATGTACGAAATCGTTAAAAAGCAAGCGCTGGGGGAGTCCCTCCACCAAATTGAGATTTATGCCCCCCTGGTAGCCCGAAAAGCATTGGCCGGTCAGTTCGTTATCCTGCGCATCCATGCTGAGGGTGAGCGGATTCCCGTAACCATAGCGGATTTCGACCGGGAGAAAGGGACCATCACCTGTGTTTTCCAGGAGGTGGGCAGAACCACCAAAGAGCTGGCGAATTTTACAGAAGGGGAATGCCTCAAGGATTTTGTCGGACCGCTGGGAATGCCTTCCCACATTGAGAAATACGGCCGGGTTGCCTGTGTCGGCGGTGGAGTGGGCGTAGCACCCGTTCATCCCATTGCCAGGGCCCTTAAAGAAGCCGGCAATGAAGTAATAAGCATCATCGGGGCCAGAAATAAAGACCTCATTTTTTGGGA
>JAQVOH010000048.1 GCA_028702695.1 Desulfotomaculaceae bacterium
CCGTCTTCCTGCGCTTCGGATAATCCGAATACACCGAAGTCGAGTCCTGTTCCGTCAAACCAATCGAAATGCTCACCCTGGTCTACAGAAGCTTCGCAATTCCAATGGCACCCAAAGTCAGGGCCGCCACCCGGAACGCCGCCAACAGAACCGGATTCGGAAATCATCGTGATTTCATCCATAACGCCTTCTTCAGCCATTACGCTGCCGCAGAAGGTAGGCAGACCGATACCAAAGTTGCACATCCAACCAGCCTGAGCTTCCATACAAGCTCTTCTTACCATTACTTTTTTGGGGTCAAGAGGCATATCCTTTAAGCTGCCGCCTAGAGGTGCTTTGATTCTTCCTGTGAGGCCGTGCCAGTAATTAATGTTTTGCTTGCCGTGTGGCCATAAGCCGTGGACTAGGTTTTCGGGGTGTTCAGCGACTACTATATAGTCCACTAAATTACGCCCAACCTTAACCATTTTAGGATCCAAAGACCCTGCTTGAGCAAGACGCTCAACCTGAACAATTACTTTTCCGCCATTCGCTTTAACCGCGCGTGCGACTGTTGATAATTCGAGGTTGTAAACTTCATTTTCAGCCGTAATGTTACCGTTTTCGTCAGCTGTAGTAGCTCTGAATAAACCCTTTGTATACGGCAATCCTCTGTAGTAAAGATATTCTTCTCCGTCAAAATCAGGAATGTACTTGATGAATTCTTTATTTTGAGCCGTCAATTCCTCTGTAATCTTCTTTGCACCGGGATTTAAGCATCCTGCATCAACACGTGAGTCCATGAAAGTACCAAGACCAACCTTTGACATGACACCCGGCATGCCTCTGCCTTGTTCTCTGTACATCTGCAGCATTGTTCCCAAAGGCATATACCATGCGGGTAATTTATCAGCCTGGATTAGCTTTGCGATTTGGGGAGTAGTGCTTTCATGCGAAGAAACATCCCACTTTAACAGGCCTTCATGTGCGAAGCAATCTGCCGGTATGCAGCCTGCAGCATGAACATGAACCATATCACGGGGATGACCCGACTCCAGGAAACGTTTCTCGATGGCCTGACCGATTTCTTCCGGCCAACCACTCTGTCCGAAAGAGGCTCCTAGAATTATGTCCCCATCAACGAACAGTTCTGCTGCTTGTGCTACTGTAATAACTTTCGCCATTTACATTGCTCTCCTTTATTTTTTGATTTACTAATTACCTTAGAAAATGTGTTATTAGCAGACTTCTTAACAATCAAATAGCAACATATATCAACTAATTACGCTTAGTATAGAAAATAATAAAATACATTATTATATTATTCTCTATACTAAAAATCCCAAAAAAATAAATTATTTTATTCACAAACAACAATCTGAAAAAATAAAATAATTATTTAAGGAACTTTCTTCTGCTCCACGCATGTGAATTAAGTTTTCCACCTCGTTTCCATTTTGATGTAACTCCATGAAGTCTTTTTTGTTAAACAGTTGACCATTTCCCCGGCTGTCAGGCAGTATTACCTCATCCAAGTTGTTTATTATTATAATAACAGCCTGGCTGCGCTTTATGGCGCGGCCAGGCTTGGTAAATATTATTTATATAGTTAAAGCTGCATAAAACCCTGGATCCCTTGATGGACAAGGCATGAGAAAATTCATTGCCACACACCAGGATAGACACTACCCCATGCCAGGATAGACACCACCCCACGCTAGGGTAGACATTACCCATACTGGGATACTCTCTGCCATATGCTAGGGTAGACTTGATTCGGATTATAAGATAAAAACCTGCTCAAAATAAAAATTTTTGAGAAATATAAACTCCAGTATATTCATCTAATTCTAAGACTCCCACTTCTATAAGTGGGAGTTCCTCTTTTTTGCTTCGGTGGGGGTAGAGTCCCCCCACCGAAGTCTCGATGTCCAGCTTTAGCTGGACGAGTTTACTGGATACATCAGAATAACATGTGAAGCGACATTATGCAGACTGCTTAATTTGTCATCTTTTCTTCAGCCACTTCTTAATTAAATGTCTGGTTCTTCCGTCGGTTGATTTTCCTCTCTCCAATCGGGACATTGTACTTTGATCTACGCCTATCTCTTCTGCAGCCTGCATCTGTGAAAGGCCACTTTGAAGTCTTGCTTTTTTTACAATTGGACCCATAAATGTCGTACTTCGATCCTGACAGCAAGTTGGAGGCGCTTCCCGTTTTTTTATTTTAGGCCCCCTTATTTTACCGTAATGGTCCATGATTTCCTGGGGTGGCTCAATAATAATTTTCCAAATAAGCCATTCCTTCCACCAACCTTTTGTACCAACGATCTCCTCATTGACACTCTCATATTGCCATCCAGTAATAATGTGATCCTGCTGAAGGATATCTAACGCCTTTTCCAAGCGCACTTTCGTTTGGATAGGGTTATGTTTACTGACTTCTTTATTTACGGCATTCAGAAGGGTTTCTATATTAAATGGGGCAAGGTAAGCGCCCCCACCTTGGCGGTTCCTCCACTGCCAGGTCAGGTAACGAGTTAACCTCTTTTCCCATTGTTGGTTGATCGGATGATATTCTACTGCTTTCTGTGAGATGAGTGCCGTCTGCCGGCCAGGTCCAAAAAGAAATTTAGAAAACACATCCCCGGGCCTTACCCGCCAAACATAGGAATCTTTTTCCTCCATAGTTAGCTGCTCAAACCTACTATCAACAACCCAGGCTTTACTTTCACCTTGCCATTTTACTCTCTTCCGCTGCCGGCCCTTTTTCCCTTCTACTTCTTCAGTTACATCCATCTCAGCGACAACTATCCAGGTATTTGCTAAAATTGCTATATGGCGGGCAATTTCTTGGCGCCACTCACCCTTGTAACCACCTCTTCGCCCCGCGCCGTTTTTCTGTGGTTTTAAACCCCTAACACGCAGAAAGTCATCTGCAGTCACTGTGGCCATATCCTCATGGTGAGATGCTTGTTTTAGCCATAAGGCTGAGATAATATCCACGACGTCAGCAGTAAGATCATCCATGGCCATAACGTTTTTGCTCATTTGCTCCTGCCAGGCAATTATTTCAGTATTTGAAAGGTAGGGTTCCACGTCTACAGGATCCGGCCTGAGCTGAACAATTGCCCTAAGTTTTCTATTGCCAGTAGTCAAGTTAGCAGTGGGCCATCTTTCTCCTTCAGGAATGTTAAAATCGCTTATGGCCAGGACTTCGCGAAACCTGTAATACAGCAAGCAGTTTCCTACCCCCAGCAAGCTCCGGCTAAAAGGCGATTCCCTACTTTTATCAATGTGTAATGATATTTTTACTTCTTGATTTTTTTCCTCCAGTGCCCTTAAACCCAATATGATCTCCAATTCTTCCATTGAGGAATTTGTCGAATCCATGCTTTTCACTATTAGTCGAGCCAGATCTTGAACATACATCCCTACAAGATAACGATATCTTTCTGAAAAAACCTGGTTATCATTATACATATAATTATTAAGTATTTCTACTCGCTGTTCCTTATTCATAGAATCTAAGGCTTCCTTGCCAAAATTATTTTCTAGCCCTTCTAACGCCATAACTATTAGATTGGTTAAAAACCAATTCGCAAGCTCTGTCCATATGTGTTTAACTTCCCGTAATGATTTTTGAAGAAATATTTCAACGCTAATGAATACTGTATTTAAGTATTCTTCTTTGATTCCGGCTATAAAGTACCTCTCTTCACTAGTGGTTATTTTAAGATATGGCCTTCCTGTAATTATATTTATTAATCCTTTTTCTTTTATAGCATTATCGAGATGAAGAAGATAAACATTTACCAGGTGTGGTGTTATAAGCCATGCCGTCTGCTTTGAAAGAGGATCATTGTTATGAAAAAGGTTAACCCATTCTTTTATGAGTTTCGAAGTTATAATCTTTTTTGCCTCTAATACTCTTTGATATGTTTTAAGGGCATCTTCTTTATTTTTTTTGCGTTCTTTGTTTGCAAAATAAAATTCACAATTTATATTTACTGGTATTTTTGGTATATAGAGCAAAACTTTCCCTTTCCCAATGTCTACTGTATTAGGAGTAAAGAAGTTTTTACCAATTAATGCGTCAACAGGTACATATTTATACATATCTTTCTGCTTAATACTGGTAATCATATTCCACCTTGCCTTCCAAACAATTCTAAAAAGGAAGTGTTAAAACTATCCTTTTAGTAATATGTTACCCAAATGCCAATTTGTGGATTAAGCAATTGTTATACTATAACAATTATAACACTTCTAAGGGTTAAGTTATTGTAGTACCATAACAATTATAAAATTTTCAGAAATAAGTGAAACTGGGCATTTATTTACTATTAATTTCCACAACAAATTTGATAGTTTATCCCCTTATCTTTATTAGGGAATTTACCTAGGGATAAAAATTTTTCTCATAAGGGTCAATTACAAAATTGCTACTGTGCCAAGCAGCATAGCAATCATGGCTTCTTTTGATTTGCCCTCTGCACGAACAATATGGCTGATTGCTTGGGACATTAATACGAGCGGAGCACTTACTGCTACGCAATTCAGATAATCTCGTGCAAAACCGATGGTAGCCTTACTGGTGCCAATCAAGCTGAGAATAGCAGGCATACAAATCCATAATAATACTATCAATAAAATCTCCCTGGTGCAGAACAGGGTCTGTATAAAAACATGTACCTGGAATATTCTACTTTGAAGCACTTAAAGCAGATCCTATTATTACCCGTAAGTTTTTTTTAACTGATTCATAACAAAAAGTTAAAAGCATCCAGCTAAACTGGATGCTATAAATACAACATTTCCTTCCGATAAAGTCCTGTTATGGCCTTTGCCCCTAATGGAACCCCACTGCCGGATAGTAAAACTATTCGTGCTCTGCAAAACAAGTTAAAAGAATCATCCGATGAATTCAAAGCCTTAATGCCGCAATAAGTTAGGTACCGGGTACCTAACTTATTGCGGTTATTTTTTCTAAAGCATGAGTTCAATGATGGAGGTTACTCTTGATTCTGGTAAATTACCTGCTTGGGATAGGGTATTTCAATACCTGCCCGGTCCAGCGCATACTTAAAGCGCTTGCGAAGTTCCCTTTCTACGGCCCAGTGTTCCCCCGGCAGGGTAGGCGCAACTGCACAGATGTTTACCGATAAATGAGCTAATTCTGTAACTCCCTGTACCTGCGGTAGCTCAATTATGGCTTCAACTTCCTGGAAGGCAGCTTCGCACGCCTCTTTCAACACCTTAATGGCTTGGTCTATGTCTTCTTCGTAGGCAATACCCACTGTTACTTGGGCCAACATTGGCCCCCGGTTGTAGTTGGTGACCCGGGTAATCCCCCCGTTAGGGATAATACTTAGCTGACCGGTCCACTGACGGATCTTACAAGTGCGTAGTCCTACTTCCTCCACGGTGCCGGTCACCTCGTCAATTTGCACAAAATCACCCACACTAAACTGGTCCTCAAATAGTATAAAAAAGCCGCTAATGATATCCTTGACCAGGTTTTGTGCGCCGAAACCAACCGCCAGGCCAAGAATGCCTGCGCTGGCCAGAATAGCACTGGTGTTTACGTTGAAAATCTGCAGGACCATCAAGCAGGCCATGAAGAAAACGAGATAAGTGATGGCGCTATGAAGCAGTATTTCCAGGGTTTGCGCCCTGCGGCCCGTCGTCTCGTGTTTATCAAAAGCCTGCTTCACTACCAGTTGACCGAAATTAATAACCAGCTTTGCTCCAACCAGAATACCGATTATTTTTAAAACTCTTGCGCCCATCGCTTTTAAATCATCAGGTGAAATTATCTTCAGGTTAAATATCTGCAGGATAACAATGGCCGCAATAAAATAACATCCATAGAGGATTATTGTCTGCAATAAAATGCGCACCGAACGGATAGCTTTGTCAGAAATAACACCCTTGTCTGCCTGCTCATTACCGCCCTCTGCGCCTTCTCTTAATACCCGGTTTGAGAAACGGTAAAGTAATTTGATAAGTATATACGTGAAGATTAATACCACCACTGATAAAACAACGTCATATATGAAAATTTGAAGCTGGTCTGGCATAAACCAGCCCTTAATCCTGGTCAAATATAACTCCAGCTGCTTATTGAAAATTGTAGCCACCTCACAATAAAACAAGACTATTGTCGGATATTATATCACAAAACTTTCCGATTTCCCACATGATGCTTCATTTAGCTTAGCAGTAACCAAATAACCCTGCTAAGCTAAACTTTTGAAACTCAGGCATAAAAAGTTCATGCGCTCGTTTAGAATGACATAACTCCAGCATACTGCCATATGCTGCCACGTATATCATTTGACATAAATAATATTTATAGCTATTATTTAAAATAAGACATATTAATATTAAAGACCATTCTATTAGCGCCGAGTCTTCTTAAAGGAAGAGCGGGGGACCCAATTTTTGGGGTTAATCTGTTTGAGACGTGTACATCCAACATCTCAAATGGTAGGGCTACCCTTAGTCCGAATCCGTCAGCTAACCTCGTAGGCGTACAAGGGAAGAATTGGGCTGTATATTTTCTTGGCCGGATTTTTTCCGGCCAATTTTATTTTCAATATACTTCCTTTTTATTCTTCCTTAACTACTTATTGCCATAGGGCTGTTTAGCCGGGGTAGAAAAATTGACAGGAGGTATTAAAACCGTGAACGCAAAGATCTTATCCCTTCAGTCCAGAAATAATGAGGACTGGTCGGATTGGCGCTGGCAAATGAAGCACCAGCTCCAGTCAGTGGAAGAACTGGCCGAATATATCGACTTTAATAATGAGAAGATACGGGATATACAGATGGCCAGCGATGTCTTTCCTATGGCCATTACTCCCTATTATGCATCGTTAATCAACAAGGAAGACCCCAGGTGTCCCATTCGTATGCAGTGCATACCAGATCCGCAGGAACTTATAGAGGGACACGGCGATATGGATGATCCCTTACATGAAGATGCAGATTCTCCCGTGCCAGGCCTGACCCACCGCTACCCCGACCGGGTGCTGCTGCTGGTTACCAATGAATGTTCCATGTACTGCCGGCACTGTACCCGCAAACGGAAAGTGGGTGACACCAATATGTGCACAACTGACAAGAATATTGACCTTGGCGTTGAATACATTAAAGCTCACCCTGAAATTCGTGATGTCCTGCTGTCGGGAGGAGATCCATTTATACTTTCCAGTAACCGTTTGGAACGAATCATCCGTAAGGTGAGAGCCATTCCCCATGTACAGGTAATTCGCATCGGAACTCGTACCCCGGTAGTCATGCCTCAACGGATTACTGACGAACTGGTCAAGATGCTAAAGAAATATCATCCAATCTGGGTCAATACTCATTTCAACCACCCGCGTGAATTCACAACTGAAGCTGTCCAGGCACTGGCCAAGCTGGCCGATGCCGGTATTCCTTTGGGTAACCAGACGGTTTTGTTGAGGGGGGTCAACGACTGCCCGGTGATTATAAAGAAACTGTCGCACCTCCTGGTGAAAAACCGTGTTCGTCCATATTATCTTTATCAGTGTGATTTATCACGTGGCATTGAACATTTCCGTACTCCTGTAGCCAAAGGGATAGAAATCATGGAAGCGCTGATCGGCCATACTTCCGGTTTTGCCGTACCCACTTACGTAGTGGACGCACCGGGGGGAGGCGGCAAAATCCCGGTTCTGCCTAATTATCAGCTGTCAATAACCAATACTAAAACTGTATTACGCAACTACGAAGGTGTCATATGTGTTTACGAGGAACCCAAAAACACTGATTCCGGCTGCTCTCCCACCTGCTCCTTGTGTAAGGAACGCACTATCAGGCATGAGCTGGTTGGCCTGCAAAAGCTTTGTGACCCATATAATCCGACTGTCAGCCTGGTGCCGGAAGGAAACCGACGTAAAGCACGCTATACAGCTCGTAAAGGAGAGGCTCATGTCTATTAAAATCAAAAGCAATGAAGATATTTACTATGATCGCTGGGAAGTCTTAAAAGGTAATGCTTTTGACTGCCGTATTCTGGTTTCACCCTATAACCGGAGAATAACTGTCTATGAATTTAACCTGGCACAAGACCAGGGTGCAGAAGAGATGGTCAAGGTCCTTAAGGAAAAGGCGTCAGAAAATGGCCTCGACAAAATTTGGCTTAAATCAAAAACCGGCTATATGGAAACTTTTATAAGTGTTGGAATGAAATTGGAAGCATCAATTCCAGGCTACTATAACGGCAAGGAGACAGTTCTCATCTTTGCCCTGTATCTAAGCAACCAGAGACAAACCCATTCAAACGCCAGCGGCAAGGAATTGGTAGATAAAGTGGTTTCCAGCGCTAAGGAAAGAACGGTAAAACGTATACTTTCTGACGTGATAACGTTGAAATGGGGGCTGGAAGAACATTGCCCAGCCCTGGCCCGGTTATACAGCAAGGTTTTTACTACTTATCCATTTCCGGTTTTTGATCCTGATTACCTCAAATCGACCATAGACCAGGATAGTACTTACTATATAACTGCCTGGCACAACAAAGATCTGATAGCCGCATCCTCGGCAGAGATCAATCGCCCCCAGCAGAATGCGGAGATGACGGACTTTGCCACTCTCCCCAAGTGGCGAGGGTATGGCCTGGCCAGTTTTCTCCTAGCAGAAATGGAAACCCGGCTTAAGGGGGAAAGTTTCAGGTGTCTGTACACGCTCGCCCGCAGTAGTTCAATTGGTATGAACAGTGTATTCGCCAACGCCGGATATGCCTATCATGGAGTATTAATCAACAATTGTAATATCGGGGTAGATTTCGAAGACATGAACGTATGGTCTAAATTACTTTTAGAATAAGGACTTTAATGTAAAAAAGGACTCGTCAACAAGGAGCTGTTGACATATTTTTCTAAAAAAAAAGGGCTTCTAGAACCCATTATTTATGGAGATCCTCTAGAAGATCTTTTCTGTGTAATTCCTAAAGCCCGCAATGTTGGGGCTTTTTTCTATGGCAAGCTAAAAAGCGTTCTCTATATGCTCCAACTTTTTCACCCGGCCCTCCCCGGCAAATAAGACAGCTATGACATCAAACCTGCAGCTTGCGTTGGTCTGCCCTACTGCTTTGAGATAGTGCCAGGCCAGCTGCCTGAGCTTCATCTTTTTCCGGTTGGTAACCGATTCCTGAGGCAAGCCGTAATCGTCGGAACTGCGGGACCGCACCTCAATAAAGACGATGAAATCCCGCTCACGCGCTACGATGTCGATCTCTCCGAGCCTGCAGGTGTAGTTTCTGCACAACACCTGGTAGTTGTTTTTTTCCAGGTAACGGGCTGCAGCGTCTTCACCCTGCCGCCCTAGCAGCTTTCGCCGGATTGTCATTAGCATCACCTGCTTTAATACTTACCCGAATACCCCCCCGTCCGCCTGTTCCATCATGTCCTTGACAGGCTGAAAGCCGGCTCGGTGGATCGGGCAGGGGCCATAGAGTTTGAGAGCGCTCAGGTGCTCTGGTGTGGCATAGCCTTTGTGACGGCTGAAACCGTATTGGGGATAGCGCCGGTCGTAAGAGTCCATGATCCGGTCTCTTTCCACCTTGGCCAGGATTGAAGCTGCGGCAATGGAGGCACTGAGGCCGTCCCCGCCAATGAGTGGCATCTGGGGCAGGTTGAGTCCGGGAATTTTGAAACCGTCAACCAGTACAAAGACGGGTTTATCTTTAAGTCCCAGCACCGCGCGTCGCATGGCAGTGAGTCCAGCCAGGTGAATATTTTCCTGATAAATTTCTTCAACCGTAGACATGCCGATAGCCCAGACCAGAGCAACCTCTTTAATCTGCCCGGCCAGGGTCTCCCGCTTGGCGGCAGTAAGCTTCTTGGAGTCGTTTAAATCCTTCAGATGGGTTACACCCAGTAAAATAACAGCAGCCGCCACAACCGGACCGGCCAGCGGACCCCGCCCCGCCTCATCCACGCCCGCTATGGTAGTATAGCCTTTGGCCCAAAGCTCCTCCTCGTACAGAAACATCCCGTTCAGTCGCTTATTTTCGGCCTCTTTGATACTTTCAGCCCGCCTCAACCGGCGGCAGAGCTCACGTACGCCTGACCTCGGGTCCTCTGCCATAGCAGTGAGGAGTTCCTCCAGGTCCGCACGGGGGCTATTGAGCAGCTCTTTTATTTGCGCCACAGACAAGCCCGTAAGAGTCAATAAAACCCCCATCCTTTCACGTTAATAATGGGGTTTAAACAGGGGGCATGTCCAGGGTGTACCGCCCCAGTTTGCCCTCCCGGAATTCTTTAATAACAATGCGGGCTGACTTAATTGAGTCGACTGCCCCGCCGGATATGTAAAAACCCCTGCGTGCCCCAACAGCCTCCAGCAGTTGTTCAGGTTGTGCCGCCAGGTCTTCAATCTTGAAACGCTCCCGTATTGCTTCAGGATAATTGGCAGCCAGCCACTTTAAAAGCTTACCGGCTGTCCCATAAAGGTCATAAATTTCGTCCTTGATCGCCCCGGTCACAGCCAAGCGGTAAGCCGCTTCCTGGTTCTCCAGCTTCGGCCATAGGATGCCTGGGGTATCAAGCAAATCGATATTGCCGGCCACCCTGACCCACTGTTGGCCGCGGGTAACACCGGGCTTATCTCCGGTCCTGGTGGCATGCTGCCCCACCAGTTTGTTTATAAAAAAAGACTTCCCGACATTGGGAATGCCCAGCACCATGCAGCGCGGCGCCCTCGGCCGCCTGCCGACTGCAACCAGAGCCTGTATTTTGGGTGCAGCAAGCTTATTGACATGATCGGGAACTTCCCTGGTCCCATTGCCTTTGATAGAATCAACGGCAATGGAGGGAAAGCCTGCTTTGGCCAAGACATCCTTCCAAAGCCTGGTCTGTTCCGGGTCTGCCAGGTCGGATTTATTTAATATTACCAGCCGGGGTTTTTGTCCCGCCAGTTCATCCATGTTCG
The DNA here is from genome assembly GCA_028702695.1 of Desulfotomaculaceae bacterium. Classification (GTDB taxonomy): domain Bacteria; phylum Bacillota; class Desulfotomaculia; order Desulfotomaculales; family Pelotomaculaceae; genus Pelotomaculum_C. The sequence continues at coordinate 10,945 of JAQVOH010000048.1, forward strand.
GATTGCGACTGCTGGAGGGTATTCTGGCGTCAAGCACCTCGATAACCACATCGACCAGCTTCAAGTTTTCCTTGACCAGCCGCTTGGCCTTGGCCATATGGCCTGGGTACCACTGTATGTCCATAAGTCACCGTTTCAAAAGGCTAGTTTATAATGCGGATCCTGTCGAGCGGCCAGTAAATCACAACCGCCTTGCCAATCATGAGGTTCCTGGGCAAAAACCCCCAAACCCTGCTGTCATCACTGTTATTACGGTTGTCACCCAGCATCAAGTAGCTGCCCTGGGGTACTTCACTGGGTCCAAAGTCACTGAAACGCAGGCCCGCCGGCAGGTAATCCTCTGGCACTGGCTGCCCGTTTATATAAAGGCGGCTGCTCTTAAGCGTTATCGTTTCACCGCCTGTGGCGATCAACCTTTTGACAAAATTTCGTTTCTGATTAAGCGGGTATTTGAAGACAACAACATCCTCCCGTGCGGGGTCCTGGAAATGGTAATTTAATTTACTGACGATAATCCGGTCGCCTTCCTGTAAAGTAGGCTCCATCGAACCGGATGGTATGTAGAAAGGCTCCAGGATAAACATCCTGATCACCACGGCCAGAAGCACCGCGATAACGATTGACTCCGTAATCTCCCTGAAGAAGGAGCTCTTTTCCGGTTTTTCAGGCAAATCGTTCCCGTTTGTTTCCCCCACAGCGCTTCCCCCCGTTGCTTCCCGGCATTACCAACTCATTGTTAGCCGGTTTTAGTGCTTAAAAAGCGAAAAAGGGACTGCCATATCCAGTCCCTTTCCATCTAGCGCTTATCTTGAATACGGGCTGCCTTACCGCGCAGTCCGCGCAGGTAGTACAGTCTGGCCCGGCGAACCCGGCCTCTCCTTACTACCTCAATGCGTTCAATTTTTGGTGTATGCAGGGGAAATGTTCTTTCCACCCCTACTCCGTAGGAAACCCTGCGAACTGTAAAAGTTTCGCCAATGCCGCCGCCCTTGCGCCTGATTACAACGCCTTCAAAGACCTGAATTCTCTCACGGCTACCTTCAACAACCTTAACGTGTATCCGGACAGTGTCACCGGGATTGAAGCTTACTATATCTTTTTTAAGCTGTTCCTGTTCAAGCGATTGGATGAGATTCATCAAGAAGTCCCTCCTTCCCTCTAGGTCTAAAGTACATAATGTCAAATTAAGTTAGCTATAGACAACTATCTTTAGTAAATGTTAATAGGATACCTGAACCACAATAGCCTACTTTTGCTCAACAAACGTTATTATAGCATAAACAGTGTGGCGCGGCAAGAATTTTCCTGGGAAACATCCTCCAGTAAACCCTGGCTGGTCAACCCAGATCTAGACCTTTAATGTCATTTAACACTTCCCTGAGGATGGTCTTATCTTCCCGGGTCAATTCCGCCTGCTCCAGCAGATCCGGTCGCCGTGCCAGAGTACGCAGTAGTGAATGCCGCCTTCGCCACTTCCTGATTTCCTCATGGTGACCGCTTAAGAGGACTTCCGGCACCGCCTGCCCACGATATTCCCTGGGTCTGGTATAGTGAGGATACTCCAGGAGACTGGTCTGAAAAGATTCCTCTTCAGCTGAAGCTGCTTCACCCAGCACACCCGGCAGCAAGCGCGCCACCGTATCCACCACCACCGCCGCCGGTAGTTCACCGCCGGTCAGGATGTAATCCCCGATGGAAATTTCATCCGTTACCATTGTCTCCCGAACCCGCTCGTCTATCCCCTCGTAGTGGCCACAAATTAAGAGCAGGTTTTTCTCGCTGGCTAGATCCGCAGCCAGGGCCTGGCTAAAGGGTCTGCCCTGGGGACACATCAGAAGCACGCGGGGGGAAGCCGAACCGTACTGTCCTACGACGTGTTCGATAGCATTGGTCAGCGCCTCAGGCCCCATGACCATCCCCGCGCCCCCCCCGTAAGGGGTGTCGTCCACGGTGTGGTGCTTGTTAGCAGAATAATCGCGAATATTGACCAGGTTGACATCGATGAGGCCGCGTTCCCGTGCCCTTTTTAGAATACTGGAGGTCAGGGGGCCCGTGAACATCTCCGGGAAAAGGGTAAGAATATCAAATTTCATTTAATCAACCAGCCCTTCCGGCAGTTCAACCAGCATCTTTCGTCCAGGCAGATCAATCTCCCTGACCACCTGCTTGAGCGCGGGAATCAGGAGGGGCCTGCCCCCGGTTTCCAGCACGTAAACATCGTTGGCTCCGGTTTGGATCACATCCGTTACTTCTCCCAGAAGTGTTCCGGCATGGTCAAATACACTCATGCCGACAATATCGAATATGTAATAACTGCCTTCCTGGAGTGGCACTAGTTCCTCGCGGGTTACCTCAATATAGCTGCCCTTGAGCTTATCAGCAGCATCCATGTCAATAATCTCTTTAAACTTAATGCTGAGAAACTTGCCGTGCGGTTTTATTTCCTCAATGGTGTAGTTCACCCTGCTGTCCTGGAGCTTAACCCTGACCCGCTTCATATCCTGAAACCGTTCAGGAAAGTCGGTCAGCGGCAATACCCTTACAGCTCCCCGGTGTCCCTGACTCTTGAGAATTTTTCCTATACGGATTAACTCATCACTCATAGCCGTGGTCCTTTCCGGCCCCCCCTTGCCTTATTTCGGCGACGATACCGTCCTGGATAATTATTTCCACACCCAGCACTTTGCTCCATTCATCACCAGGCTTTAGTTCAACCGGGCTTTCCATCTTGCTAAAGAGGACCTCCGTGCCTTCGGCCAACTGTCCTATTCCTTTGAGCTGGTCAAGCAGCTGCTGGCGTTTTTCCTTTCGCCTGCTACGCTCCTGCTCCAGGCGCTGCAGGGCAACGGCAAGCCCCTGGGGGTTTTTCTTTTCCAGTTCGGGACCCAGTCGCCTTTCTTGGAAATCCAGGTGCTGCAACTCCAGCTCAATCCGCTGCAGGGCCTCCTGTACTTGGGCGGCGGCTGACCTCTTATAGGCTTCTGTAACTTTTACCTTGACCAGCACCGGCCGGATCAGGTGAATAGCTTCCATGCAGGCGCCTCCGAATTGGGACGTAGTTGTGAGTCAGGGGACGGTTCCTTGACTCATCCCCCTATAGCAGGAACTGCTGACGGTGTAAGACAAAGTCTTGCATGTCGCTTATAGGGAGGTCTAGGGGTGTATTATACCCCTAGACGATTTCCACGATAACTTTTTTATTCTGCCTGGCAGCCGATGCCTTAACCACCATTCTGATGGCTTTAGCGATACGGCCCTGCTTACCGATTACTTTGCCCATATCTTCCTGGGCAACCCTGAGTTCAATGACAATAGACTTGTCTTTTTCCACCAAATCAACAACTACTTTGTCCGGCTGGTCGACGAGGGCTTTGGCCAAAATTTCAACAAGTTCTTTCATCTTTGAGCCTCCCTATCTACTGACCCTCTTCGACTGTTTTCTTCAAAACGCCAGCCTTTTTAAATAGGGCCTTGGCTGTCTCGGAAAGTTGTGCTCCTTTACTCAGCCAGTCCAGAGCTCTGTCCTCTTTGATATTAATTATCACCGGGTCTTTCAGAGGATCATAATAACCAATTTCTTCAATAAACCTGCCATCTCTGGGGGAACGGGAATCAGCTACAACTATACGGTAAAACGGAGCCTTCTTCGCTCCCATCCTTCTCAAGCGGATTCTAACTGCCACGAAATTCACCTCCTTTTATTACTTCCCTAGCTTTAGAAAGGCAACTTGGACATTTTGCCACCCTTCTTTAAAGTCTTTTCCATATCCATAAACTGTTTCATCATCTTTTTGGTCTGGTCAAACTGTTTCAAAAGCCGGTTTACCTCCTGTACAGAAGTGCCGCTGCCCCTGGCAATCCGTTTTTTACGGCTGCCGTTAAGCACTCTTTCCGGCTCATTCCGCTCATCCGGGGTCATGGAGTGGATGATGGCTTCTACAAAGACCAGTTCCTTTTCATCGACCTGCAGTTCCTTTAATTTCTTTGCTCCACCCAGGCCGGGAATCATCCCCAAGATCTGCTCCAATGGACCCAATTTTTTGACCTGGGAAAGCTGCTCCAGAAAGTCCTCCAGAGTGAAATCCATTGAGCGAATTTTTTTCTGCATCTGGACCATCTGCTCGGTATTGAAGTTCTCCTGGGCTTTTTCAATCAGGGTAAGCATATCCCCCATACCCAAGATCCGCTCTGCCATTCGGTCGGGGTAAAAAGGTTCCAGGGCATCGAGCTTCTCACCCACCCCGACAAACTTAATCGGCTTCCCCGTAACAGCGCGCACTGAAAGCGCAGCGCCACCCCTGGTATCGCCGTCCAGCTTGGTCAAGATTACTCCATCCAGCTCAAGGTGACTGTTGAAGGTCTCTGCCACATTGACCGCCGCCTGGCCGGTCATAGCATCGATTACCAGAAGGATTTCCTGGGGCTCGATGGCTGCGTTCATAGCAACAAGCTCGGCCATAAGCTCCTCGTTTACCTCCTGGCGACCGGCAGTGTCGATAATGACCAGATCCTGGCCATTTTGCACAGCGATATCCGCGGCAGCCCGCCCAATGACGACGGGATCCTGACTGTCACTTAAGGTAAACACAGGTACATTTAACTGCCCGCCAAGGACCTGCAGCTGTTTAACAGCAGCAGGACGGTACACATCGGCTGCAACCAACAGCGGCCTTCTCCCCTGTTTACGCAAAAGGGAGGCTAGTTTGGCGGAGGTGGTGGTCTTTCCGGCTCCGTTCAAGCCAACCATCATCACCACAGTAGGAGGCTTGGGGGCAAGGTTTATTTTACTGTTGGAACCACCCATCAGCGAACTGAGTTCATCGTGTACAATTTTTATAACATGCTGGGCTGGATTGAGGCTGGCAAGAAGCTCCTGGCCTACCACCCGCTCTTTAATTTTGGCAATGAAATCTTTGACCACCTTGAAGTTGACGTCCGCTTCCAGCAGCGCCAAACGCACCTCGCGCAAGGCTTCGGTTACATCTGAATCAGTGAGCCGGCCTTTGCCTCTGAGTTTTTTAAAGGTATCCTGCAGCCTTTCAGCTAGATTGGCAAACATAAGCGTTGGAATCCTCCCTTCCTCCGAAAATGTTTATTTATTGACCATGTCCAGGATTTCACTTAGAATTTCCCTGGCCCGCAACACCCTGCCATCCTTGCAGGTCGAGCTATACTCGTCCAGGAGGACCGCGGCAGTAGTCAGCTTATTTCTTTCGTTGTTGAACTTCTCCACCAGACAGAGTTTGACCTCGTAATCATGCAGAAGCTGCTCGGCCCTTTTCAGGGTATCGTGCACGGCCTGACGCGTGACCTTAAACTCGCTGGCGATCTCCCCCAGGGACAGGTTCTGACCGTAGTATAATTCCATAAAAGACTGCTGGCGCTGGGTCAGTAGTTGGCCATAAAAGTCGTTGAGGAGATTAATCCAGGCTACTTTTTCAAGCAGTTCACTCACCCCGCCTGCCTATAAAGGGATTTAACTTTACACAGATAGATTCTATAGAAATAGCTGTCACATGTCAAGTTGCATTCCATTTTTTTGCCTTCAAGGAGGGTATTTCATCTAGACATAGAAAATAATATTAAGTGCACAGTTACGTGCACACAGTAGCTACGTATATCTGCACTGATTATAAACGGTTACAAAGCCTGCCTTGAAAACTGCTAAAGGCACATAATTATATAAAGAGGTGACAGCATTGAAGGATGAACAATTTCAGCATAGCGTATCCAGGCCGGCCGGGTTCCTGTCCCTGGACGAAGCCATTAAACAAAGTCGGGACCAAGTCGTGGAGAATCACAAAACCTATCTAAACAGCAGTCTGGTCTTGATGTTGGGGCTTATAAAATTTGACAAGCAGTTTACCAGGGCCGAGGGCATTTACGTCTGGGACAACAAGGGCAACCGTTACCTTGACTTCCTCGGCGCCTACGGGGCGCTCAACCTGGGCCACAACCACCCTAAAATTATCGATGCCGTTAACCGGGTTAAGGAACTGCCCAACCTGCTCCAGGCCGCCCTCGGCACCCTTCCTGCAGCTCTGGCCAAAAACCTGGCTATGGCTACCCCCGGTGACCTGCGGCGTTCTTTCTTCGGCAACAGCGGGGCCGAGGCGGTCGAGGGAGCTCTTAAACTGGCACGCGCCGCCACCGGCCGGACAGCGTTGGTTTACTGTGAAGACTCTTTCCACGGTAAATCTATGGGCGCACTATCGGTAACCGGCCGGGAAAAGTACCAGAAGAACTTTCAGCCTCTCGTGCCTGACTGCTATAGTGTCCCTTATGGTGACCTCGATGCTCTGGAGAACCGGCTGCGTGACCAAAGCTGCGCTGCCTTTATTGTAGAGCCGATCCAGGGAGAGGGCGGGATCATCATCCCACCGGCAGGCTACCTCTCCGGGGTCCGGCAGATCTGCTCCAGGTACGGGACGCTGTTGATTTTTGATGAAATCCAGACCGGCTTTGGCCGTACCGGCGAAATGTTTGCCTGCCAGCACGAGGGTGTTACGCCGGATATTATGTGCATGGCTAAATCACTCGGGGGCGGCATCATGCCCATCGGGGCCTACATCACTACCGATGAAATTTGGAAGAAGGCATACGGCAGCATAGAAAAAGCCGCACTGCACACCTCCACTTTCGGGGGCAACACCTGGGCGGCCGCTGCGGGAATCTCATCCCTTGAGGTAATATATGAGGAAAACCTGCCGGAAAAAGCGCGCGAAAGCGGCGCCTACCTCATGCAGCAGCTTCTCAAGTTGCAGGAAAAATACCCGCTTTTAAAAGATGTCAGAGGGCGCGGCCTGATGGTGGGGATTGAATTCAACCAACCGGGGAGCCTGGCCGGCAAAGCCACCTTCGGACTGGCCAACAAACTTTCCGAGGAATACCTGGGCAGCCTGGTGGCAGGCGAACTGATGAACAAGCACCACATCATCACCGCCTATACCCTGAACAACCCCAACGTAATCCGTCTGGAACCGCCGCTGGGTGTCACCCGCGAACAGCTTGATACCCTGCTGCAGGCTTTAGAAAAAGTCCTGGCTGCCAACAAGGGGTTTTTCAGCATGGCTGCCTCAGGGGCAAAGACTATGCTTAAGTCATTGATTAAAAAATAATGGATGTTTGTATTTTCCCGAAAGAGACCAGGCCGCTGAGCGTTCTCAGCAGCCTGGTCTCTTTTTGTAAACTTACAGGTTATATCCTTTACCGGAGTTGGTAAAGGTTTTCTATTACTAATAATCTGGAATCAGTTACCTTGACAGTGTAAATGACCAGTTCTGACCGTTGTTATTATCCCAGTTGCTGGCACTGTCCTTAAAACAGAAATTCATGATATTGTTCTCCATCTGAATAGTCTTTTCCCATCCTGCTCTTGTAGGTTCCATCCTGTGGTCATACACTTTTTCCCAACGCTCTCCGATGCCGGTATGCAGGTAAACCTGAGAGCTGCCGGATTTAGCCAGTAAGCCGTCATAGATGATGGAAACATCCTTTTTATCCGGGTGTGAAAATTTTACTGTGATCCCGGCATTGTGGTCGCAATCTCCCTGACCGTTATTGGACTTCAATTGATGCATGCGATACACCTCCAGTTTATAATTAAAAATAGTTTTCCCGTCAGTCTCAACCAAAACACTCTTCGGATGATCCCAATAGCGGTAAAAAAAGCAAGGAGCTAAGCTTTGCTATCAAGAAATTCCGGACGGCTTGGAAAGGCCTAAATAATGAAATAGCTGAAATATGTATAGACTAAATCTATACTATTACAGGACAATAGCCGTTAAGTTTTACTGGAGGTAAATTATGTATTTGGAAGCTAAGACAAAAAACTTTTTTAGTATTACTTTCTTTGCAATGCAATTTATTATATTAATTGTTTTAATAAATACGCAGAAATTTGACTATCTCAGAGATGTAATATTTATCACTACTATTGCAGCTCTATATCTCTTCTTAGAAGCTAAATTCAGTATATCTGTTAGCAATTACATAAGAGGATGTTTAGTACTTGTAATATCAGTCCATGAGATTGGTGGAAAAATTTTTGAACTTTACCTCAGATCAGCAATGTTTGATAAATACCTCCATGTATTTGGCATTTACTCCCTGGTTCTCTTTGTTTATGCTATCATGCGGCAGTTCATGGAAATATCCTTCAAATCCAGGCTGAATAAATTTATTTTTCTAACTCTGGTCGGTATTAGCTTGGGTGCATTCTTTGAAATAATGGAATTCATGTTGGATATAACGCTTAAACCAAAACTCCCCAACCAAAAAGACCTGATGGATACAAACTTGGATTTAATCGCCGATTGTGTTGGCGCCTTAATAGCAGCATTTCATCTTTGTTTTATTGGTATTCAATTGCGTTTATCAAAGGACAAATAGGGGGAAGCACAGGAACGGTTCTGAAATGGCCAATCGGAAGTTTTACCCGTGAAAAAGGCTCAATAGGCACTAGTATCCTCATAATGTTTCTCTAATAAAAGCAAATCCTAAGGAATCCTGCGCATACTGCTACCCAGTTGGAGCATTTCATCCTCACCAATATTGCCGTCCATGGAAACAAAACCATCCCCATCGATCCAGGTCAGTGAAACAAACTGCTCTTTGTAAGTAATTAGTGTTGCTTCCTGTCCATTAACCCTGATTTTCTTTAAAACAGCGTCCTCATTATCAAAAGAAAGCCCCTGACTGAAACCCTGGGTGATGTTAGTCTGTTGAATGGTGACCTTACGGTTATCACTTGCGGCTAATTTTATAGCAACGTCAGTAGAGTCACCAAGTTTGTCCGCTGTAAAGGAACTTATTTGATATTCGTCCAGATAATCAATGGGCAAAAGAATCTTAAAAGGTACGGATTGAATCTTTTCTATAATTTCCGGGCTTAAACTATTTATGCTGTTATCGGCGGAACTTTGATTCGCATAATCGATGCCCACAGTCTGAACTTTTCCAACGATAAATGACTTGAAGAACTCCAAAGACTTTGAACTTATCGCCCTGACCTGCACTGGAAACAATAAACTTAATAAAACTCCAACGCTGAATAAAATGGGGATTATTATGGCAATGTTTTTTTGTAGATGAAAATAGCTTTTTTGCGGAAAATATTTTCTTCTAAACTTAACCCATTCTTCATCCAGATTGATTTCTTTTGAAAGTCCCTCGTTAATGTTCGCCTCTGCCGCCCGCGCTATAAGATTATCTATTTTGTTTTTGGGATTCATCAATATCTACACCACCTTCCTTTGACCCTTCAATAAAGCCCCTTTTAATTAATTCTCTCTTAACCTTGTTCCTGCTCCGGTGCAAAACGGACTTGATTGTTCCTTCTGAAATATTCAATATGGATGATATTTCCTTTATTTTGATTTTTTCATAATAATATAGAAGAATTATTGCATAAGAAGGTTTATCTAAATTCCTTATAATTTGTCGGACCTCACTGATAATTTCCTCACTCTCAACTATAGTCAGCGGATCATTCTGCATATCCTCAAAGTCAATAACATTATAAGTCACTCTTTTAACCATTGCCTTGAGCATGTTAAATACAGTGTTTCTTGCTATAGCCTTTATCCAGGACTCCAGCTTACCCGAGTCTTTTAGCTGATCAAAATTCTTGATAGCTTTAAAAGTAGTTTCCTGGGCAGCCTCCTCGGCCATTGCATGATCATCGCAATATTTGTAGGCGGTATAATATGCAGTTTTATAATAATTTTTATAGATAAACTCTGCTATATCATGATGAGTTTCGTTCTTACCGAATAATTTAAAACGCAAGCGACTCGCCTCCGGGATTGAGCTGTTAATAAGTTTTAAATTACACAAATGTTTGAAGAAACCTTTCATGTTTTACAAAAACATACTACAACCTCGGGTTTCAAGTGTATATTGTTGAATATTGTCGAACCTCGTCTATTGATTTTCAAAAATATTGCTATTGATGTGCAACCTTTTTCAATATAAAAACTCTACTATATAGAAACAAATTTGAGGGGGATTTTTATGAGAAGACGATTTCAAATTATGGTTCTGGTTTCAATGTTGATGTTTTTGCTGACGTGTG
>JAQVOH010000144.1 GCA_028702695.1 Desulfotomaculaceae bacterium
GATCAGATGGTAACTCTGGGAGCAACTCCTGAGGAAGGCAATAACTTTGACGGCTGGTATGAGGGTGATACAAAATTATCCTCCCTGCCCAATTACACCTTTAAAGTACAAGGAGATATGACCCTGGCCGGAAAATTCGTGACCATGCCCCAAAGCTGCCTGAAGGTGACTATAGAAGGAGAAGGCTCCGTAGAAATTGATGGAGCTACTATAGTTCCTGGTGAGATATATGAATATGCCATAGACACATTAATTAAATTAACCGCTGCTCCAGAAGATGGGTATGAGTTTGCTTATTGGGAGGATATTGCACTAGGAAGCATGATTTCCACCAATTCTACTTATGAGTGTGAGATGGGAGCAGGTGTCAATGTCAAAGCGGTATTTAAGAGTATTCCCACAGACACTACTCATTTTACCGTCACCTTCATGGACATCGCAGGAAAAGTTATTAAAACAGAAAAGGTTGAGCCTGGCTCCCACGCAACTCCCCCCGGCACGCCTGTTTTGCCCGGATATCTATTTAAAAGCTGGGATCAGGCTTACTCCGAAGTCACAGAAGACCTTACCATTAGGGCTATTTATCAAAGAGAGGATGCGAAATATACATTAACGGTGGAAAACGGCACAATACTCTATAATGATATGGTAGTTGGCGCCGAAGCCCAGTTCCAATTTGATGTGCCGGTAACCGTTAAAGCCAATCCCCCCGGGGAAGGGAAAAAATTCAGCCATTGGATCCAGGATGGAGTGAAAATCAGCACCAAAAGCAGCTATGGTTTCTTTACCCCGATGAAAAATACTACCCTAAGAGCTGATTATGTTGATGAAAATGACCAAGTAGTTAATGTGCCCTTTATCACCTTGAATCCCCTTAAAGATACAGGTGACGCCATAGCCTATACCGTGCATAGAGATGTTCCCGATGCTTATACCCTGGTGCAAAGCGGTATCATCTTAAAAACAGGTGATGTAACAGGCAAGTTAACCATAAATACACAAGACGCTGTGATTGGCAGGATCAAAAATAGCTCTACCGACCAGTTCTATATCTACAAGAATAAAAAAGGAGAAACCTGGCAGGCCAGAGCCTACCTGATCTACCAGGATGAGGCCGGCAATATCGTCACCGCATACAGCGATTAACCCTAATAGGCATGACAAAATTAAATTTGCACCATGAATGGGGGGATTAATGTGAAAAAACCGTACGAAAAACCGGAACTGGAGATTACCGAGTTCGACGTGGAGGATATTACCTGCAACGGCCTGAGCGCCCCGGACCAGGGCGCAGACTGGCTGATTTTCGAGGATTATTAGCAGGCTATTATCCATCCGACAATCTGTGCACATTTTAACCGACTATCTACTATTCTCTATCCACTTAATAGTATGCGATGATAGCACGAAAAATACAACATTCTGCACGAATAATATCATAATTTTTAAATTTTAAGGAGGCCGCTGCGTGATATGGATGCTTGGAGAGGAGACCTCCCTCCACTCCTTTTCCACCTTCTCATGCACCCCCAGGGCTCGTCACCTTCCGTGAGGTCCATGAATTCCTTTTCCTCAACTCATGTTTATAGAATATTTATGACAAGTACATCCCCCTTTCGCCGGGGATGTAAATTTACTGGCATAAATAACTATATCCGGCCTATAATTATGAGGAACTATGGCTTCTCAGGAGGAATCGATATGCATACATATCGGCTCGCAGATATAATGGTCAAGATGAACTGCTCGGGAGAAACTCTCAGAAAGCAAGGAGATCTTATGAAATCTTTCCCTTTGATGCGGGGGACAGCACAGATATCACGATTGATTGTGAAAAATTACAAAATTTTAAGGAAAAGTATCCCCAATTCACCCCCAACGAATGGGAATATATTCAGACCGGCTTTGTTTTTTAAGGCCATTGTTTTCTTAAAGCAAGAGAAGGAAAATTATATCCGGCGTCTAAACAACAAAGAAGCCGTGCAACTGCTTATTTATCAAAGTATCCGCCCCCAAGACTGCGACAAAGTGGATCGGCTTTTAACCTTGCTGGATCTTTTACTGCCAAAAATACCTGTCTACCAGCTGGGCTGTACCATTAGCATGGATGCAGTCAAGCTGGTTCATGACACACTCAATCAAAGATAAAGGAAACGGTTTGCTCTGTGCGGCAATGAAACCTATCAAAAGTGGCAGGCTTGAAACCGTCGAAAGGAGCCCTCGATTTGCAACCTTCACAGCGTGAAAGAAACTATTTAATCCGTCTGTTGTCCGACATTATCGAGGATGTGCAGCCACAGAACCCACCTGAAGCTCTGGATTGGATAAAGCTCTACCGGCTTGCGGTCTGGCATAATGTATCCAATATGCTCTTTTGTGGCATAGACCGGTTAAAGGACGACAAAAAACCGCCCCAGGATGTTATGCTAAAATTTCACAGTCACTTCAAAAAGGCGATGGCCAAGGAGGCCACCCAACATATAGCAGTAGAACAGCTTCTGGAAACCTTTGAAGAAAACAATATTGCATGTATGCCCTTGAAAGGCTATCTGGTCAAATACCTCTATCCCAGGCCGGATATGCGGCTGATGGCTGACATAGATATTTTATTTAAAAATGAACAAACAGAGCAAGTAAAGAACCTGATGCTGGCATCAGGTTTTACCGTACAACATCAGGGCGGAAATCATGATATCTATTACAAAAAGCCCTTTTTGAATATCGAAATGCACCGCAGGCTTATCTCCGTGGAATCGCCTTACAGTTATTACTTAAACAAAACCTGGTACAGGGCAAAACTAAAGGACGGCTGCAAATATACATATGAGCTTTCCCTTGAGGATTTTTATATCTATCTGCTGATCCACCTCACCAAGCATTATGCAGGCGGTGGTACGGGCATCCGTTCCTTCCTGGATATCTGGCTATATCATCGCAGTTATGCGAAGGAGATGAATTGGAATTACATTTGGGCGGAACTGGAGAAAATCAACCTCCGTGAATTTGCGGACAAAGTTCTCGGACTTTGTGAGGTATGGTTCGGCAATGCTCCGAACAATGAGCTTTACGATGAAATGACACAATACATCTTTTCCAGCGGAGTTTACGGCACCCAAAAACACGCTGTAATATCCGCCATGAACAAAAAAGGTGGCAAAAAACATCCTCCTGGCAGGATCAAGCACCTCTATCGGCTAAAGTTATTTTTTCCACCCCTGAGCACGATGAAAATCCTCTATCCCTTTGTAGAAACACTTCCTATCCTATTACCGGTTTGCTGGATGCTCCGGGGTTTCCGGTGCTTGATCTTCAAACCCAGGCACACCTTGCAAATGCTCAACAAGGTCCAGGCGATATCGGAGGAAGAGCTGGCTAGCATCAGGAACTTACATGAAAAATCCGGACTTTTCAGACAGAAGGGCTAACTGCTGTTTAATTTCAGCATTGATACTTCATTTTCCATCGTTTTTAGCCTACCGTTTTCGATCCGGACTTCTTTGTTGCAGATAGAAAATGCGGCTCTTTTGTGGCTGATGATAAGGCAGGTCTTTTGAGTCATCTGCTTGATGTTATTTAAAAGTCTTTCCTCAGTGGTTTCATCCAGGGCAGAAGTTGCCTCATCAAGCAGCAATATGGGCGCATTGCATAAAACCGCCCTGGCAATGGCTAACCGCTGCACTTGTCCCTGGGATAAGCCCAGCCCTTTTTCACCTATGACGGTATCCAGTCCGCAGGGCAGGTCACGTATAAATTCCGCCGCACAGCTTACCCGGGCGGCAGCCATGATTTCTTCATCGCTTGCTTTTGTCTGGCTAAAGGTAATATTCTCCCGAATCGTCCCCGACAGCAATAAATTATTTTGTGGAACATAAGCAAACAGCTTTCTTGTCCGCTTATCCACCGGCATCCTTTCACCGTTATTCAGTTCAATGCCGATGCTCCCGCCGGTGGGCGCAAATATTCCGAGCAGCAGCATTAGCAAAGTGCTTTTGCCAATACCAGACCGCCCGGATATCAAAGTACAGTCGTCTTTTTCGATGGTTAAACTAGCATGGTTTAAGACGAACTCCCTGTCATACCGGAAGAGAACATCCCTCAGCTCTATGCTTTGCATATTCGCATAGATAATCGGCACATTAATATCCTCTTTATTCCTGTCTGTTTCATCAGGCAGGTTTTCAAGTTCTCTTAATCTTTCCGCGGAAGCAATCACACTATAGGCTTTGGGGAGCAATCCCGACAATCCGGTGAAAGGCATCTGTACCTGTCCTATAAGCTGCAAGACAGCTATGAGGGTTCCATAGCTGACGGCATTTGCCATCAAACCGAAAGCGCCCCAGAGCAAAGCATACAGGTAGCCGGTGGAAAAAACAAAGTAAAAGCCGGAGTTTGCTAAAATACTGAAGGTATTTTTCTTAAGCTTTGCTTGATAATGCTCTTGTCCGAGCCCTGCTTGCTTTGTTTTCATTTTATGTTCCGCGCTGAAGGTTTTAACAACTACTAGATTTTCTAAAAGCTCCTGCATAAAGGAACGGACGATGCCATCCTTTTCCTGCATGTTTTTATGCAGATATTTCAGCTTTTCACGAAAGTATTTCGTGGTCAGGAACAAGAGCAAGCCGGCAACAATAAAAACCAGCGTGAAGACAGGATCAATTATACATAGAACCGCGATGGCCCCAAACAGTCTTGTGAATAACCCCACAAGCCCCGGCAGAATGGTTGTCGTTCCTTCTGTGACTACTGCAACATCGCTGGTGAGCCTGTTCATCAGCTCACCGCTGTGATATTTGAGGGTGTGTGCATAATCCTTGGTTAAAAGTTGCCCAAGCTGCATAGATCGATAATTCATTTCCAGCCTGCCTTGGATGCGAACTTCCAGACTACGGCTGAGGATACGCAGCAAAAATTGCAGCAAAATTATCGCCAGCAGCCCTAAGCTATGCGTTATCAGAATGTTTTTATTCCCGGCAACAGCACCGTCAATTACACCTCGGCTGGCAAGAGCAAAGAGGATAGCACTTCCTGCCAACAGCGCATTGCCTAAAATCAACACTAGCATAGGAAGCGTTTGCGCTTTTGAGTTTTGATAAAGCCAGCTTAGAGTTTGTCTATCTTTCATGCTTGCTGCTCTCCATTGTTGTCTCTATAACTTTAAGAAGTCCCGATGTAATCCCGCGCTTTTAGCCTGTCATTTTCGATGCGAACATCTTAGACAAAAATTTAATCGTCCGGACAAAAAACTGTTTGCTCCAGAAATACCCGCGCCGGAAGGGATATCCGTAAACCCAAAGCCTGCTATACA
>JAQVOH010000145.1 GCA_028702695.1 Desulfotomaculaceae bacterium
CTTAAGGATAGAAGAACTGGAAAATACAAGTACGTTGTGGTTGACATATTAGGACGGGTGAGGGTTAGTGAGACTTTTCCTGAATAGAAATGAATCCCGGGGAAAATCAATTTTGCTTGCTAACGAGCAGGGTCTGACCCTGCTTGAAGTGTTGATCTCCTTTGTGATCCTCTCCCTGGTGCTGGTGTCCCTGCTAGGCAGTTTTGCCCAGTCCAGCCGCCAAAACGCAGATACTTTTCGCTACAACGAGGCCCTCTCGCTGGCACAGAGTAAAATGGAAGAAATTAAAAAGTATAATTATGACAGCGTAGTCAGCGTAGCTTCAACCAGTTTTTCCTCAGAAAGCGACTATGCCCAATTTACGGGTATGACCTACACGGTTACCGTGGTAAACAGCGGCTTCAACACCAAGACAGTTACGGTAACCGTAACTTACAGTGACGAGGGTGTGGCCAAGCATTTGGACCTGACGGCGGAGGTTGCGAAGTGGTGAAAAAAATGGTCAACCTGCGGGACGAGAGCGGTTTCACCTTGATCGAGCTAATGCTGTCGCTGCTGCTGATGAGCATCCTCTTTTTGACTGTGTGGGGGGTATTCGCCAGTGGCGTTACTTTCTGGAAACAGGCGGAGTACAAGGTGGATATGTGCGACAGCCTGCGCATCTCCCTTGACCGCATGGGGCGGGAACTGATGTACACAAGGAAGCCTGCAGGAGCAACGACAGGCGGGGTACAAACGCCAAGCGACAATACTAAGCTTTACTTCATTAATGCAGAGGGGAGTACCATAAGTTATTATCTTAAGGGTTATGAACTGATGCGTAAGGAATACACAATCCCCCAACCGCTGGCAAGTGACATCCAGAACATGAGTTTTACTTATTATAATAGGGCCGGGAAAGCTATAGACTCCACTGACTTGGATTTTCCAGGTGCAGTCGATCAGGTCAAAATCGAACTGACGGCAAAAAAATATGGCAGCACGATCAGCCCGGTGGTGCTGGTGAAAAAAGTTACTTTGAGGTCTTTGTGATGATAAGGTTGAAAAATGAATCAGGCCAGGCCCTGCTCCTGGTGCTGATGGTCATCATGGTGCTGGTGATGATCGGTGCGGCGGCCTTGACCCGGACCAGCGGGAGCCGCCTGAGGTCGTTTGAAGAAAAGAAGATGGTGCAAGCTTCCTACATCGCCGAAGCAGGTACGGAAAAAGCCCTAGCTAGTGTTAAAAATGATCCCACTTGGCTGAAAGGGCTGGCATATAATACCGTAAACAATTACATTACCGACCTTGCTTACGCAGGAGGGCAGATTACCAGTGTTAAGGTCATCAGAACATCATCAAACGAGGCCAACCCGACGATATTTTCCATTGAATCCACAGGCGATTACCAGGGAACCACCCGCACCATTAAAGTCACGGGCGAGGTGCGCGACGGGATTACTTTTGCCAAAGGGATTTGGGTTAATTCGGCCACGAATTTCGAAAACAAAGTCGAGTGCTACTGCGATATTATCTGCAAGAGTACGTTGACTTTCAAAAATAACGATATTGTCTATGGAAACATTGTTGCCGAAGGGACAGTCGACGTGAAAAACGGTATGACCGCCTATAGCATTATCTCAGGCCAGGACGTAATAATTAAGAACAACCTTGTTATCTCAGATCAGAACGAATTAATTGAGAGTAACCTTGAAGTTACATCGCAAATAATAGCAGGCGGGAATGTTAATATTGATAAAGGTTTTGTAGGAGGAAAAGTAAGCGCTATAGGAAACATCACTCTAGAAAACAAAGTGAATATTACCGGAGACGTATACTTTAACGGTGAACTTTACATGGATAATGATAAATCTTCCACAGGGACGCCCCACAAAGGTGGGGCAGTGCCGTTTGAGGTGAACATCCCCTCCCTTCCAGTAATAGACGAAGATATGTATTCAAATCCTGACCGTACCATTGATTCAGGCATCCTCTCCGGCGACTATGATATCGACGGTATCAACTACGCACCAGGCAATCTCGATATATCCGGAACTTATTCCGGGAAAGGGGTGATCGTGGCACACGGCAAGGTGACCATTAGCGGCGACTTGTTCCGAGCGAATGAAGATTCAAGCTTGGTCATTATTGCATTGGGCCAGGTTGATGGGGTGGGCATAAGTTCAAATAATGAGACGACCTACGCGCAGCTTTTTTCTCCCTACCTGATTGATCTCAATACCGATAAATTCTATGGTAGTATGATCTGCGATAGCGTTGAGCTTGGCAACAAGACCGTGGTGAGATACGATGATGATCTGTATCAGAACCAACCGGAGGGGCTTGCATCTTTTGTCAAAGTGAAATCCTGGAAGGAAAATTATTCGGTTTTTTAACTTAACCCGTCTATTTCCCCCCCTGACTGGGAGCGGGAGGAATTAGCAGTTTTTGCCGTTACATACTATTTATTTGTGGTACGAAATATCTATAATGGTTGTATTAAGGTGTTAATATGCAGATTAATTATAAATTATGACTAAATCACTTTAACCTGAGAGGGGCGCCTGGCTTGAAGGTGTTCAGCAAAAAAAGTCGTGCAGCAAGTAATGGGGGCGCCTCCACGAAGACCAAAGGGAGCAAAAAGAAAAACTTCCGACAGGGTTTTCTTTCCCTGGGCCTTTTGCGCAAGATAGCGCCGAAAAAAAACCGGTTTGCGGCTATTGATATCGGCAACGGGAATATCAAGGTGGTGGAGGTCAGCGTCGTTGAAGGCCTCCCGGAGGTTACTGCCTCCGGGAGTATCTCCATGCCGGCGGGAGCACTTGATGAACCGGTTAACGAGGAAGCATTGGTTGCCGCCCTAAATGAGCTGGTCCTGACCTCGGGCATACAGCTCAGGGAGGTGATCACCACCATCGGCGGGGACAAGGTGATAACCCGGCACATCAAGCTGCCGCTGATGCCGGAGAAAGAACTGGCTACCGCCGTGCGCTTTGAGGTTGAGAAATTCATCCCGACGCCTGTAAGTGAACTGCAGATCAGGCATCTTAAGCTGAGCGTGACGGAGGAAAACGGCGAAAAGACCGTGCACCTTTTGGTAGCCGCCGTACCAACCTCTTATATATATGATTTTTACAGGATCTTTGCCCTGGCCGGCCTGACTGTGGCGGCCATCGATCTCCAGACGCTCAGCCTGTGGCGGGTTTTCTGCGGAATTTCTCCAAAGCCTGCTTGCCAGGGTACCGTGGGCATATTGGATATTGGCGCCTCAACTACCCAGTTCCTGGTAGTGCGTGAAAGACTGTTGGAGTTCACCCGTACCCTGCCGGTGGGAGGTAAATTACTCACCAATTCTCTAGCGGAATACTACGGCTTCGAATTCCAGCAGGCCTCAGATGTGAAATTGGAAAGAGGCAGGCTCTTAAGCGCCGAGGAAGCTGCCGCAACCTCACAGGAGGACATGCAGATAGACTTTTCCCTGCGGGCCGGGCTTTCGGAACTGGTGCGGGAAATCCGCCGGTCCATTGACTTTTATGCCTCTCAGGAGGGCGCCACGCCTATCGAAAGGTTTATCATCAGTGGAGGCGCCGTCAAATTGCTGGGTTTCTGTGAATTTCTGGCCGAGGCGCTGGAGGCTCCGGTAGAATTCGGGGAGCCCGGATTGCCCGGCCAACCGGTCAACGAAACCGCTCCGGAAGCTTTCGACCAGGCTTACGCTGTGGTTCTAGGTTCGGCGTTGCGGGAGGTGGTTGAATAAATGTATAAGATCAACCTCCTGCCCTTGGAACTGCAGAGAGATTTAAGCATTGATGTCAAGGGACTGGTCAAACGAGTATCAATTACCGTTACTATTATCCTGCTTCTGGCTTCCTACGGCGTTTTCCTGTACCTGGGTTACCTGACCCAAAGGGAAATTGCAGATACGCAAAGGTACCTCAATCAAATTACGCCTGCCGTAAAAAAGGTGGAGGCGATTAAAACCCAGCGGGTCAAGGACGAGGAAAGCATAAAAGTATACCAGGGACTGCTCAGCGCCAGGCTGACCCGGTTTCCTTTGCTGGAGGATTTGAACCACAACATGCCGTTTGACCTGTGGCTGGAAAATGTGGACATATCCTATGTAGCCTCGAAGGACGCCGGTAAGGATGCGCAACCGGGACAACCGGCCACGACAACGCAGGCGGCAGGCGGGAAAAATGGACCGGTTTCACCCCCGCTGCCCAATACACTGGTCCTGGAGGGCTATGCACGCTCCGTACCTTCCATCGGTTTCTTTGTGAACAACCTTTACCGCATGCCTTATTTTTCAAGTGTTGTTCTAAACGAGTATGAATATGAAAAACCACCAAAAGACCGCTATAAGTTTAAGCTGACTGCGGCTCTGAAAGAGGGTGGACGCTAGTGTGGCAGAGACTGCAACCCCGCGAGAAAATTCTGCTGGCCACCCTGGGAGTATGTGTTGTCCTTTTTCTTTTGATTTACTTTCTATTACTTCCTCAGTATGATGCATTCACCAGGGATAGGGCGCAATTGGCGGACTTGGAGGACAAAGCCAGGGCTGCCGAAAACGTTCTGGCTTCCGAGAGGAAGGAGTCTGAACTTGCCGCCGAAGCAGCCGCCCTGCTAGGAGAGGTCAATCCCTTTTTCGATAACGAGATGAACGACGGCCTGGCCGTGGCCCATGTCGGGTTTGTAGCCACTAAAGCCAATGTCCGCATGGATTCTTTCAAACCCGCCGATATCGTCAACCAGGGGTCCCATCTGGAACTGCCTACCAAGTTTGAAGTCAGTGGGGATTACCTAGACGTAATCTACTTCTTTAAGAGGATGGAGGGTGCGGGCATGCCCAACCTCGCCGACCTCAGAACACTTAAAATAGAGCCTGAAAAAACAGAAGTTGATTCAGCTGAGGCTGCTATTAGCAGCTTTATGCAAGAATCCCTGGGTGATGTCCAGAACGGCAGGGTTACGGCGACCTTCGACCTGGTTATCTACGCCAGTGCGACCCCACAGGGACGCCTCAAGCTTGAACAGGAGGCCGGGTGGCCGATAGGCCGGCAGAATGCCTTCCAGACGCCGGGCAGCGTGTCACCTTCTCCGGACATAAAAGCGCCGGTTAAGGAGACAGCAGCCCCCGCCTCAGCCGGGGAGACCCCTCTCAATAATTTAATACAGCAGCTGCTTAACCAGGGCGGCCCAAAAGCTGATAAAACTTTACCCGGGAGCAGCGGAACCGTGAGCCTTACCACAGCACCGCCCAACAGCACCAAGCAGTAGGAGCTATAAGCCGATCGGGA
>JAQVOH010000049.1 GCA_028702695.1 Desulfotomaculaceae bacterium
GGCGGCCAGTCCGTTAATACCACCCAGTCCGCAGTACGTATTACCCACTTGCCGAGCGGTATTGTCGTCTCCATGCAGGATGAAAAGTCCCAGCATAAAAACAAGGATAAGGCTATGAAAGTGCTTATGGCGCGCCTCTTGGATCGTGCTGAGGAAGAGCACCAGCAAAAGATGTCCACAACCAGAAAATCAATGGTAGGTTCGGGGGATCGCAGTGAGCGCATCCGCACCTATAATTTTCCGCAAAACCGGGTTACCGACCACCGGGTTGGCCTGACCCTGCACCATCTTGATACGGTCTTGCTGGGTGACCTGGATGAAATTATTGACACCCTGGTTACCACCGATCAGGCCGAGCGTTTAAAGCAGGATAATTAATATGGGGGTTTTAGGCTGAAACGATTGTAGTAATTTGTTTAAGCCTGACCCTTTATGAGGAATCTCACCTTGGCTCAAACCATCAGACAGGCACTCCAGGAGGCCAGAAGAAAATTACAAGAAGTTGAGGGGGCCGAACCGGCTCTGGACTCCGACGTGCTGTTATCCCATGTCACCGGTCTTGACCGGGCCGGTTTGTACCGGGAGTGGGACTGTGCTCTCCCGGTACAAGCGGAAAAGTGTTTTTGGGAACTGATCGAGCGGCGGCGCCTGGGAGAGCCGGTGGCTTACTTGACGGGCTGCAAAGAATTTATGGGTCTGGAATTTAAGGTCAGCCCTTCCGTATTGATTCCCAGGCCTGAGACGGAACTGCTGGTTGAAACGGCCCTGGCCTTACTACCCCCGGCGCCGCTGGTGATTGACGTCGGTACTGGCAGCGGGGCGATCGCGATCAGCCTGGCCTCTTTTCTGCCGGATAGTATCGTTTATGCCACCGACCGCTCGGGGGAAGCCCTGAAGGTGGCCAGGGATAATGCCGAAAAGATTGGTGTTGGGGCGCGCTTAAGGTTTTATCAGGGCGACCTTTTAGCCCCTCTGAACGGCGTTGTCCCTGCGAAAGGGGCGGACTTAATCGCGGCCAACCTGCCCTACATCCCCTCGGACGGTCTTGCCGGGCTCCCTTGGAGTGTGCGGCAATTTGAACCCATGCTGGCCCTGGACGGGGGGGCAGGTGGCCTGGAACTATACAGGCGACTCATCCACGCAGCCGCAATAGTATTAAAAAATGGTGGTTTGCTCTTGCTGGAAATCGGTTTTGATCAAGCCCGGGATATGTTGGAGCTGTTAAAAACCAGATGGGAAGCCGATGTTGTCAAAGACCTGGCCGGCTTGGACAGGCTGGTAGTAGCAAGATTATGCGCAGGCGACAAAATATGAGGTAACGCAGATGACTCAAAAGAGACTGAACACCAGGTACATAAAAGTAGACCCGCTTAAGCCTGACCCCGGGGCGATGCATGCGGCAGGGGCTATCCTGGCGCAGGGAGGGCTGGTGGCCTTTCCAACAGAAACAGTTTATGGTCTTGGTGCAAATGCCCTGAACGGCAAAGCGGTAATACGGATCTTTGAGGCCAAGGAACGCCCCTCTGACAACCCCATGATTGTCCACGTGGCGGACTTAGACCAGGTCAAAGATTTGGTAGAAAATCTCCCCGCCCCGGCAAAAGCTCTAATGCACGCCTTTTGGCCCGGCCCGCTGACCCTGGTCCTGCCGGTTGGCAGTGCGGTTCCATCGGAGGTGACGGCGGGATTGCCGTCCGTAGCCATCCGCATGCCCGGCCACGCGGTGGCCCTGTCCTTAATCAGGGCGGCCGGGGCGCCGGTTGCAGCGCCCAGCGCCAACCTTTCAGGCCGCCCGAGTCCTACCACGGCCGCTCACGTGCTGCAGGATTTGAACGGGAGAATTGATATGATCCTGGACGGGGGTCCGGCCGGGGTAGGTGTTGAGTCGACCGTTCTTGATCTGACCGGCCCTGTCCCCACAATTTTAAGGCCTGGAGGGGTTACCCTGGAAGCTTTGAGGGGCATACTGGGTGAGGTGTTGGTTGAGCCGGCCGTATTAAGTACCCTGCCGGCAGCCAGACCGCGGTCCCCCGGTATGAAATATACCCATTATGCTCCCAGAGCGCCGCTCTTGCTGGTGGAAGGCGAGCCGCAGGCAAGCGCATCAAAAATCAGGGAAATAGCCACAGAGTACCGCTCCAAGGGTAAACAGGTGGGAATCCTCACCTATTCAGACAGCGAGGACTATACCGGGTCAGGGCAGGTGGTCCTGGCCGGACAGAGGAATAAGCCTGAAACTGTAGCCGCTGGCTTATATGCAGCTTTGAGGCGTTTCAACGATTTGCAGGTCGACTTTATATTGGCTGAAGGCCTTCCGGAAAGCGGGGTGGGCCTGGCTGTAATGAACCGCTTGAGAAGGGCGGCCGGAGGCAGGATCCTGCACGTGGTAAACCAGGATAATGGCTGCCTGAATAAAAAGTATGATGAATGAAATGCCCATCTGGGAATAACTAATTTAAATTAGGGGAATTGTTCATGAAGGGCCAATAGGGGTGTACTATGAGCCTTATTACCTTGATAATTTTAGCCATAGCACTGGGCACGGACGCCTTTTCTCTTTGTGTCGGCATCGGCTTGGCCGGAGTCAACCGGCGCCAAATCATCCTGATTAGTGTTACCGTACTTATTTTCCACATCGCCATGCCCCTGATCGGCTGGTTGGTGGGTGAATTTGCCGGCAGCCTGCTAGGCCGGGTGGCTGCAATAGCAGGCTCGTTGCTGTTGGTCTATCTTGGCATTAAAATGATTTGGACTACCTGGCGGCATCGCTTAGAACAGGCGCCTGCCAGAATTAATTTCAGTGTCGGTGGGCTGCTCCTGCTGGGGGCCAGCGTAAGCATGGATGCTTTAAGTGTCGGTTTTACCTTGGGTGCCCACCAGGTCAACCTGCTGCTTACGGCGGGACTAATTGGAGTGGTGGCAGGCCTAATGACCTTTGCCGGGTTGTTTTTTGGCCGCTTTCTAGTCGGCTGGGTTGGTGAGAAAGCCCAGTTGCTGGGAGGATTGGTGCTGGTGGGTATAGGCATCAAAATGATTTTTTGAGGTGTTTTACATGTTGATACTTTTTGTTTGTACAGGTAACACTTGCCGCAGCAGCATGGCTGGGGCCGTAGCTGGAAGACTGCTGGAGGGCCGCTCAGAATTCCAAAATGTTGTGATTGCCTCGGCAGGTGTAGCGGCCGTAGCCGGGCAACCGGCTTCACGCGAGGCAGTGACTGCCCTGGCTGAAATGGGTATTGATTTGAACCGGCACCGGGCCTCACAATTGACTCCGGAAGCTGTGAAACAGGCCGACCTCGTGTTAACCATGACCACAGCCCACCAACAACATGTTCAAAAACTGGTTCCCTCTGAGGCGCAGAAAGTATTTACTCTCGCAGGGTACGCCCGAGTTGGTGGAGATATTCCCGACCCCATCGGACAGTCACTCGAAGCCTACTGTGGCTGTGCGCGCAGATTGATGGACCTAATTGGCAAAGTGCTGGACAGGCTAGGGGCGGCGAGCCAAGGTGCCGGGGTTTTTGAGTAAAGATGTTCACATGCATTTGTTCGACAAGAATAAAGGAAAAAAAGGATTTACTGTAGAACTTTTGTTAATCGCACAACGATATTTAAAAAGAACGGGGATGTGTCTATGAAAGTTGCCGTGGCCAGCGATCACGGCGGTTACATATTAAAAAAGACGGTAATCGCGCTTCTGGAGGAATCCTCCATAGAATACAAGGATTTTGGAACATTTTCAACTGATCCGGTTGACTATCCGGATATCGCCTTGGCTGTAGCCGAAGCTGTAAGCAGCGGCGCCTATGAGCGTGGTATACTATGCTGTGGAACAGGGATCGGGGTAGCTATCGCGGCCAACAAAGTACCGGGAATCAGGGCGGGGCAGTGCCACGATACATTCTCAGCCCGGGCTGCGCGCGAGCACAATGATGCCAACATCCTGACCATGGGTGAGCGTGTGGTTGGGCCAGGACTGGCCAGAGATATTGTTGCTACCTGGTTGCAGGCAGAGTTTCAGGGCGGCCGCCACGTTTTACGGGTAGATAAAATAAAAGCTATAGAAAATAAATATAACTGTTCAAGCCGGTAATTTACAGCCGGTTGTAGGGAGGAACTATTTATGCAATTGAAGCGGCCTCTAACCGAAGTTGACCCGGAAATTTCCCGTATCATTGAACTCGAAACCAAGCGGCAGGAGTTCACCCTGGAATTAATCGCTTCTGAAAACGTAGCCAGCTGCGCGGTAATGGAAGCGCAGGGCTCAGTTCTCACCAACAAATATGCGGAAGGCTACCCCGGGCGCCGCTATTATGGGGGCTGCGAGTATGTGGATTTGGCTGAAAGCGTGGCCATTGCCAGGGCCAAGGAATTGTTCGAAGCGGATTATGCCAACGTCCAGCCTCATTCCGGCAGTCAGGCCAACACAGCGGTGTACTTTGCCCTGCTGAAACCGGGTGATACTATCCTTGGCATGGACCTTGCCCACGGGGGGCACCTCACACATGGCAGCCCCATCAATATTTCTGGCAAATACTTTAATTTTGTTTTTTACGGGGTGGAAAAAGACACCGGCCTTATCGATTACGAGAAGGTCTTTGCTACCGCCAGAGAGCACAAACCTAAGATGATCGTAGCTGGAGCCAGCGCCTACC
The DNA here is from genome assembly GCA_028702695.1 of Desulfotomaculaceae bacterium. Taxonomy (GTDB): domain Bacteria; phylum Bacillota; class Desulfotomaculia; order Desulfotomaculales; family Pelotomaculaceae; genus Pelotomaculum_C. The sequence goes on from JAQVOH010000049.1 coordinate 4,656, forward strand.
CGCGCACCATCGATTTTAGCAAGATGAAGGAAATAGCGGATGAGGTCGGAGCCTACCTGATGGTTGACATGGCCCATATCGCCGGCCTGGTTGCGGCCGGACTGCATATGAGCCCGGTGCCGTATGCCGACATTGTGACCACCACCACCCATAAGACCCTGCGGGGCCCCAGGGGTGGCTTGATCCTGAGCAAGGATGGGGATAAGTATGCCGCTAAAATTAACCGGGCGGTCTTTCCAGGTATCCAGGGTGGTCCTTTGATGCATGTAATAGCTGCTAAGGCGGTGGCGTTGAAGGAAGCTCTTGAGCCTGGTTTCAAAGAGTACCAGCAGAACATTGTCAAGAATGCCCGGGCGCTGGCTGATGCACTCATGGAGCGGAAATTTGAGCTGGTTTCGGGTGGTACGGATACCCACTTGGCCCTGGTTGACTTAAGAAGCAAAAATATTACCGGCAGTGAAGCCCAGATCCTGTTTGACCGGGTCGGTATTACTATTAACAAGAATGCCATACCCTTTGATCCGAAGCCGCCTAATATCTCCAGCGGGGTCCGCATCGGCACACCCGCGGTCACCACCCGTGGTCTCACAGCGCTGGATATGGCTGTAATCGCCGAAATTATGGACTATGCCATTGCCAACCGTGCTGATACAGCCAGGTTGGACCAGGCCAGAGGCCGGGTAACTGAACTTTGTCAGAGGTACCCCCTGTATTGAGATGTGAGAAGTGGGATTTCGCTTCTTCTAAAAAATAGCATCGCAGATTGACTCTTCAATGTAAGTGCGATTAAAATCGCACCTGCATTGAAACTATTTTAAAGGAATACCATGCTTGGTTCATTTGATGACCTACGATACACGTCAGCGTACATACACTGCCAAGGCAGCCGCGAAATTTGACCAAGCGGGGAGGACAACTTGACCAGAGAGAGCAAAAAGAGGCCGACCTGGGACGAGTACTTTATTGAAATAGCCAAGGTGGTATCTACCAGAGCCACCTGCATGAGGCGTTTTTACGGGGCTGTTATCGTCCGTAACAACATAATTATCAGCACTGGCTTCAATGGTTCACCCAGGGGTGAGGTTAACTGCATTGACACGGGCAGGTGTATCCGGGAAGAGCTCAAGATCCCTAAAGGAGAAAGATACGAGCTGTGTGTTGCCGTCCACGCGGAACAAAACGCTATCATCAACGGCGATCCGGTGAAGATGAGAGGAGCATCTATCTACGTGGCTGGTTTTAACGCGGATGGCTCCTTGGCTTCGGGGTTGCCCTGCCTGCTCTGCAAGCGGATGATCAGGAATGCCTTGATTAACAAATTTGTTTACTTGAATGAAGAAGGTGAAATGGTCACCTGTAAGTGGGCGCCGGAGCAAAAGGACTGGCTGATGGTTTAAACTGGCAAAGTAGGGGCGCCTCATTTAGGCAAAACCATATACTAAGTGCCAGGGAGTTGGTTCATTCCGGCTCCTTTTCTGTGATTGCACATTTTGAGAAAAAAATGCCAAATTTCCAGGAATATATCCTGGACTTATGAGAAAATAGATCGGGTTTACTCTGAAAAGCTCCATGAATTGTCATTGATTATTAGTTGCCCTTAAACCCAGTTGTGGTATAATTTTGCTAGCCTGTCATCTTATCAGGCAGACACGAGGTGTAGGAAGTGCAGAAGAAAAATATCCTTTTGCCGAAGTTGAATAACCTTTCCCCCACTATTGAATCCACCGCCTTGAAGCTGATGGAGGAAGCGGGAGAACTGGCCCAAGCCATCGGGAAACTGCGCGGCCTCTCGGGTGAAGCCGAAAAGCTTAGTGAAAAAGAGGCAATGATCAAGATTACCCATGAGCTGCTCGATGTAGCCCAGACGGCTGTATCGATGATGTTTGTGCTGGAGGAGCAGTACGGTATAGATTTAGAAAAGGCCCGTAATGAGCACATCAGTAAGCTGATCGAAAAAGGGTATCTAAAGGTTGTCTAGCGCATAGAATATTCCAGTAGACTAGCCGATATGGATAACCTTACAATATTGGTTTTCAAGGAGATGTGTTTTTGCTTAAAGTACTGGCAGTATTCGGAACCAGGCCGGAGGCCATCAAAATGGCTCCCCTGGTTAGGGAATTTGACAAACACCAGGCGGAAATCGAATGCATAGTGGCAGTAACTGCTCAGCACCGCGAAATGCTGGATCAGGTTTTGCGATTATTCGAAATCACACCTGCTTACGACCTTAATATCATGCAGCAGGGGCAAACCCTCTTTGATATAACAAGCCGGGCACTGTCCGGTCTGAAGCAGGTCTTTGAGACAGAAAAGCCTGACCTGGTCCTGGTACATGGTGATACCGCCACAACTTTTGCGGCTGCCCTGGCTGCCTTTTATCTGCAAATACCGGTGGGTCATGTTGAGGCCGGTTTGCGCACCCGGAACAAACTTTCACCGTTTCCAGAAGAAATAAACCGCCACCTGACGGGCGTTCTGGCTGATCTTAATTTTGCCCCCACAGCCACAGCGAGGCAAAACCTGCTAGAAGAAGGGACAGCGGCAGGAACCATTTTTGTGACCGGCAATACGGTTATAGATGCCCTGCTGGCGACAGTACGGCCTGGCTACCAGTTCGATGATCCTGTACTTAATGCACTGGATTATCATAAACAAAGGGTTTTTTTAGTCACCACGCACCGCCGGGAAAATCTGGGGGAACCCATGCGGGAAATATACCAGGCGCTGCGAGAGGTGGTACAGTCCTATCCCGATGTGCAAGTAGTCTTTCCCGTCCATAAAAACCCGGCCGTAAGAAGAGTCGTGGATGAAGAACTGGGTGGTCTGGCCAGGGTACTACTGATTGAACCGATGGATTACCAGCCATTCGCGAACCTTATTGGTCGCAGTTATCTGGTACTCAGTGATTCCGGTGGCCTCCAGGAGGAGGCGCCTTCCCTGGGCAAACCTGTACTGGTGCTGCGCGACACCACCGAGCGTCCGGAAGCAGTGGATGCAGGCACGGTGCTGCTGGTTGGAACCGGCCGGGAAACGGTGGCCGGCGCAGCCAGAAAACTATTAGAGGACAGGGAGCACTATGACAGGATGGCCAATGCCGTCAACCCTTACGGGGATGGCCATGCTGCTGAGCGTATTGTACAGGCTATCCGGTACAGGTTTGGCCTTTCCGGAAAATGTCCGGGGGAATTTCGGCCTGTTTAGCTGTAAATGAGTCCTGTAATATTTAACATAAAACCAATATTTACTTACAATGACAAGTTTTTTGTAAAAATAGAAAAATTTTATTTAAAATTTACCCTTCCGCTGGAGGAATAATATTATTTTTGTAGAACAAATAAATTTAATTCAAGTTTTGGAACTACCGCTTATTAAGATACAGGTTAGTTGAGGTCAGAGATGGCCCAAAAAAAAGATAAAAAAAGAGAACAAAAAAGAGAAGGCTCGGGAGACGTACTGCAGGCACTTGCCCTGACCACCACGATTGGTATGGAACTTGCCATTACAGTGGTTCTGGGGTACTTTGGCGGCAGGTATCTGGATCAGATGTTTGGCACCGGGCCATGGTTGCTTCTAACGGGGGTTCTTACCGGACTTGCCGCCGGTATTGTGAGTGTATATAAAACCCTGCAGGGGTTTTTAGGAGAGTAAAGTTATGCGAGATTGGGACTTTGACGGTCAGCTTGCCAGGACATTGAGAATAGTAGCCTGTCTGTTGGTGTTCTTTTGCCTGTCTTTGCTTATCCGACCCCAAGATCAGGTTTTATGGGGTCTTGGTATCGGTATTGCAACAGGCATGTGGAATGCTTTTTTTCTGGGTAAAAGGCTTCGCAACATCGTCAGCATGGTGGTTCCCAGTGCCTACGCACATATGAAGGCAGGTTACGCGATGCGTATCTCAATTAGCATCGCGGTACTTTATTTGGTGTCGCGAACTGATTCCATTAACCTCTACGCGGCTGCGGCGGGTATCTTTGTAGCTCCCTGTGTCTTTACTTTTAGCACTGTCTTGATGCTGATGGGCCTACCCAACGGGAAGCCGGAGCGGCCCAATCCTTAAACATATAGGCATCAAAATTTAAAAGAGAAAGGGGGGAGAAAAGAGTTATGTTGAGTTTTGAAGAAGTTGAACACGAACTAAACTTTTGGGGATGGCCGCACGATACATGGGATCTAGTGGTAGGCAACACCACCCTGGCGTTCAATCCAAAAACCTTGATCATGACCTGGATTACCATGCTCCTGGTGATTCTTTTTGTTGTGGCTGCGACTAGAGGCATGAACATGCGCAGACCCAAGGGGGCACAGAACATCATGGAGATGATGTGGGAGTTTATCAAAGGTCTGGTCAATGATAATATGAACTCCAAGGTAGGCTTAGCCCTGCTCCCAATCGTAATAACTTATTTTATTTTTATTTTGTTCGGCAACTTAATTGGTCTCGTACCTACCCTCAGTTCCCCGACGGCAGATTATAATACGACCTTAGGCCTAGCCCTGTGTACCTTCTTACTGATTTATATCTTTGGTATCCGGTACAAAGGCCTTGGTTACTTTAAACATTATTTTAAGCCATTCGCATTATTCCTTCCCATTAACATCATTGAAGACATAGCCAAGCCCATTACGCTGACTTTCCGTCTTTATGGGAACATATACGCCGGGGAAGTGCTGATTGCCGTCCTTTTGGGCATGCTGGGAGGGTGGATCCACGTCTTTGGGGGCTTTATTGCTTCCGTAGTATGGCTTGCTTTTAGTATCTTCATAGGTTGTATCCAGGCCTTTATTTTCACCATGCTCAGCATAGCGTATGTAGGCCAGGCTGTGTCTGATGAGCACTAGAATTCAAAAGATTGATTTACAAGCTTGGATCTGCTTATGCAGTCCAGATAATTCGTTAACAAGCGATTAAATTTTACCTTGGAAAGGAGGGGAAATGCATGGAATTAGGAGCTGGTGCTGCTCTAGGAGCAGCTATCGCAGTAGGCCTGGCCGCCCTTGGCGCAGGTATTGGTGATGGTATGGTTACCGGCAACGCCGTACAAGGCCTTGCCCGTCAGCCGGAGGCTAAGGGTTCCATTATGACCACCATGTTTATTTCAGTAGGTCTGATCGAAGCTATGCCCATTATTGCGGTCGTTATTGCTTTTATGCTTTTGGGCAAAGCGGTCTAAGAATTTATGTGCCAAGGCAAAAAAGGCATAGCATAATGGTCGTGTGTGGTTGGTAATGAGTCGTTGGGAAAGATGTTGTCTTTCTGGAATTTTTCATCTTAGTAACCAACGACCAACGACTCACGACCCACGACCAGAATGCTATCGCCTTCCTTTTGTCCGCAAGAGATGGAAGGAGGGGAACGAGTGTTAGAGTTTAACGCAACAGTGCTAGCGCAGATGGTTGATTTCATAATTTTATTAGTTTTCTTGCGCTGGGTTGCTTATAAGCCGCTGGTCAAAATTTTGTCCGACCGGTCGGAACATATTGCCAGTACAATCGCCACTGCGGAACAGGAAAGACAGCAGGCGGAACAACTAAAAGCTGGCTACGAAGCTGAAATGCGCCGCTCCCGCGAGCAGGCCCAGGAAATTATCCAGAAGGCTACCAAAGCTGGTGAAGCTCAGGCTTTGGAAATTATTGAGAATAGCAAAAAAGAGGCCGTCAAGATTAAAGACGCCGCCCTATCGGAAATTGAACGTGAAAAGCAAAAGGCAATTGTAGAACTGCGTGACCAGGTTGCTTCCCTGTCCGTACTGGTTGCCGGTAAGATCATCGATAAAAATATGGATGACCAGATCCAGCGCAATTTGATTGATAACTTCATTAAAGAGGCAGGGGAACTGCAATGAGGGGCCCTGTAGCGGGACGTTACGCGCAAGCTTTGTATGATATTGCCTCTGAGGGAAAAGCTTTACCGAAGGACAAGAGCATGGTCGACAGGATTGAGTCCGAACTTATAGCGATCAGGAAAGTCCTGGATGACAACATTGAACTGCAGAGGTTGCTTTACCACCCGCAGATTACCACTGCAGCCAAGAAGGAATTATTAGACCAGCTTTTTAAAGAAAAAATATCTATAGTCACGGGTAACTTTCTTGCCTTGTTGGTAGATCGCCGGAGAGAAACATATTTTGGCGATATCGTCGATGAGTTTGTGGCTTTGGCCAATGCGAGCCGGGGTATTATTGAGGCCAAGATAACCACGGCGGTTGAGTTGAACGATATGGAAAAGGGCGAACTGAGTAGCATCCTGGCCAGGCTGACCGGTAAAAACGTACAGACCTCTTATGCTGTTGACCCGTCTATCATAGGCGGGGTTATAGTACGTATGGGGGATAAAATTATAGACGGCAGTATCAAGACCAGATTGTCTGCCATGAAAGATCGCCTGAAGGCAATAAGTTAACTAGATAGGGGTGAACCAGTGAATGAATTTGCGACCTGAAGAAATCAGCTCGATTATCCGGCAGCAGATAGATAAGTACCAGGCTCAGATCGAGATGACGGATGTCGGTACCGTAATCAATGTCGGTGACGGTATCGCCCGTGTATATGGCTTGATGGACTGTATGTCCATGGAGTTGCTGGAATTCCCCGGCGGTGTGCTGGGGATGGCCCTCAACCTGGAACAGGACAACATCGGCTGTGTTATTCTCGGACCCTATAAGCACATTAAAGAGGGTGACACGGTTAAGCGCACCGGCCGGATCATATCTGTGCCTGTGGGAGACGCTCTGATCGGCCGCGTGGTCAACCCGCTGGGCCAGCCACTGGACGGCAAGGGACCCATTAACAGCGATAAGTTTAATCCGGTAGAAAAAATCGCCCCCGGTGTGATGTTTCGTAAATCTGTGCACCAGCCTCTACAAACCGGGATCAAGGCTATTGACTCCATGATTCCCATCGGCCGCGGCCAGCGGGAACTTATTCTCGGTGACCGCCAGACCGGCAAGACCGCTATTGCAGTTGATGCTATCATCAACCAAAAAGGCGGGGACGTTATCTGCATTTACGTGGCTATCGGCCAGAAACAGTCTACTGTGGCCAACGTAATGCAGCGACTGCAGGATACAGGAGCTATGGACTATACGATTATCGTATCAGCTACTGCAGCAGACCCATCCCCGATGCTCTATATCGCTCCTTTCGCGGGAGCCGCTATGGGTGAAGAGTTTATGTCCCGGGGCGGGCATGTCCTGATTGTTTATGACGATCTGTCCAAGCAGGCTACCGCCTACCGTGAAATGTCACTGCTATTGCGCAGGCCACCCGGACGCGAGGCCTATCCCGGTGACGTTTTTAACCTGCATAGCCGGCTTCTGGAGCGTGCTTGCAAGCTGTCCGATGATCTTGGCGCCGGCTCCATGACGGCTCTGCCCATCATTGAGACCCAGGCCGGTGACGTTTCAGCTTATATTCCGACGAACGTGATCTCCATCACTGACGGCCAGATCTTCCTTGAGCCAGACCTTTTCTACGCAGGTATCCGGCCCGCTGTTAACGTAGGTATCTCAGTATCACGCGTGGGAGGCGCCGCGCAGGTGAAAGGCATGAAAAAGATTGCCGGCAGTCTGCGTCTTGACCTGGCTCAGTACCGTGAGCTGGCTGCCTTTGCCCAGTTCGGTTCCGACCTGGATAAAGGTACTATGGCCAGACTGACCCGCGGCGAGCGTATGACGGAATTGTTAAAACAGGGACAGTACGTGCCCATGCCGGTGGAAGATCAGATCATGAGTATTTATGCTGCCGCCAATGGTTATCTGGACGATATGCCGGTAGAAATGGTACAACCCTTCGAAGCAGAACTCTTGAAATTTATGAAGGCTAACAAGCCCACTATTGCTGAGGCCATAAGAAAGACCGGTAACTTTGAAAGTGTTGAAAAAGAACTGCTCGCAGCCATAGAAGAATTCAAGAGTGGTTTTAAGACTGCGCGGGGCCTGTAATAATCAGAAGTCAGAGGCCGGAAGTTAGAAGCCAGAATAAGGAACATTAGGAATTCGCGAAGCGAATTCCTACTTAAATCCGATATCCGGCATCTGACGACCGACGACCGAATTTAAGGTAGCGGCTTGGGGTTAATCAAGTTTGACTTGCGCCCTGTTGCCGGGCTACCGACTGACGGATGTAAAAGGTGGTGAAAATGTATGGCAAATTTGCGGGATATTCGGCGCCGGATCAAAAGCACAAAAAACATGCAGCAGATCACCAAGGCCATGAAGGCTGTAGCGGCGGCTAAAATGCGCAAGGCGCAGGAAGCTGTAACGTTAGCGCGACCTTACTCCAAGCGGATTAAAAGTGTTCTTGGCCGGGTAGCCGTGGTCTCCGGTGGTGTTAACAATCCTCTTTTAGAGGTGCGCGAGCCGAAGAAAGTAGCATATATCGTAATATCGGCTGACCGGGGATTGTGCGGCGGCTTCAATAGCAATATAATCAAGCTCGCAACCCAGGAACTTAAGGCTACTAGCGCTGAAATAAGCCTGATTACCGTAGGCCGTAAAGCTCATGACTTTTTTGTTCGACGTGGTGGTTCCAATATCGCGAAGCAGTACGTGGGGTTGGGTGACAACATCATGTACGGCACGGTAAGGGATATCGCTTCTTTTGTGATTGATAAATACGCGAACCAGGAATATGACGTGGTATACTTGATTTACAGCCAGTTTGTCAATGTGATGGTACAAAAGCCCCTTGTGATCAAGCTGTTGCCAGCCGAGCCACCTGCAGCGGCGGGGGGGGCTGACGAATCGAAGAAGATCGCTTATATTTTTGAGCCCTCGCCTGAGGCAGTATTAGCCGAGTTGCTGCCCAAATATATTGAGAACGCCATTTACCAGGGACTCTTAGAGACGAAGGCCGGTTTTTACAGCGCCCAAATGACGTCCATGGAAAACGCCACCAAGAGCGCTTCGGACATGATCGACAAGCTTACGATGTTCATGAACCGTGCTCGCCAGGCACAGATTACCACGGAGATTTCCGAGATCGTCGGCGGTGTTGCAGCCTTAGAGTAAAGTTGTTGTGAAGGAGGTAAGAGAAGCGAATGAACGTGGGTAAAATTGTGCAGGTTATCGGCGTTGTGGTGGACATCAGCTTTCCACCTGGCCAGGTGCCTGAGATTTATAATGCCATCAGAATTAAGAGTGACAAGGAAGACATGTTTGGCAGAAAGATCGACCTTACCCTGGAAGTGTCCTCTCATATGGGAAACAATACTGTTCGTACCGTAGCCATGTCCGCTACCGACGGTCTGGTGCGGGGCATGGATGCTGTGGACACCGGCGCTCCAATTACAGTTCCGGTAGGACGGGCTGCCCTGGGCAGGCTGGTTGACGTCCTGGGTGAATCCATCGATGGTAAAGGACCCATTAACAGTGAAGTAAAGTATCCTATCCACCGTCCAGCGCCTCCTCTGGTAGAGCAGTCAACCAAGGTGGAGCAACTTGAAACCGGTATCAAGGTTATTGACTTACTGGTCCCCTTCTTAAGGGGCGGCAAGATTGGACTGTTTGGCGGCGCTGGCGTGGGCAAGACCGTTATTATTCAGGAGTTAATCAATAATATTGCCAAACGACACGGTGGTGTCTCGGTGTTTGCCGGTGTTGGCGAGCGTACCCGGGAAGGAAACGACCTATATAATGAAATGACTGATTCCGGCGTTATAGACAAAACCACGATGGTGTTCGGTCAGATGAACGAGCCGCCGGGAGCCCGTCTCAGGGTGGCCCTGACCGGTTTGTGCCTGGCAGAGTACTTCCGTGACGAAGAAGGCGCCGACACGTTGCTCTTTATTGATAACATTTTCCGTTTTACCCAGGCTGGCTCCGAGGTTTCGGCGCTGCTTGGCCGGATGCCTTCTGCTGTGGGCTACCAGCCGACCCTGGCCACTGAGATGGGCCAGATGCAGGAGCGGATCACTTCAACTCAGAAGGGTTCAGTTACATCGGTGCAGGCCGTTTACGTGCCAGCAGACGACTTGACTGACCCGGCCCCGGCAACTACATTTGCCCACCTGGACGGCACTGTCGTGCTTTCCCGCCAGATTGCCGAACTCGGTATTTATCCCGCAGTGGACCCACTGGACTCCACCGCGAGGATCCTTGACCCGCTGATCGTAGGGAATGACCACTATGCCGTGGCCCGGGGTGTTCAAAAGGTGCTTCAGCGTTACAAGGAACTTCAGGATATCATCGCAATTCTTGGTATGGAAGAACTTTCAGATGATGACAAGCTGTTAGTGGCCCGTGCCCGGAAAATACAGAGGTTCCTGTCGCAGCCATTTCACGTGGCCGAAGTCTTTACAGGCAAGCCCGGAAAGCTTGTCCCCCTGAAAGATACTATTCGCAGCTTCCAGGAAGTTTTGGACGGTAAGCACGACGACCTTCCTGAAGACGCTTTTTATATGGTGGGCGACATAGAAGAGGCAGTGGAAAAAGCCAAACAATTAGCTGGATAAGAGAGGGGAGTGCGCACTATGTCGGAAAAAAGCCAACGACTGGAAATCGTAACTCCTCAGAAGAAGGTTTTCAGCGAGGACGTGAAATTTCTGGTAGCGCCAGGTACTGACGGCGAATTGGGTATATTGCCGGAGCACGCCCCGCTTATTACATCTCTTAACATCGGCGTCCTGAGAATTCAGCAGGACCGCGACTTCATCAAGGTTGTCGTAAGCGGCGGATTCATGGAAGTCCGCAATAGCAAGGTTACGGTTCTGGCCACTTCCGCTGAGAGGGTTGAAGATATTGACGTAGCGCGGGCCGAAAGGGCCAAGCAGCGGGCCGAAGAAAGGCTGGCCGAAAAGGCATCAGGCCTGGATATGCTGCGGGCTGAGATGGCCCTAAAGCGGGCAATCATCCGCTTGAGGGCTGTAAACGACAAGTAAATGAGTAAATAGGAAGATTTACCTACCGAACCCAGGGCAGAGATGCTCTGGGTGTTTTTTTATAATCAGAACACTTAGGTACCGGCAAAGAGTAGGGATGATAATCAATAAGCCGGTCGTATTGCAACAGAAATAAATGGAAATAATAGAAGCATACATATAATGCTGTACTTTCGGGGGTTGTTACCTATGCGGAGGACTTTGCTCAGAGATTGTTCCACAAAAAAGAAGTATATACTTACCATCCTGATGGTTCTGATAGTTATTTTGATGGTGTTGGCGCTTCGTCCGCTGGGTCTGAAGATGGTGGCGTCATACCGGGAAGAGCAGGCTCTCATGGATTTGATGAGTCTTTGCGGCGCCGAATTGGAATCTATAAACGTAACCGGATGGGCACGAGTTACCGGTCCCAAAGAAATAGCACCTGAGACCCTGGTCAACCATACGGCAGGTTTATTAAAACTTGCCGAGGGTGGGCGAACGATGGAAAAATGGGAGAACCCATACGCACGGGGTGTCAAACTCCAGGGAATTATGCCCGGCGGCAACGCTGTTGCAGTACTTAGCCAGACTATGGAACTGCTGCAAGGCCAAAGAGTTACTCACTTAATGATCAGCCTTGGAACTGATGCCGGTAAAGCCGGTTTTTATAAGGAAAGGATCCGGCAGACCCTTACGACTCAGAGCACTGACGAACATGTAGCATTGACTTATACCGGGAAAATTAACTATGCGCTAAACCAGGAGGAATTGTCGGCCAGGGCTGAGGAGGTCATGGCTGGGGCGGGCGCCACCATTCAGGAGAAGACGGTCAAAGATAACCTGGTCAGCCTGACCGGACACAGCCCGAGTCTGCCTGTTGGTTTGAATTATGACGGCAGAGATGTCAATCTCAACGTGGCCTTACGCAGCAACTCTCAGGAACAGGCCACCTATGTATACGTGGCTTCACCGGTTATTTATACGGAATATTAAGGCGGGGAGTATTTTGGAAAAGCTGATTGTACGCGGTGGGACCTGCCTTAGAGGGACCGTTAAGGTAAGCGGCGCCAAAAACGCCGTTCTGCCTATTATAGCAGCATCTCTACTGTCGGAGGGTACCTGTACGCTGCAAGATATCCCTAACCTCGCAGATGTAGCCAGCATCTGCCGGGTTATTGAGAAATTGGGCGCACAAGTATCCCGCGGTGAAAAGGAAATAATCATTTCTATCCCGGACCTAAAAGAAGTTGAAGCCCCGTATGAGTACGTGCGCCTAATGCGTGCGTCTTTTCTGGTGATGGGGCCGCTTTTAGCCCGGGCCGGCAGGGCGGTGATGCCCTTGCCGGGTGGTTGCGCCATTGGTACCAGGCCAATTGACCTGCACCTGAAGGGTTTTAAAGCACTGGGAGCTAAAATAATATATGGTCATGGGTGTATCGAAGCGGTAGCGGGAGGACTCACGGGAAGTCAGATATATCTTGATTTTCCAAGTGTCGGCGCCACAGAAAACCTGATCATGGCTGCCAGCCTGGCCAGAGGTAATACAGTCATTGAAAATGCCGCGGAAGAACCTGAGATTGTGGATCTGGCTAATTTTTTAAACGCTATGGGGGCCCGCATCAAAGGAGCGGGGACCAAAATAATCCGGGTGGAAGGAGTGCCCAGCCTGAGCGGGACCGTACATACCGTAATTCCGGATCGGATCGAGGCCGGCTCTTTTTTGACTGCGGCGGCCATAACCGGAGGAGATGTGCTGGTCGACAACGTCATCTGCGACCATCTCAAACCCGTTACCGCCAAGTTAAGGGAGGCGGGGGTAAGGGTGGAAGAGCATGAAAACTCCATCAGGGTTTCGAGCGATCGGGAGCTGCAGCCTGTTGACATTAAGACGATGCCCTATCCTGGTTTTCCAACTGATATGCAGGCCCAGTTGATGGCCGTCCTTTGCCTGACCAGGGGCACCAGTATGATCACTGAAACCGTCTTTGAGAACCGGTTTATGCACGCCAACGAACTCAAGAGAATGGGCGCCAGAATAAAGATAGAGGGTCGTACTGCAGTCGTGCAGGGTGTGCCCCGGTTGACCGGCGCCCCGGTTAAGGCCACCGACCTGCGGGCAGGTGCGGCACTGGTGTTGGCCGGTCTGGCCGCAGATGGCCGCACGGAAATCGGTAATATATTCCACATTGATCGGGGCTACGACCGCTTGGAGGAAAAGCTTAGGGGTTTGGGCGCCGATATCCAGAGGTCGGTACCTGTTACCTGACCCATGGAGCTGTTAAGTAGTTTCTAAGTCTCTGGCGCAGGATGAAAACAATATGTATGCATGAATTGTCCAGTCTTAGGGATCCTATCAGCTAACCAATCAATTCATGGTATAATATGCCAGAACCTTAAGTATACATTTATTACTACTTAATTAAGGTAACGGGGTGTGCCCTATGCGCCGTTTGACAATAGGTTTCCTGCTGCTGGCAGTAGCCGCGCTGTTCATCCTGCCCCATGTCTTGAGCGGGCAGGCGCCTGCCAAGTTCGGTTCCAGAACCAGTACGGTTAGGCTGTACCTGCACCAGGAAAATAAAATAAAAAAGATACAGTTGGAAGAGTATCTGATTGGCGTGGTGGCTGCGGAGATGCCGGCGGAGTTTCCGCTTGAAGCCTTAAAAGCTCAGGCCGTCGCAGCCAGGACCTACGCTGTTAAACGCATGGGTACCGGGGGTGTGGCTAACCCACTGCACACGGGCGCTGACCTCTGCGATGATCACCGCCACGGCCAGGCCTGGCTGTCCAGGGAGGAGCTGAAAGAGCGCTGGGGTATCTTGCCATACTACAACTATTTCTACAAAGTGAAGACGGCGGTGGATGAAACCAGGGGGGAGGTCCTGACCTACCAGGGTCAGTTAATTGATCCGGCTTACCACTCTTCGTGCGGGGGCAAAACGGAGAACTCGGAAGATGTCTGGAAGTTCCAGGTTCCCTACCTGCGCAGTGTCACCTGTCCTTACGAGGCCGACCCGCAGCCGGTACAAACAGTATCCATCAGTTTGGAACAGGTGGATCAGGCGCTGGGTACAACACTGGCAGCCGTACCGGTTTCAGGTAAAAAAGCCGCCGGTGAGATGAAGGTGGTCGAAAGAACATCTTCCGGCAGGCCGAAAACCCTGGTAGTCGACGAGCAGCAATTTCCGGCCGTGGCAGTCAGGGACCTCCTGGGCTTGCGTTCAACCAATTTCACCTGGAAGCTGCAGGACAGTTCCATAGCCTTCACCACCACCGGCTATGGTCATGGAGTGGGTATGTGCCAGTACGGAGCCAAGGGAATGGCCGAGCACGGGTACAATTACCAGACCATCCTGGGTCATTACTACACCGGGGTGGAAGTTGCGGGTATTGAAAACTAGATCCGCGTAAATTGCTGTTCATTTAATCCATTTTTCGCGGGGTATAAGTTCCTCCGTTGACTACCGGACCATCGTTCTCCGGTGGTTTTATGCGCTTGCTGAAGGTTGCGGCCAGCAGCATTGCTAGAGCTGCCATAGCGCAGAGGAACAAAGTGTGGAGCTGTACGGCCGCGAAGCCCAAATTTTTAACGGTCACCAGCCGCATGGCTTCTGCCATCCAGTTATAAGGCAGCAGTGTGGCCAGTGCGTTGCCTAAAGCCGGAATATGGGTTTTAGGCCAGGTGTAGCCGGCAATGAAGAAAAAAGGAACGGAAAGAAGCATGAGCAACCTGGTTATTTGCAGGGAGTTGGCAGCCCGGACGGATAGGTAAAACCCGACCGAGGTGATGATCAAGATGAAAACCAGCCCCAATGCCAGTACCAGCGATGCCGGTCCTTCCACCTTGACGTGTACCAGATGGACCGCAAACCAGATCAACAGTCCGTAATTTAATAGGCTGGCAAAGAAGTAAGGGAGCGATTTGCCTAAATATATTTTCCAAGCGGGAACTGCGGCAGCCAGGTACTGGATCCAGGTATTGCGTTCCTTTTCCCTGGTAACGGTGAGGCCGACGCAAAGAAGGCCAAGTTGGTGAATGATGAGCAGGAACAGTCCCATAATCATAAAAGTGGTGTAACTGTAAGTCGGGTTATATAATACCTCGATATTGCAGGAAACTGTGTTCAGGGTGTTGTTAATTTCATGCGACGTCATGCCCAGTCCAGCCAGGTAGGTGGCAGCGTGGTCGGCGCTGAATTTATTGACCACTTCCAGGGTGTACCGGCGTATATTGAAGCCCCAAATCAGGTTGGAGGCGTCATATACCGTCAGAACCTCCGTTGACCGGTGCATGGCGACATTTGTCGCAAAATCTTCAGGTATGACCACCCCGGCCCGTACGGTCCCGTTTTTCATCCCTTCCTCCAACTGGGCATAGCTGCCTATCTCCG
>JAQVOH010000146.1 GCA_028702695.1 Desulfotomaculaceae bacterium
ATGTTATCCATGTGGCATGTTTTGCTTAATGTGAAAATCTAAGAAAAACTAACCATTCAAGAGATATCGTTAGATTATTGAGGGAGGTTTAACAAAAGCAAATGCAATATCCGGTATGGCGGTCTGGCGGAGTTGATTGTAAACGCCATGCCCGTGTTTGAAAAGCCTTTCCTGGATTTTGATGAAGAAGCGGAAAGCTTCATATTGTAAGCTGGCTATATCCTCATGGAAGCAAAAAAACCTTGAAATGAACTGCTCCCCCTCAAATGACAGTTTATTTTTGCACACTCTCTTACATGACAATAGCGCCAGCATTTTTTCAATGAGGACTGCTGGTGCTATTTGTTTTATTGATTCGCCAATTCATGTAAATAATATTAACTGTTAATCGTGAACAACCTTCCTTAAAGGAAGTTACGCACCGGTTATTCCCGGGACCGTAACTCTTCGTTAAAGGTAAAAGTGCTCAATCCATGACTAATATTTATATACAACCACTCCAAACGATGAAGCTTTTATATGAGGGTTTCCAATAAGTGGCTTAAGTTCATCTTTCGTGCCATAAACGATTGCCCCTAAAATAGGAACATTGGAGGAATCAGTATAGCCTTTTGAGACAAGTTCGTTATAAACTTCATTATATCCTGCTTCTTTACTGGTTTTCAATGACTCAAGAAAATCATCGTAGTTCCCGTTAAAGTAGTTCCCGCTAAACCCCTCCGCATTTACACCTAACACTTCATCTTCTCTAATGAAGGTTGCTTTACCATCGTTGTCGCTAGCTTCTTGTTTATATCGTTCCAAATCGTCTTTTCTAAAAGCATCTACCCAATACCATGATTTCTTAACATTTGGCAGTATTGTTGGGATATCTGTTACTTTATATGGTTTATCAAAGGATAGTCCTAACTCTATGAGTTTGTCTCCGGAGATTTTATCTAACTCGTCCAAGTCATTCCTGTATTCTTTGTAGAATATTTCCGGAATATAGAAGATCATCTTCCTGTAACCGTTTTCCCAATAGTCAACGGTCCATTCTCCACCCGAACTTCCTATGCCTCCGCGCCTTGAGATGAAAAATTGCGGAATCAGTCCAAAAAGTGAAACTCTATTTTCCAGAGCCACGGGTTTACCTGCTATATCTCGAGCTACTGTAAATTCGCCCCTTCCCATTAAGAAACCTATAGAATCAGCCGACTTGCTAATATAACCGTTGGGTACATGCAGCTTAATGTTAGCCTCATTGTATTCGAACATTTCATTACTCAATTTAAGTGTTATGGCTGTATTAGCAACAAAAATAACTATCAGTGCTGCTACAACCACTAATAGTGAAATCAGAGCAGTTCTTCTAGTTGATTTATTTATGCCCCTTTTAATCGCTACATTTAGTTTGTAATCATCAAATATTTCGTCTAATTCACGATCGTCCATATGCTTCCCCCCACAATCTTTTAAATTCATTCCTTGCCCTATATAAAGAGGTTTTGACTGTTGCATCAGAAAGCCCAAGCAATCTCCCAATCTCTTTATAACTTAATCCCATCTCATACTTTAGGATTAATAAGTCTTTATAACCGCTCTTCAACCTGCTCAGGCTGTCACGAACCAACATAGCAGACTCATTAACCAAAATATTTTCAGTAAAGTCGCCCTCTGCAGAAAGTCTTGAGAAAAAGCCCCCTCCGTCAATAGACAGCTCGGTTATTACAGACTTTCTCTTCAAATAGTTTCTGTAAGTATTCAGAGCTACCTTGAAAATCCATGAAGGGAGCTTTGTCTCATCAACGCTGTCTATATGTTGGATAGCCTTAATAAAGCATTCCTGGACAATTTCTTCCGCTTCTTCCTTGCGACAACCGTATTTTAATAAATACCGGTATATAATCTTTGCTTGCCTATTATATAGCTCTGTCAAAGGCTCTTTACTCATCTTTCCCTCCCTTCTGATAACCCCTTTAGAGTCCTGTATATATGACAATCCACTCTCTGAAATGTATACACAAAATATTTGGGTATTTTCTCAAAAAGATGACCTCAAAGGGCTTATTACAAGCCAGTACCTAAAGGACACTAGCTTAAGCTTCGTTCAAGCCATGTGCACTGATTGCTTGGCAGGCCCCTTAAAAGGGCTCTCCAGTTCTTTGGTCGAAATTCTATCCATTATTCGTGTTTATTTTGCTCGCGTATATACTTTGCTATCGTTTTTTCATTCAACCCTACTGTACTGACATAATATCCTTCGGCCCAGAAATGCTGGTGCCAAATTTATATTTCAGGTTTGAGTGCCTTTCGAAAATCATCATCACACTCTTTCCCTTCAGGTAACCCATCACCTGCGAGACACTATTTTTCGGTGGAATACTAAGCAACAGATGGGCGCGGTCTGAATCATGTGCCTTTATTATTTCGATGTCTACTTACATAAATCTTTTATTATCTCCTTTATATCTGCCTGTAGCTCGTTGTATATTATTTTCCTTCTTTATTTAGGGGTGAACACTATGTAATACTTGCACAGGCACTTGGTATGTGCTAAACTCTCTGCCATTAGCAACACCTTTCTTCTGTTATTTATGGCTCGAACACTCATCATTTTAACAGAAGTGTGTTTCTTGGCATAAGCCTTGATTCCCACCTGCATATTAGGCAGTTTTTTGTTCTCCTGGCTAAAATCATGCCAGGAGAACTTACTAAAGCAGAATAAAATATGACCAACTGGAAATTGTATCGTTGGTCATATCATACAAGGGAAGGGTTACTTTGAAGTCCAACAGAAGTTATATATTAACATTAATATTTTGTTACATTGACTGAGTTGCCCACCAACTGTCATCGCCTACATTTAATTGTAGCCAGTTATTATACGTTCCGTTATAGACATGCTGCCATGATAGACGTGCTTTAGCGGGACCGGATGAACTTTCTTGTTGTTTAGTTATGCTAAATGATTGAAAGTAATTATACCCATAAAGGCTATAAATATCCCAAGCCCCTAAGCTATTGATATAATCTTGTCCGGTTCCATCAACTGTAGTTATATTAGCCCAGAAATTGGCGTTATAGATGAAAGAGCCTGCATAACAATTTACATCGCGAGTAAATGAAGACATTGGGGAAATAAATTTTTTATCAGAAACTTTAACTTCAATCACATATTTAGAACCATCAGCAAAAGTATACTCTGCTCTCGGTGCACCTTTTGAAACCTTTAGATGCTTTTTTGCCTCTTCAATTTTTACAGGATCCATACAATCTAAGGATTCACCATTTTTTAATTTTGTAATTAATTTATCTTGAGTCGCTGCATCAATACCGTCTCGTGTTGCATTTGCTCTCAACTGCTTAACTGTTTCAGAGGTTAATACAACAGTATTTCCTGTTGGTTGATTGGCAAAAGCAATACTGTTCAACATGAAAATTAACACTAAAGCCATGACCAAAGTTTTAAGTAATCTTTTGTTCATCTTTAATCCTCCATTCATATCTAAAGATTGTAGATTGTTTAAGCGAGATACTGTGTTTTAGTACCAATTCTCTTTTGCTTTATAAACCACTATCTTATTGACTAATCCACTAGACCTGCCCCCCCTTTTTTGAGATAATGGATATAATATTTAATTCAAGAAATATTATAACATCAATTAGAGGATGTTTGCCTAATATTTACCTAATATACTGTTTTATTGACCCAAAATGCATTTATAATGCCACAAGTAACTATAATATCATTTTTTTATTATTAACCCTAAGATGTTTAAATTTGTAAAATTATGAGCTAGGAGGGAGGCAGGTCATGATTGCGTTCATTTCCTTTGCCCCCATTCAGGCCAATTCGGCGCTAACCGTGCATCTTTTACTGCTGGGCGCCCTGTTGGCGTATATCCCCTGGACGAAAATGAACCATTATGTTGCCAAGTCTTTTATCTATCACAAAGTGCTGTGGGATAACGAGCCGAATCTAAGAGGCTCCAGATTGGAAAAATCAGTCGAAAAGCTTCTTTTACACCGGCCGCAGGATACCTGGCAGGCTCCGCATGCCCGAAAAGACACTGGCAAGATATAATCTGTCAACAGTAAAAGCAGGTGGATACAGATGGGAAAGCTTAAGCCGCGTGATCTGGTCCGTCCTTTACCGGTACAACTCACCAATCTCAAAAATTTGATGCCCTTGCCGTCCCCTTATAACGGTCCAGACGCAACACCAGCGCCGGCACCTGTTAAAGAAGCATGGCAAGACAAATACTGTGCCGGTCTGGACGGAGTCATCGCCAATGACAGGATGACCAGGCCAAAAACAGAAGATGAAAAGAGGGAACTGGTCGGAAGGTTTTTAATTGGTTTGGATAAACTCTTTGCAGGGATACCAACGCCGGCTATCTTCTGCCATTTACGCTGTCTTTTGAATACTGCACAAAATGCTCTACATGTTCCGAAGCCTGTCATATTTTCCTGGGCAGCGGCAGGGAGGAAATCTACCGGCCCATTTTCCGTTCTGAAGTGTTGCGCCAACTTTATGACAGGCACAAAAAGGGCGGCAGCCTGTCAGCCCAGTACCTGGGCGGTGGTTGCAATATTGATGTGGAAACGGTGTTGCGCCTGGGAGAACTGGCTTATCGCTGCAATCTATGCCGCCGTTGCGCCCAGGTCTGCCCGATGGGGCTTGACAATGGATTGCTGGCAAGAGAAATCAGGGTGATCTTCAGCCAGGAAATGAACATTGCCCCGACTTTGCTCCACGAAAGAGGAACCGCTTTGCAGCTGCGGACCGGCTCCAGCACGGGCTTAAACAGCGCCGCTTTTTTGGATCAGATCGAATTTATAGAAGAAGATATTCACGAGCGGACCGGCAAACGCTACCGGATACCCGTTGATAAAAAAGGAGCGGACATGCTTCTGATTCACAATGCCGGTGAATATTTGTCCTGGCCCGACGGGCCGGCAGCCTTTGCCATTCTCTTTGAGGAAGCCGGTCTGAACTGGACGCTCCACAGCGGCTTGGCGGGTTATGACTGTACCA
>JAQVOH010000147.1 GCA_028702695.1 Desulfotomaculaceae bacterium
TGTCAGCCTTGCGGAGCTTTTATAGTTTTTTGGTGGAAGAGGGGGAAGCGGAGGGCAACCCGGTGATCCCAGGAAGGCTCAGGGTGAAGGAAGGCCGCTCTCTGCCTGACTTCATGTCCACGGAAGAGCTGCAAATCTTCCTGAACTGGCTCAAAGAGGTCCCGGCACATGTGTCGCTGGCTTATCGTACGATGCTGGTGACGGGGCTGCGGGTCAGTGAAGTGGCTGCCCTTACGCCGGGGGATCTGAGAGCTTTGGAAAACGGGGGCTATGTCCTGAGGGTCAAACACGGCAAGGGTAACAAGGAACGCTACGCGCCGGTTATGGCAGAGGATGTGGCTAGGGAACTGGTGCTGCACAAGGGGGAGCGGCGGGATACTATGCCGCTATTGGGGATTACGGCCAGCAGCTTGCATAAGTGGGCCGCGCAATGCCGCCGGGCTACCGGCCTTAATTTCCACACGCACCGCTGCCGGCATACGGTAGCCACACGACTTTTACAAAAAGGCGTGCCCATCGACAAGGTCCAGGAAGTCATGGGCCACACGGATATCTCCACCACCAGGCGCTATGCCAAAACAGCCACGGAGGCCATAATGGAATTGGCGGCCATAACAGCCATTCATAATTGCGCTTGCCGTAAATAATGCGGCGAATCTGTACTGTATCGGCCTTTATAACAAAAAACACTAAATAGTTTTCTGCATTCTAATTAATGTCTGATATGGCAAGCCTTTCTTATCGCAATTTTTACGGCCAGACAATGTTGGTGTGCGTTGTGCGTTGTACATAATTCTGCTATAATTATGCCATAATATAAACTGAGGTGATTATAATGCCGCAAATCAGACCGATAACCGACCTGAGAAATACAACGGAGATATCGGAATTATGCCATAGTAAAAACGAACCAATCTTTATAACCAAGAATGGATATGGCGACCTTGTCGTTATGAGTATCGAAACCTACGAGCGCGAAATAGCCTTGGCCGATGTGTATAAGAAACTGGCAGTGGCAGAAAAGCAGGTTCAAGACGGTGCCCTACTGGATGGTCAGGAAGTTTTTGCAAAGCTGAGAAAAAAACATGGAAGATAGCTTTCAGCTAAAAGTCACACCGGCAGCGGAGAATGATTTAGATGAGCTCTATTACTATATTAGCAATAGCCTTGTTGCGCCGCAGGCTGCAGATAATCTCCTGGATGACATTGAAAAGCAGATTTTATCATTGTGTGAATTTCCTCATCGCTGTGAATTATCGCGCAACGATATATTAAGAGATAAGGGATATCGAAAGCTGGTCATTCACAATTATGTGGTGCTTTACCTTGTTGACGATAAAAATAAAAATGTTATCGTCATGCGTGTGTTCTTTGGAGCAATGGATTATGAAAAATATGTATAGATTGTTAATAGTATATGAGAAGCTGGTTCAAACAACTTAAAACCCTGTTGGAAGACGATTAAAGCAGTGCTATGCTTATGTTGCAAAAGCCGGGAGGGAGTTGCCATGAAGATAGGGAAGTGCTACCCTGCGACGCTCAGCCATAAATCAAGACTTGCTTCGACACAACCGGCAACACTCTCCTAGGAGAGTGTTGCAAAACCCAGTGATATAGACCTCAATTTAACAGGCGGCTGTTGGGCTTAAAAAAACAGGGTTTATGCAACAGCCTCCTAGTTCGTATGATGATTTTAACGCCGAATTGGTGGAAAAGTCAGGAGGACCTGAAGCGGGGAGCTTTGGGGTATTTGAAACTGTTTTACTTTTACATAAGGGAGCAATTTGAGTTGTAAGTGTTAAGGACAAGAGCGGCATAGTCGATTATTGATTCAGAAACAAAAGGGAGTGATAAGATGGCTCATCCGGCAAAAGATTATATGAACAAACTAAAACAAGCTCATAGAAATCATCAGCTTGTACCGTTTGTCGGAGCTGGGTTATCATTTCCTTTTGAAATGCCTGGATGGGGTACACTCATTGATGATATATGTAAAGAATTTGATTATGAAAATCTTTCTGAGCGCAATGTGGAAATTTCCAGTTAAAGATATTGCTTCGAAGGCAATGGGTAAAACCCAAAAAGTTTGTATTCCAAAAGGTGAACCGGTGGTAATTGATGCACCGGCTTTATATAGTTTGTTTAATATAGGAGAGAAACAGCGGCTAAAAGATAATTCGGAAGTTTTCATTACATTTACAACAATTGAACAATTGCATAATGTGTATTGTTACTGCGGGGACGCATTGATTTTCGAGATTATTGAACATATAAGAAATACCCACAATATTCACCTTGCTTCACCTTCCATGGAGAGTGCACTGAACAATAGAGAAAATTACCCCAATACAATTCAAGATTATTTTGACAGCTTAACATTGGCATTTGAAAAAGGGTACCCTTTTGTGACTGCTTATCATTTGCCAATCGGTTTTCAAAATGGGTTACAAGTGGTGTTGCCCGAAGGGTTTAAGACCATCAAAGCAGTTAACCAAGAGATATTGATTTACACTGGCAACTAGTGTAGTTAAATTTGAATTGTAGAGTTTAAGGATGCCACCCACCAAATGAACAAATTATCTTTCCAAGGCACCATCAGATCAAACCAGCCACGAATAAGGCTAACCCGATCATTTGATGAATCCTCTCATACATATTTGGGTTATGCCATTAACATAGCCGGAACCGTTGATGGTGAAGAAAAAGATTTCTCCATCGGTATCGGCAAAGCTGCCCAGGCTAAATTTATGTTCAAAGTTTATGACATTATCTCCGGTGAATGCCTTCCTGTTCCGGAGCCAGATATGGAGCCGGTAGATTATTATAAAGTTTCAAAGTTAGCTAAGGTAGAAGAAGGGGAGCAGGGCAGCCTATCGGCACCATGGGAAATGGTGCCGCCGGAGCTGGAGGTTTATCGAGAAAGAGGGCATCGTAGGCTGGCGGCCAGGTCTTATGAAGTTAAATGTAGTAGCTGCATTTGGGGATGCAGGATGCCGGTGGAAATAATAGTTGATAACTGGAACCCGAGGGGCCGGAAGAAGTACCGGTTTGAAACCTTCTGTTATGGACCGTTATCGTGTAAATTATATAAGGCTGGCCCTAATAGGAAAGTTGAAGGCCGGAACGGGATGGTGTACGTTGAGGAAGATTGGGTGGATGAAGCAGCTGTGGCGCATAGGGTGATGGATAACTAAATCTGGGAATACCTCAAATATTGGATCGAGCCATTTGCGCTGAAAGACATCAAACTCAAAAGGTGTTTGAGGGAAGATGAGTCATTGGACTGATGGCGTCTCGTTTTTTAAAGGCCGCTTTCCAATGGTAATGTGCTGGCGGAAAAAGCATACTTGACGAACACGTGTGCGATAGGTATAATGTAATTGACCGGTAAATTCTGCCGGTCTTTTTGTTTTTTGGCGGACCCTTTCTTACCGGTCTGGGTCCGCTCCAAAAAACAAAAATAATCGTGCAAAGTGGGCTGGATGCGGAAGAAATAAGAAAACTTATCAATGGGTATGGGAGGGTTAAGCATTGGAAGGTTGGATCAAGTTATGGCGTAGCATTGCGGAAGACGGGACCTTTAAAATGCCGGACATGGCCTTAAAACTGTGGATGTACTGCCTCACGCGGGCCACCCCTTACCCCAATCCAGTTAGAGATCTGGCTGCCGGGGAATTATGGCTTAGCTATGAAGAAATCCGGCAGAACCTCGGCCAAACAGGTGTCAAGATCAGCAATACCAAAGTTTCAAATGCCTTGAAATACCTTAAACAAAATAATTACCTGGAATTAAAGGTCGAAAAATTCAAGGGAATAAGGGCCAGGGTACTTAACTGGACTGGTTCCCAGTCTGGCGCTCTCAGCGTACTCAGCACTTCACCCGCAGTCAAGCCGTCGAATCCTCCCACAGTACCCGTAGAGAAACTGCCGGGTGCTCTGGGAGTACCCGTCGAAAACCCAGTAGACATGCAGGTTTCAGTCCTGTCGAGTACGGTTACGGTATCCGAAGACAAGGTATCGAGAACTCCCACAGTACCTGCGGACAAGCTATCGACTGCTCCAACGGTACACGAACTACTCTCACAATATTCGGCGACTACTCCAACGGTACATGCTCAACAACTCTCAGAGTATCGTAAGACTACTCCAACGGTACGCGTGAGAGGGCTTGAGCCCTACAGCGGCGCGGCCTCCCATTCTTCCAAGAAGATTAAAGAATTAAATAATAAAGAATTAAAGAATAAAGATCATAAAAACAACGATCTTAACAACAACGATCTTGTTGTAGAAGCTGATCTGGAAGAGCATTTTGCCAGAGCATTAGGCAGGGAACTGCAGCAGTATGAAGTGAAATATTTAACCATTTGGCGCAGTAATTTTTCAGAGGAATTGATCCTGGCTGCCCTGTCTAGAGCTGTCCTCGAGGACATTCGGAAGGTGTCCTATGTTAGTAGTAGACTGACCAAGTGGCAGCTAATGGGTATCCGGACCGTGGCTGATATCCCACTGGAAGAACAAGTGCAAAGCTGCTCTGCTGCTCAACGGTGTCAAGGGGATGGTCAGCTTTATAACGGGAACATTGGAGCATGTAACGTTACTGTAACGCCCCCAGAGACAGAGACAGAGTCAGAGATAAAAGATGTATGTAGCAGCTGCAGCAGCGCGCCCGCGCGCGAAGAAGACTTGACCGGCCAAAACAGTTTGGAAGAAAAGCCTGATCTCACGGGCGCTTTTGAGCAAGAGTTCGGCCGGCCGCTTTTGCCTGTGGAAATCAAACAGCTCAACGACTGGGCCAAAGAGAGTACTACCCCGGTGATCCTGGAGGCCCTAAAGTACGCCAGCTTTGCCGGCAAGTTCCAGCTTCGCTATATCAACGGCATTTTGACCAACTGGTTGAAAAACAACTTGCGGACGGTGCAGCAAATAAACGCTCACGAGGCAGCTTTCAAGCTGCGGAACGGGCCGAAGGGCGGCAAGAGCAATGGACTTAGCCTTTGGGTATGATCGCTTTAGTTTTC
>JAQVOH010000148.1 GCA_028702695.1 Desulfotomaculaceae bacterium
ACGCACCGCAACAGTTGGTCGTGTATGAATACCAGCGAAGCCGCAGGACGGAGCATCCGGAGACCTTCCTCAAGGATTATCGCGGCTATTTGCACGCGGATGGCTATACCGTCTACTATGGGCTGCCGGGCGTTACCGTGGCAAGTTGCTGGGCGCATGTGAGGAGGCGGTATGACGAAGCCTTGCAGGGTACATCGAAAAAGGACTCTGCCAAAGAATCAAATGCCCTGAGGGGGAAGCGGTATTGCGACAGCCTGTTCGCCATTGAGAGCAAGATTGGCGTCCTGCCGCCGGTAGAACGGCTGGAGCAGCGCAAGAAGCTGGCAAAACCCATTTTGGATGAGTTCCATGATTGGGTATTCGGGTTGAATGACGCGCCTAAGTCACTGCTGGGAAGCGCCGCTCACTACACGCGGAAACTTTGGCCCTGGCTGAACAATTATCTGTTGGACGGTCGGCTGGAAATTTCCAACAACCGCGCGGAGCGCAGCATCAAACCCTTTGTGATGGGGCGGAAAAATTTCCTGTTTGCCAACGTGCCCAGAGGCGCAGAAGCCAGCGCTATCATCTACAGCCTGATCGAAACGGCCAAGGAAAATGGTCTGGATCCCTACCGTTACCTGACCTGGCTAATGCGTGAGGCTCCGAAACTTGATATGCATGCGGATGACCAAGTGGCCAGGTTGCTGCCGATTAACGCGCCGGCGGAATGTAGGGTAAGAAATGGCGTTTGACGCTTACGGAAAAATGCCGTCCCGGAAGCCTTGAAAACACTCATCTTTTTCGCGATTTCGGATTAAAACGCCGGAAAAGCCGGATTTCCTGCGTGTTTGTGGCTGAGGGCCGGAGGATGAGCCGGCAGGGTCGCTGAACCCAGCAGCCAAAACAGCGGAACCTTGTGACTATACGGCGTTCAGTGCTGCTCGATGCGCCTCCCCTGCTTTTCCTGAAGCTGCTGCCACCCTTTAGGTTCCCTTCAAGGACTTTCTTCCTATGCAGGGCACTGCTCCGACACACCGGAATCCTTTGATGAAACCAGCCGAGCAGGGCGGGCGGAGTGCAGGCTTTGAAGTGCCTGATGATGATCTGATAAACCAATGCATTTCTATATCTCATTGCATGAAATCGTTTTCATACAATATGATACTGTTTGAACAAAAACCAACCTTGGGATAAACATGCAGAGGATCCGGCTTTTCCGGCGGTTAAATGCTTGAGGGCCTTAAAAAGCGAGTCAAGTCAAGGCATTGGAGGCCCTGATTTATCCGCCGGGTACCCGGCGCAAGCCGGCGTTTAAATGGAAAATCCGGCGGATTAATCTGGCTGGGGGGACGCCAGGCTGATGTGCCAATCATCCGGCACCCGAGAATCTTCACCTGATGGACAGATTTCACCGTGCAGAAACCCGGCAGGACGCGGACAAAAAGGGCAAAAACTCCTTCCGGGTGGGTAGAGAAATCTGTGCCACGGTGTTCAGGGATTGTTACCTGACTACATTCGCTTACCCGCCATTCCGGTATTTACTTCCCTCTGCTTGTATCGACGGGGAACTGTACTTCGTCGACTCATTTACTAATTCTATTTTTTGTAAACTACAAAATTTTGTACCTTATTTAACCTCCAATCCTCTATGCCTGGCAACGAATTTGATTTTATAGAAAAGTAAGCATTTTTAGTTTCCCATCTCAAAATCGGTGCATTATTCCCGTCCTGGATAATCTCTGGCTCATATTCTGTTAAAGTCGAAAAGCCTCCTCCTAGCCACATTAAGAGTTGATAAACATTTTGTATACTTGAGGATCTAAGGCCTTGTTGTGAATATGCAACGACTACCCCATCTCTTGCAGTTATTATCGCTATATCTTCAACCAGGTAATAATATGTTTCACTACCAGTCAACTTTATTGAATATGCTGGATGTCCAATAACATAAACGTTATCTCTGTTGGTGGGCACATAATTACCCCCAAGATACCTATATTCATTGAGAAAAGTATTAATATTTTGATCAACAAACCCTAACTCTAGGTCGATTACTGCCGAATCAAAGAATTCATCCAACTGATTTACTTGTCCCACGTCAATATTCTGATCTGGGTTGAGATAGCGGCCTTCCTTAGCATTTTGCGCATTCTCAAGCTCAGCAAATGCTCCAATCTGCTCAAAGAATAGAATTGCTAAATCATAATCAAGCTTCTCCATGGCAATAATGCCCGCACTTAACATATACTCATCATTGGTATAAGGAGTCCAGAAAAATCCATCATTATAAGATTCTTGATCTACGGTTGTAATCGTAAAAACAAAGCCTGGACGAACAGGAGAATTATTCCCCATAAATCCTATCTCAAACACAAATCCTGAACGATAGAAGCGCACGTCCTCCTGCATATTTCCTCTATCATCAAAAATTTTGCTTACAGTCAAATTTATTTCCTTATCATCAAACTCACAAAAAGCTGCCAAAAGGGAAGTAATGATTGAATTGATTGCTCCATTCTCATTAGGAGAAGCAGAAACAAGTTCCTCATCTAAATATGCCTGAACTGCAATTATGTCATTATTCGATTTATCGATGTGGATTGAAAGTGAAAAAGTATTTTCATTGTATGACATGCAGTCGACGATTATCTCATTATCAAAGAAATACTGATAAGAGGGAAATGGAGAAGAGGATACGACTACGTTTGTAAACTTTTCAGTTTTGCTGACCAAAGCGTTATAACGTTCAACGAGATTAAATTGGTTAACTGTTGATTCAGCAAAGCAAACATTGAGCGAAACTGCAAGCACCATAATTATTAAAAATACTCTCATATAACCCTCCTCAACTCAAATACATTTGATAATATTGATTCTAATAAACATCCTTTAGCATGCCAGATAACTGGCGCGATACTTTCTTGTGTAGATTGCTTTCGACATTTTGTGTACTCCTTTGACTTTATTCCTGTGATTCATATAAAGGGAGAAACATTATTCATGCATATAGACAAAGAACCTACCCTCGTCTTTGCTGGGCCTGGACTAAATGGGCAAAAACTCCATGCGAGTCTATCTTCAAGCTATGCACGCCGTCAAAGTATCGTCCCCTGATGATTTCGTCCAATAATGCACCATTTGTTCCTGATGTGATTTAGTTTTTATTATGTCCTAAGTCTGCCATTCTCGATAACAACGCCCGCTTCCAATAACTTTCTCTATCGAGTATTTCATTTTCATTCCAAGTATTTGTGATTTCCAATAGTGTAAATTTATAGTTTTCACGAACATATTCAAAACCTCTTTCTTCAACCAATTTATGCAAATCGACATCATCGCCGTGACCATTGTAAACATAGTCACTCCATCTTTTCCAAATCCCATTCTCTCCTGAAGCAGAGCCGACATATCTTTTACCTGTCTTGATGTCGGTTATCAGGTATATCCCATAAATTGACAAAGCACTTTTCCAGGCCGGACTGTCTTTACGAATGACGTTTTCAAGAGTTTTAAATGGCAAATCCAAGTTTTTATACCCGGGAAATGAGTAAGTTGAATATATATCGTCCAAGAGCTCTTTAACTATTAGGTTAGGGAAGTAGATCTCCATCAGATTTCTTACAGTTCTGTCATTATGAGCATAAATGATTTTCAAACGGCCAATGTATTTATTATAATCTTCGCATAGTTCTACCAAGTATGGATAATCACTTTTTTTCGAAAAATCTCGGTCTATGACTTTCCATATTCCTCCAAAAAGCCATGTGTTTCGTTCTGGATAAAATGATATTAAGGAGAAAATATAGTCTCGATTATACCAGTCTTTATTTATTGAATACCTGTTCCAATCCTTCCATTCATTCATGTCTCGCATAAATGCATCAAGCGGTTCAGAACCATCTGATCGTTTTGCAAAGTGAATTTTATAACTACTTAGTGGAGCCAGTTTTGTAAATAATTCTGATAGATAAATATCACCCATTTAGTTCCTCCATAAAAATTTTATCTATTATGAAATTCTGGTACTGAACTCAAATCCTTGCGAAAATCAACTCCCTTCATTACTTCTTGATATAGAAGCATCAAATGCGCCACACAAGCGCTTTCATCCCCAATAGGCCAGGCTTTGCCATAGGCTTCCCAGACGGTGCGGTCATTGTCCTGGTGGGCTTTCCGTAGGTCTGGGGGCATCAGGTCATCGTCGTACAATACAGCAAGCGAGGCATCGGGGTATTTTAGCCTTTCATCGAGGATTCTTTTAGCAGTCTCAGTGATCCGGTCTCTCAGCTTTTCATCGGACTGCGGCCAAATGAAATTGTTATATACAATCTGCGCTGAATATCGGTAGCGCATTTCCAATCTGCCAGCAACAACGCGCATCCATGCCATATGGATGTTTGATGTGAGGACACCAAAATCATAAAGCGACGCACTCCCTGTACCAAACCAGTAAGTTAGTAAAGACCGTTCATCGGCACAAGCATTCCTTCTATGGCTTAGCCACATCATAACACAGGCCGGCGAGGCGCTCAAGGGCGCGCAATGTTACTGAGGTGTATTAGCACAGTTGGTAGGACGAGGTAAGCGTACTTTCGCCCCAACCAAGCCCCAAACCACCTGCCAGGTTCGGCAGAAAAATTTCGGCTTAGCTCATCTGCTCTCCAGCAGATTCGCTCAGCCGACCGGCACTAAAAAGTGCCGCCCGGTTCGCGACTCTCTCCCTCTTCCCAGTCGGGAAAAAACCACCCGGGGCATTAGCACAGTTGGTAGGACGAGGTAAGCGTACTTTCGCCCCCAACCAGCCCCACAAACCACCATGGGGCATTAGCACAGTTGGTAGCGCGCGACATTCGCATTGTCGAGGTCAGCGGTTCGAATCCGCTATGCTCCACCACCCGAAATCCCTTGAGCAATCACGGGATCTTAATTTTCGCTTCCAGAAGCCAGTCTGT
>JAQVOH010000050.1 GCA_028702695.1 Desulfotomaculaceae bacterium
CCCATGATTTGATTGACGGGGGAAAGATGGGTAACTTCAGGCACCTTATCCTTGATCGCAGCTATATCACTTAAATCAAACTCCCTACCCGTGACCTGCTTGTTGCTCCGCCAGTCCACATAGATGGCAAATATATTGGTGCCTATCTTTTCCATCTCGGACATCAATACCGCTCTGCCGCCCTGGCCGATGGCCACCACCGCAATCACAGCAGCAATGCCGATCACTATGCCCAGGGTGGTCAAAAATGAACGCAACTTACTGACCATGATACCTTCCAGGGCCACTCTGATGCTCTCCAGCAGGTTCATTGCACAACAGCCTCCCCGCTGCCAGGTTGCCCCACATATTCCCTGGCGTCCAACGGGTCGGCCACGGGTTCGTCGCCCACCAGGTGTCCGTCCCGGAAGAGGACGATCCTGGAGGTGTGCAGGGCAATCTCCCGTTCGTGCGTGACCAGGACGATGGTAGCCCCGCTACGGTTCAGTTCCTGGAAAATGGCCATTACTTCCTCTCCCGCGCGGGTGTCCAAGTTTCCCGTTGGCTCATCCGCCAGGATTACAGCAGGATTGTTTACCAAAGCCCGGGCCAGTGCCACCCTCTGGATCTGGCCGCCGGAAAGTTCACTGGGCCGGTGGCTCATTCTCTCCGCAAGGCCCACCCTCTCAAGCGCCTGCGCGGCCCGCCTGACTCTTTCACGTGGCGCAACCCCGGCGTAAATCATCGGCAGTTCAACATTACGCATGGCGCTCATCCGGGGCAGCAGGTTGAAGGCCTGAAAAACAAAGCCGATCTTCGTGTTGCGGATACGCGACAGTTCGGTGTCACTGATACCGCTGACTTCTATCCCGTCCAGACGGTAGGAGCCTGACGTCGGAATATCCAGGCAGCCCAGCAAGTTCATCAGGGTGGATTTGCCCGACCCGGAGGGGCCCATCACGGCTACGAACTCACCAGGCTTCACTTTCAGGGTGACACCAGACAATGCCAGGACCTGCTGCTCACCCGCCCGGTACACTTTTCTGAGGTTTGCTACCCTGATCATAACGTTTTTGCTCCCTCTTTGACCGGGGGCTGGTTTGTCATTTCATTTACCCGGCTACCGTCCTTCAGTTCTTCTCCGGGGCTGATCACAACTGTGTCACCTTCTGCCAAACCTGATAGTATTTCTGTAAACAATGCAGTATCGACCCCGGTGGCAACATCCCTTAACTTTGCTACCTGGTTTTCAACTACAAAAACTTGCTTTACTCCCTCTTTTTCCATAACTGATTCGTACGGCACCACCAGAGCGCTTTCCTTGTCTACTGCCGTAATGCTCAGATCGACCGTGTAACCGGGGCGTAATCCTTCTATGTCCCCTGCCATTTTTACAATCACCGGCACTTCAATCTGGCTGCCCGTCTCCGCGGTTTTCGCCGCCACCGCGGCAGGTGAAACGCTCTGGATAATTCCGGCGTATTCCCGGTTGGGCTGAGCCGCAGCAATGATCTTCACCTTCTGCCCGGGCTTTAGCCTGCCGCTGTCAGCCTCGCTCACCCCGGCCGTTACTTCCAGCTGCCCGGCATCGCCGACTGTTATCAGCCGGGTCCCCATTTGGACAAAGTCGCCCGCCATAACTTCAACTGCTGTTACCACCCCGTCCATTTCCGCCCGCAGTACCGTCCTGTTAAGGTTCTTTTCCGCCTGCTCCACCTGGAGGCGGGCTTGTTCCAGCTGCGCCTGCAGGGAATTGCGTTCGTGACCGGTGGGACCGGTTTCCTTCATGTTCAGCCCAGCTCCAGCGTTCTTGTACTCTGCTTCCTTGACAGTCATCTCCAATTCAGCATCGTCAAAATCTTTGACGCTGACTGCCCCTTGCTCGAACAAAGCCTTTGTACGCTCATATTTTTTCTGGGCATTGCGGTAATCGGCCTCCGCCCTTTGGTAATTGGCTCTTTCCTGGGCCACTTCTTCGTCCCGTGGATAGATAGCTTTGTTTAAGTTGGACTCCTGGACGTTAAAATTTACTTTGGCCTCATTCAGCTTATCCTCCAGATCGACCGGGTCGAGAAGGCCCAGAACCTGCCCTTTATGCACCTGGTCGCCGGGAGATACGAAAAGCTCTCTGACGGTGGTAGAGGTATAATTGTATAGCTCTTGTTTTTGGGTTAACCTCACCCTCCCTGTAGCAAAGACATTATCCTGGATGGGTTTGGTCTCGGCTTTGGCGGTTTTAACCGGAATGACGGCCTGTTTTTTGTTCCTTGCCATGTTAAGCGCAACCACTGACACAATAAGGCCGAGGATCAGCACCCCAGCTAGCATCTTTTTCCCTGAAACTTTCCGTAACCGCTGCAAGTTCAACTGCAAGACAAACCTCCCCTTCACCAAAAAACTTATCCAACATCTAATAACTTAGACGAATAGAGCACGACTTTTATTTCACCGGTCCATTAAATAAACATACTGAAGGGCTGTTTTGTGACGAAAATAACATATTAACTTGCCCGGGCTGCTTTTTTCGGCGCAGCTCCGGCAACTTATACGGCTATTTTACTCGTAGCATTAACCGCCCTAGTTGCTAATCTTTTGGTTTTTTCCCTGGCCAGGGATTACTATGAGGATGTACTTGCGCTTGCCGAGCGGATGGATACCATTCGCGCAGCCAGACGGAGCGGTAAAATGCAGGGAGTATTCCCCCCAATAGATTCCGATAGCGCCAAAACCGGTTTATGGACACGTTTTCTGTACAGGAAACATGTCCGGGTAGAGCGCCGCTTTCTGGGAAGTTGGGCGTTCATGTTTAACCAAGTTGTCAAGTATCGGCGCACCGGCATCAACGAATATGTGGGCTACCTGGCTCCGTTATCAGTAATAACAGGCTAAATTTTTCACAACCAAGCCCGGAGTAAGTATCTCCCAGTATACGAAACAATTACTCAATAAATGCAGGTGCAAATTCGTTCGCACCTGCATTTATTGAAACAAGACTGGATCTAATATTTTATTCCCGGGTCATCTGCCATAGAGTTAACAGTACCTCTTGGATAAAAAACATTATAATGATTTAGTTGAAAATCGGAATTTTGCTGATCGTCCTTAGAAAATATGAATAACAACTGATATTTTTCTCCAGCCGTATAAACCAGCATATCATCAGTATCAAAGTGATGTGTGTTTTCCGGTGTCCCAAGGACCTCTTTTACTTTGGCCATGGTAATTTGTTTTAAGCTGTTATCGTATGACCTTACATCGAAAATCTGTGAGCCTTTGTTAAAACCAACAACCACATTGCGTTTGGCATAGGTTACATATGTCCCTTTAGCAGCAGGTACATAGTCTTCCTTATCCGGGTCTCCCCATTTTTCCTTTACGGTTTCTATAACCGTGGTTTCAACAGGAAATTCGCAGTTAACAATCATTCCTTGTTGGGCTAACTGTATAATCTCCTTCAGCAATGTTGCCTGTGCATCATTATTTGGTTCCTGGTTTGAACTGCTCGATTCTGTTGAACTTCCACCGGATTGTGGACCAGGTTGCTGCAGTGCTCCTTTTTCTGGTGAGGCGCAACCCACTAAAAAAATTAGACATAGCAACAACAAGGTTGTAAAGGACATGGTTCTTTTAGACCTAAACATTTTTTCACCTTTCCTAGAAAAGGGGACACCTTTTTGGGTCACCTAATTTCCTTTACTTCTTTACAGTTTTGCGAAGAATGTCCCTGCCTGAACATAGTTAACCTAAATTTTTAATAACATTATCCCGGTAATTCTCAACTTCATTTGTTAGCTTATCGTCATTATTCTTAACTAAATCCAAATATTCACCTAATATTTTTAAATACTCGCTATTTCCAGCATTAGCAACCGCATTTAAATAAACTTCCTTAGCTTCAGGCTCTAATGTCTCTGTATCATAATGGAAAAGCGGTGTATTATTTAAACCATATAGCGTGAAAATAAGGTATTTTTATGCTATTGCTTTACTTCGTTAATTCTAATTGAGTCCTTGTGGGTATTAATAAAGGCCTCCTGGTTTAATGCTCTTTTTATGACTCCATCCCATCCAATAACAAGCGCTGCATCCTTTGCTGGGACTTGCTCAGACTCCACAGCCATTATGTCAATACAGTCTTTCATATCGGGAGTCACATAGGAACTGAAATTTTCATAGAAGCCGTAATCAATAATGGGAAAGAACATCCCTTCAGGGTTTCAACCTTGTAGCCGCTGTTTTTGTTTTGGTTAACAATTCCTTAAGCTCTATGTCTTTAATGTCTGCTTGAGTTGTGATAGATTGGTACTCGTTGTTTATCTTATTCTGCACTTCATCTGTTATAAACATCTTTTCAAACTGCTGGAGATTATTTTTCTGCATTTTTTCAAACTCGTCTGTCATCTTTGAAGCATCTTCTTGTGAGACGTCGGCAATGTTGTTGTTTATGAAGTTAGCAACTTCTTCTACGCTGGAATCCTTTTCAGTTAGGCTATGGAAATCATTCATAACCGTATTGAACTTTGGATTACTTAAGGGACTTACCGCAAAAGAGGTGTGTCCCCTTTACTCCATAAGACGGTTTAAGTTTTGAAATGGTTCAGGATATTTAAACTACCAAGCGGGGTTGTACCCCACAACAGACCAGATACCCGTCTCGTCCTGCCGGACAAGTCGTTGCAGGTAGACCTTGCTAATCGGACCGCTAGCGACCTCCACCACTGCCTCAGCGCCGTTGTTCGATACCAATTTAAACGATGCCGCCGGTATTTTTGGTTCGCCTATAATCCCTTCCGGCGATACCTTTAAGTTGACGAAGGTGAGTGATACTTGCATGGGATCAAGCTGCCAGGGGCTGCTTCCTCTGTCCACCTGCTGCTGGTTAGCTTTGGCCATCTCCATATCCACCGGTATTTTGACCTGGGCTTTGCTCACCAGGTTTTCACCGGTGTCCGGAAGAGTAAGGTCGGCAGCAATCTGACGGGCTAACTCTTCCCGCCGCGAGCCTTCGGCTTGAATTTCAAGCCCAGCCTGCCGCCAGCGCAACCGTTCCCACCACACTTCCAGCGGGCCACCGGCAGCGGCGCCAAGCGCGGCATTAGCCACCGGTTCAAAGGACCCCTTGGCGGCAGTTTCAACAATTGTGGTATCACCGTAATCCAGGACGATACGCTCCTTGAAGGCGAAGATGCGGGCCGGCGCTTCTTGCGGCAGCAGCGGTGTCAACTGACTGATCGCAGATGCTTCCTCCGCGGTAGCCACCAATTGCCCTGGCTCCTTTTCTACCACCTTGTAGCCTTCAGGCAGTTGGTAGTCAAATATTTTGGTATCGATCTGAGTATTCGGTTCAAAGCTAACAAAGGTATAGGTCGTCTGCAGCGCATTTTGCATCGCTGTTTGCAGTTGGATAGGCAGATTGGTCTCTTTATCAATCCATAAATAGTAGGTCAGGCCTCCTGGTGGTGATATTTCAAGTTTTATTGCTTGACGTCCGGCAATCATCTCCGACCCGGTAACAGTATGCGGGTATTGCTTGGCCAGTTTAGCCTCATCCCGCAGATCAAAACCCGTCCGGGTTGAGTCTGGTACCAATGGCAGCAAGGCCACTTCCTTGCTTTGAGGCCGGATCTGCCACTTCTGCTCACCGTTATTGACGGTCAGGGCTCCGTCGTTCTGCCGTACGGCGTATTTATCCCCATCTGACCACAGCTCTGCCTGGCGGACCATCCATTCCTCTCCGGCTGCGTTTTTCGAACGCATTTCCAGGACGCCATGATAATTGAACAATTGGGCGACAGCTTTCTCCATGGCGTAAGCCACATCCCTGTTAAATAAGCCATTCCAGCTAGTAAACAATGCGAACAATAGTAAACCTGCAACCAATGCCGTAACAGGCTGTAAAAACCACTTGCGGCGAGAACGTCCAGCCACCCTTTTATTTTTCCAACCAGGTTTAGAATTTGATTCAGCCGACCGGCTGAGACTGGAAGCTACAGCTTTAGCCAGCTCTTGTGGGTAGCCGGGTTCTGGAAATACCGGGTCCCTTAAAGTACGCACTAACCTTACCGATGCCAAAAGCTTCTCCAATTCCGGAGTATCGGCAGTATCCTGGTGTTTTTCAGGATTGTTTTCTGCATTCAAGGCATCAATATAATCGGAAAGTCTGCTTTCGGGATTATTCATTCATTCATCCCTCCTTATCTAATCATTGCCATCCAGGAGCTGCGACAGAGCCTGTAAAGCACGGTATTGCGATGTGCGGACAGCTGCTTCCGTTTTCCCTACAAGCTTTGCGGTCTCAGCCACCGAATGGCCTTTAATAATTCTCAAATCAAGAACGGCTCGCTGGTCTGCGCTTAATTTCACTAAAGCATTTTCTAGCTGCAGTCGCTGAGTAATAACATTTTGATGATCATCCCCGGCCGTTTCTGCCGGGTTTATTTCCTCTAAATTTACTGTTATCCCCCGACGTTTCTTTTGACGCCAACGGTCACGTAAGACATTCAGGCCCACGGTCTTCATATAACCCAGGAGGTTCTCCTGGGGAGCTTTATGCTCGCGCAAATAGGTCAGGGTTTTGACATAGGTTTCCTGGGTAATATCCTCTGCCTCCTCACGGTTTTGCACTTTGAAATAAATAAAACGATAAAGCGGCTCCCATGTAGCCAAGCAAATCTGTTCAATTGATTTGAGGTCACCTTCCGTAGCCTTATTAAATTCATCAACAGCAGTCACAAGTCTTTACACCAACTTTCCCGGCCGCTTCTTTAATTCTTGGGGACATCCTCGTCAGCATAGGAATACCCAATATAGAGTTGTGTCCCCTTTCATTATTTTGAGGTATGTCCTATTTCACTAATATTAACGATTAAGTCATGCTAAATGTTACAGGAAAATTATTGGTAATTATTACTAGGCTCAGTCTAATTGTCAACATTACTTTTTCTAAGTATTAAAGAGACGCTGGTTAAGGCAACTTACTACCTTGACCAGCGTCTCTTTCAACCATATCTTTTTCTATGCCTTATTAAATTCAATAATATTGGATATCGTTATAGTATGCGATCTTGAACCTCATCTTCGCATTGTTTTTGTTCCTCCATCATTTTTCCATGACTAAAACCTTTAAACATATCCTATTGAGCTATTTTATTTTCTCCTTCTTAACTTTTAAGGTTTCCTTGGCAAGCTGGGACAACTCCAGATATTTTTCCGCTCTTTTTCCAGATACTCAGCCTGCATTTTTTAGGCATCACGCCTATCAGTGTCCTTCTTCACCCAGCCATACTTCTCAAAACATCAACCTGCTTGATTTTTATAGAGTCCCGGTGAAAATCTATAACACCTTCATCCCTCATCCTGCTCATCTCGCGTGAAAGAGACGGGCGGGAAACGTTTAAGAAATCCGCAAGCTCATTACGTTTCAGCGGCATCATAAACGTGTCCTTGCCTGTCCTTTTATACTGCTCCAAAAGAAAAGTGCTGATCTTTCCCCGCATGCTCCTAATTGCCAGGTATTCTACCTTTCTGTGCAGCATCAGCGCCTTGTCGGAAACAATAATGAGCATGTTCGTGATCAGCATTTTATGGCTTCCACACGACCTTTCACAGCTTCCAACGATCTTCCCTGCCGGTAGTAACATGACCGTGCATGCTCCCCGCGCCACCACTGTGGCAGGCCACACACCATCTTCTGAAAACGCGGCCATCTCGCCAAACATCTCCCCGGGGCCGTTTACCGCCATTATGACCCGGTTGCCCGCTGCATTATCCTTGACAACTACCACCTCCCCGGCAAGTACTACTCCCAAACCGGAAAATTTTTCTCCAAAAACAGTCACCGATTCATTCTTATCGTAGCTGCTCACCTTCGGATTCAGACAGGCAAGCACTATATTCAACTCCTCCGGGTTTATCCCCCTGAATAAAGCACATTTAGATAAAACTGTCATCCATTTTTTGAACATTTTTTATTCACCTTTGCTTTTGGTAACCGTGGCTACCGTTTTTATGCTGTCAATATATTAAAATAAATTCATAAAAGCCGCAAGAAAAAAGTTAAGTGTTTTGTAATGGCCTATTAATTTATGTGTTGTATATATAAGGAGGTGCCACAAGGTGAAAAGAAAAATTATCACGATTGACGAGGAAAAATGCAACGGCTGCGGACTCTGTGTCGATGCCTGTCACGAGGGCGCTCTACAATTGGTGCATGGGAAGGCCAAGTTGGTATCTGAAAGCTATTGCGACGGCCTGGGGGTCTGTCTGCCGGAGTGTCCAACTGGAGCTATAACCATTGAGGAGCGCGAGGCAAATGCTTTTGATGAAGAGGCCGTCAAAAAACATATGAGTGATACAACTAATCCTATGCCCGAAAAGCTTGCCTGCGGTTGTCCCGGCACCCAGGCCAGGGCTATTGAGAGGAAAGAGAACGTTGCACTGACACCGGCTCCTGCCACAACAGCACATGCCGTACCGGTGTCGCAACTTCGCCAGTGGCCCTGCCAGCTCAAGCTGGTACCGGTTAACGCTCCTTACTTCGACCATGCCCACCTGCTGGTAGCCGCCGATTGCACAGCTTTTGCCTATGCCAATTTCCATAATGATTTTATGCGCAACAAAATCACCATTATCGGCTGTCCAAAGCTGGATGATCTAGATTATACCGATAAATTAACCGAAATATTGAAAGCGCATGAAATAAAAAGCGTCACCGTGCTCCGTATGGAGGTACCCTGCTGCGGCGGCATCGTCAACGCGGTCAAACAGGCTCTGGTAAACAGCGGTAAAATGATACCGTGGGGAATTATAACTATCTCTACCGACGGCAACATTGTGGAGAGTTAAGGAGAAATGTGTATATGATGAAAATTTCACAATAATACCAAATACGAAAGGTGGAAATCAAATGAGTATGTTTTGTTTCCAGTGTGAGCAGACTGCGGGCGGCAAAGGTTGCACCAAGTCAGGCGTGTGTGGTAAACCACCGGAGGTCTCGAACAAGCTTGATGAACTGACCTGCGCCCTGGTTGGACTTGCCCGCGCGGCACAGGGCAAGTCGCCTGGCCAGGAAGCCGGCGAACTGATGATGCAGGCGCTTTTCATGGCAATCACTAACGTCAACTTCGACAGTGACCGTATCGACGAGTTAAAAAGCCTTATTCAGACTGAGAAAGACAAACTGGGGGGCGCGGCCGACCTACCCGCCGATGCGCTCTGGAAGGGCGATCCCGATTTAGTATCCTTGCGTTCCACGCTACTGCTCGGGATGCGTGGCATGGCGGCCTACGCGTGGCACGCCTATGTGCTGGGCAAAAAAGACGATGCAGTAACGTCATGGTTCTTCAAAGGTATGCTTGCCATCGGAGAGGAACACTCCGTTGGGGAATGGCTGGATCTAATCATGGAATTCGGGCAGATCAACCTCAAGTGTATGGCCCTGCTGGATGAGGCTAACACCTCCGCTTACGGGCACCCGGTGCCGGTAAAAGTACCTACCACGATTGAAAAAGGACCGTTTATCGTGATCACAGGCCACGACCTGCTTGACTTAAAACAGCTCCTTGAGCAGACCGAGGGTAAAGGCATCAACATCTATACCCACAGCGAAATGCTGCCTGCCCACGGCTACCCGGAACTAAAAAAATACCCGCAATTGAAAGGTAATTTTGGAACGGCATGGCAAAACCAGCAGAAAGAATTTGATGGCATCCCGGCCCCGGTTATCTATACAACGAACTGCCTGATGCCACCCAAGGGTTCTTATTCCGACAGGCTCTTTACTACCGCCGTAGTCGGCTATCCCGGTCTTAAGCACATCCCGGAGGGTTCTAACGGCGTTAAGGATTTCACACCGGTGCTCAATAAAGCCCTCGAACTCGGCGGCTATGCAGAAGATAAGAAGCTTACCGGCATCAACGGCGGTACCGAACTCATGACCGGTTTTGCCCACAACGCCGTGCTAGGCGTTGCCGACAAGGTCATTGAAGCCGTCAAAGCCGGCGCTATCAAGCATTTCTTCCTCGTTGGCGGCTGTGACGGCGCAAGGTCTGGTCGCAACTACTACACTGACTTTGTTAAAAAGACGCCTAAGGACACCGTCATCCTGACCCTGGCCTGCGGCAAGTACCGCTTCAACGACCTAAACCTCGGTGAAATCGGCGGCCTGCCTCGCATCATGGACATGGGCCAGTGTAACGACGCTTATTCCGCCATCCAGGTAGCCGTGGCCTTGGCCGGCGCCTTCAACTGCGAGATAAATGACTTGCCCCTGACGCTGGTCCTCTCGTGGTACGAACAGAAAGCCGTGTGCATCCTGTTGACACTACTGTCGTTAGGGATTAAGAATATCTACCTTGGTCCCACACTGCCCGCGTTTATCTCACCGAACGTGCTGAACGTCCTGGTAGAGAAATTTGACATCAAACCGATCAGCACACCGGAAGCGGATTTGCAAGCGATACTTGGATAAATACCGGGACACACAGTTTATGAGGAGCCGGAGGCTTTAAACTCCGGCTCCTCCTTCTTTCTACTTGTCAAGCAAACCTCTCAACTTGGCGACGTTCCCCAAAAACACAATCCCATTAGACATTATATGTTGCCATATAACACTATTAGGGCATGCAGCTACACAATTCCAGCAGGGCTGGCACAGCCTGGTGTTAACCGATATATAGGCAGCGGTATGCCGAGCGCCATGTCCATG
This sequence comes from Desulfotomaculaceae bacterium, assembly GCA_028702695.1. Lineage (GTDB taxonomy): Bacteria > Bacillota > Desulfotomaculia > Desulfotomaculales > Pelotomaculaceae > Pelotomaculum_C. The sequence goes on from JAQVOH010000050.1 coordinate 10,685, forward strand.
AGCAAATCGTGGTGATGATGTCCACGATTTGCCACAGTCGAAACTATATTCACCAGACCAAGCGCATTTCTGCCTACAAATTCATGTGGTGCGGCTCATTCAGATCGTCTTTAGACCTTCCCTCAATGGTTAATATGACTTTTTCCACTTCCTTGTTCTTGTTGATGAAAACATTGAATCCGCCTGTCAAAGCCTCCATGCTGGAAAATTATTTACATATACACTCCTGAGCGTGCTGATGCTGCATATTCTTGTGAAGCATTTTTCCATGGATAATTTTTTTCATTCCCCCGGAAATTTCGTTAAAAGCCAGGAAAAGGACCGTGCTTTTATCCTCTTGCTCATCAACTTTCAGGTTGTTTAAAACATCTGCTCACATCATACAGAAGCTTAATCTTATCCATAAAAAACGACCTCCTTGTTATTTATGAGGTCATTGTAAAGGAAGTCTTTAAACTGGTTTTAAAGGCTTTATAAAATACTTATAAAGATGTATAAAAAGATATTCCTTCCATCTTCCTGGAAGACATTCGGATATAGGCAAGTCAGATAAATTAATCGTTCCTGCAGAGAAGATCTCTCACAGCAAAAAGTTATCAGCGCTAAATTTGAGTGAGTTATATAGCTCCCAAATATTCCAGGGCCTCTGCCGCCGAATTGAAACCATCTTTTTGACTCAAAAGTTTTTGCAGGAAAACTTTAAATGGCCAGGAGATAGGAAGTACTTCCTGCCAGGGCATTTCAAAGAGGGCTTCATCCTCCACCCAAGTGGTAAAAAGATCAACAGCCACAACTCCAACCCCGAAAAGGTCGCTGCGCGGGGAGATCTCCCGGCGCAACAGTTTGTAGGTCTCCATACCAGGTATCTTTTTTAATGACGGGAACTCTTTTATCTGTTTAAGCGTTCCCCCCGCAGAGCTGCCACTGCAACTAAACTTATATTCTAACGGATCAGGACAAAAAGCATACTGCGACGGGTCGATAAATCTGGCGAAGCCAAAGTCTATTAGAAATACTCGCTCGTTCTTAAACAGCAGGTTGGAGAGACGCAAATCCCGGTGGATAACGGCGCTTTCCTTCTGAGGCGGTCGATGTAGGTCATTTAGAATAGTAAGAAGCTGCCAGACGACGCTCTTGACCTCTGTCTCACCAAAACGGCGGCCAGTATGCAAAAGATAACTTAATGGCAATCCCTCGATATACTCTTGAACAATATAATAGATATCTCCTGTCGAAAAAGCCTCTACAAAACCTGGTATTTGCGGGTGGGTGATCCGCCGGAGGATTTCCGACTCCAGCTTAAAAGGTAATATACTGGAATTTTGCTCATCTCTTTTGAGCAAGGCTTTTATGGCATAGTAGCGCTCCTTGCGCCTGACTTTAATTACAACGCCATAGCTCCCTTTACCAAGAAACTCCTCGATCGCATAGTCCCTGATCCAGGGATGTTCCCTTCAGGAAGAAAAGATACGGCCAAGAAAGCCCTTGCGGCGATGCTTACGAGAACTGCTGCCATAGTATTGGCCATGTGAATAATGGGGCTGGTTAGGGTTTTGCGGGTAATTCTGCGACGGTGGCTGCGGAGGCTGTGCCGGAATGTTTTGGTTTGGCACACCTTTTAATGATGCGCCGCAACCGGGACAGAAGACCCAGGAAGGATCTGTCTTTTTCCCACAGGAGGGACAGTGCCGATTTTGGGTTATAGCGGTACCACAGTGAGGACAGAACTTAGCATCCTCCTGCAGAGCCTTCTGGCAATTAGGGCAATTCATTTTAAAACCCCCTCGTTTATAAATTGTATAAAATAAATCCTATGATAACTAAAGTGTTATATCCACCCGACAACCTTTTTTTTAATTTTTAGTATAACCCACCCAGCCAGTAATTAACAAGTCCGCAAGAATACAAACTATTTTTGCCACCAATTAATAAAATTTAACCCAAAAGAGGCTCCGCGTTCAACTACGCAACCTCTAAAATATGGTAAATAATTTGATACCAGCGTGCCTCCGGTCCTACCTCTTCCACTATACCCATGGTCTCGTGCCCTAGAATAAAGAACTACATTATCAAAGTAGGCCATGTACTGGCCGATTGTCGCCTATGTACAGTTACTTGCCTTTAGCTATGTTCTCCGCCTTCTCGTTAAGGTAAACCCACCTTTCCATCTTCTCCTTGAGTTGCGCTTCCATAGCCTCTTTTTCAATTAATAATTGCTGCAACAGAACATAGTTGGCTGAGGCTTCAGCAATTTTAGTCATTATCCTCTTAAGCTTGCCTTCAAGCTCAGCAATAATATCATCTATTTGCGTATATTCTTTTTGCTCATGAAAAGTAAATTTTAAAGGTTTTTCCCCTCTTTTATCCTGAGCATTCTTACCAACTATATTGGAGTTCTTATCAACAGCTATTTTGACTTTATCCACAATGTTATTGGACATGACGGTTCCCTGGCAAGAACTACTGCTTTTTCCCTTGAAATCTGAATAATTACCTGGGTACTGCACTATTTCCCCATTTCCCTCAAAGGAGAATATCTTTTCCGCCATCCTATCCAGGAAGTATCTGTCATGAGAAACGGCAATTACTGCTCCCTTAAAATCCTCCAGATAATCTTCTAAAATAACCAGTGTCTCTATATCCAAATCATTGGTAGGCTCATCCAGAAGCAATATATTCGGCGCTTCCATAAGTATTCTAAGCAGGTGCAACCTTCTTTTCTCTCCGCCTGAAAGCTTTTCGATAAGAGACCACTGGAGTGCCGGAGGAAATAAAAACTTCTCCAGCATCTGTGAGGCGCTTATTTTATAGCCTTCTGCTGTACTTAAATATTCGGCCCCTTCTTTGATATATTCAATAGCCCTTAAACTGCCATCCATATGTTGAATTTCCTGGGTATACAACCCAATCCTTACCGTTTCCCCCACGTCTAGCTTGCCACTGTCAGGTTCAACCCTGCCGCTTATTATATTCAAAAGGGTTGACTTGCCACAGCCGTTTGGGCCTACTATGCCAACTCTGTCGTTTCTCGGCAGAATAAAAGTAAAATCATCTATCACTTTGACGGCATCAAATGATTTACTTATATGCTCCAATTCTATGGTTTTCTTGCCAAGCCGGCTGGAAGCCACTGATATTTGCAGCTTTTCCTCAATTCCCTGCTGTGGCAGTTCATTCAACTTGTTAAACCGGTCTATTCTGGCCTTTTGCTTGGTTGATCTAGCTTTAGCGCCCCTTTTAATCCAGGCCAGCTCTTGCCTCAGCAAGCTCTGTCTTTTTTTCTCGCTGGCCCCCTCTAGCTCTTCCCGTTCAAGTTTCTTTTCAAGAAAATAGCTATAATTTCCTTTGTAGGAATAAAGGCTGCCGCTGTCCAGCTCAATGACCTGCTTTACCACCCTGTCCAAAAAGTACCTGTCGTGGGTAATCATCAACAGCGCGCCTTTTCTTTTATTAAGATATTGTTCCAGCCAATCGATAGAATCATTGTCAAGATGGTTTGTAGGTTCATCCAGAATTAGTAGGTCTGAGGGGTTTACCAGTGCCGCAGCCAGAGCTATCCTCTTTTTCTGCCCACCGGATAAGTCCCCAATTTTGGTGTTGAAATCCGAACTGCCTAACTTAGTCAGGATAGCCCTGGCTTCACTTTCTACATTCCAGGCATCCATCGCATCCATGTCGCGGGTAAGCTGCAAGATTTTCTCACTGGAAGCATCCTGGTTGTGCATAGCTTCTTCATGCTCCCTGATTAACTTCATAATAGGGGAATTACCTTTGAAGACCTGCTCCAACACCGTAGCTTCCGGGTCAAAATCAGGGTTTTGCGGCAGGTACTCGATCCTAACGGAGTTTCCTTTAATGATCCTGCCCTCGTCTGCTTTTTCTACCCCGGCAATGATTTTTAATAGCGTGGTTTTGCCTGTGCCATTAATACCTATTAAACCTATTTTATCTCCTTCATTTATTCCAAGATTTAGTTTGCTAAGCAGCATTTTTTCACTATAACTTTTTGATATATTTTCAGCACTTAATAAAATCATTTTGCTCCCTTTTAAAGTAAAACTTATTTTTTTGGCTGTTTTGCGATAATAAAATCTAACAACCTTTTTTGTATTATTTCGCTGCTACGGGCGCTTATCCCTACACGCTCGCTGCGTTAAAATAACGTAGCGCCCATCTGATTCCATGCAGGCACAACATAAATTAGGCCGGGCCCTTCAAAAGGGCCCGGCCTAATTACCTAATTATTTATTTATTTCCCAGTCCACTCTGCTACTTTGTCCGGATTTGCTTCGACCCACTTGGCTGCAGCCTCTTCAGGCTTCATACCGTTTTCAATGTCCAGCATCACTGCCTCCATGTCGGCTGACGTCCAATGGAATTTGTCCAGCACTGCATAGGCGTCAGGATTATCCTGTTGAAAACCCTTGCGCACGATAGTGTGAATATATTCTGCCTCACCGTAAACACTCTTGGGATCCTCCAAATATTTCAGATCCCACTTGGAAAACTTCCAATGGGGCGTCCAGCCGGTGACTACAATCCATTCCTCTGTGTCCGCAGCCTTTTTCAGTGCGGCTACCATGCCGGCGCTACTGCTGCTTTGTAATTCATAGTCCAGCTCATAATCCTTAATCGCATTTTCCGTAGCCAACATAATACCAGCGCCCGGCTCAATACCGGTTATTTTACCAGCGAATTTATCCTTTTCACTATTTAATTCCTCAATAGAATCAATCGTCACATATTCCGGGACCACCAGACCAATCTTGGCGCCCTCTAAATTAGGCCCCAGGTCTTCCACCTTGTCCTTAACGTTTTCAAGATAATCCTTGTGAGTAGCCGGCAACCATGCGGCAACGATACCGTCAAAATTACCCTCACTTACCCCAAGCCACATGGGAGCAGCATCGACTGCAGTAATGTTTACCTCATAACCTAAATCTTCCAATACTGTTTTCACTACATTGGTGCTTGCAACCTCAGAATCCCACTGAACATAGCCAAGTTCTACCTGACCCTTTGGTCCTTGCTCCTTTTGTGACGCTTCCTGCCCGCAACCGGTTACGATCCCGGCCAACAACACTGTTGCAGCCAGCAAACCAATTACCTTCCATGACCTCTTCATTTTTCAAATACCTCTCTTTCGTTTTAATTCTTGATTTATATAAGCACCTAAACTTGCTTTATCTTCCTTTTTTCACCATAGCTTTGGGTAATCCGGTCCAGGATCATGGCCATGATCACAATGGCCAACCCACCTTCAAAGCCTTTCGCAATATCGAGCCGTGAGATACCGGCCAGCACTTCAGAGCCCAGGCCGCCGGCTCCAATCATAGCGGCAATAACCACCATGGAAAGGGAAAGCATGATGCATTGGTTGATACCTGCCATGATAGTGGGTAATGCCAGAGGTATCTGTACCTTGGTCAGCTTTTGCCATTCCGTGGAACCAAAGGCTGTCGCAGCCTCTACCAGTTCCACCGGCACTTGCCTGATGCCCAGTCCGGTGAGCCGAATACAGGGCGGCATGGCAAACACCACCGTAGCAATCAGGCCGGGCACCTGGCCCAAACCGAAGAAAAGCACCGCCGGGATTAGATACACAAAAGAAGGCATCGTCTGCATTAAATCCAGTATAGGCATCGTTATTTTGTGTACCAAATTGCTGCGGGTGGTAAGGATGCCTAATGGGACACCCATTAGCAGAGCCAGTACGGTAGCTACAATTACCAGGGACAGTGTTTCTACAGAAGCTTTCCATAATTCCATGTTATAGATCAAGTAAAGGCCGAACGCAGTACCCAAAGCTGTCTTCCAGTTGGTCAAAAACCAGACCAGCGCAAAAACTAGGATCACAACCACTATCGGGTGTACGCTTAATGTAGCTTGTTCAATAACGGTAACAGTCTTTTCGATCATTCGCGTTACTAAATCAAAAACCACACCTAGATTATCCTGCGCCCATTCTACGATTATCTCTACCCACAAACCGATCGGGATTTTAGGCAACACTACCATTCATCCCTCCCTTTCTGACCATTCCTGCCAGCACCGCGCCCTTAACCAGAATCCCCATTAGTCTATTGTCTTCACGGGTTACTGCTACGGGGAACCGGGTCTCGGCAATGATCGGAATAATATCAATAATCGGCGTATCCATATTCACTTTCGGGATATCTTGATGAATAATGTCGATAATATTTTCTTTTTGTTCATTTACCATCTGGATCAAGTCTTCGACAAGCACAATCCCGACAAGCTTTCGGTCTTTGGTCACAACAAAAATACTGGATATGCCATGCTCTTTCATAAGTCGTAAAGCTACACGTGGACCATCCTTCAAAGATACTACCGGAGTCGGGGCTTTCATGACACTCTCAGCCGTGACCACCTTGGAGCGATCCACGTCTGCGACAAATTTTTCTACATAATCATCGGACGGATTGGTAAGGATTTCTTCAGCTGTCCCAGTTTGTACTATCGCTCCGTCATTCATCAGAGCAATGCGGTCACCGATTCTCAGCGCTTCATCAAGGTCGTGGGTAACAAAGATGATCGTCTTGTTCATGGTGTTTTGCAAGGATAGCAGCTCTTCTTGCATCTCTTTGCGGATGAGCGGGTCCAAGGCGCTGAAGGCCTCGTCCATGAGGAGAATATCCGGGTCGTTGACAAGTGCCCTGGCCAGTCCTACCCGCTGCTGCATACCTCCACTGAGCTGCGACGGCATACTGTCCTCCCAGCCTTGCAAGCCCACCACCTCCAACATTTGAGCTGCTTTTTCCCGGCGCTTTTCCAGGGAAACTCCCTGGATTTCAAGACCGTAAGCCACGTTATGTAATACCGTGCGATGGGGAAATAAAGCAAAACCCTGGAATACCATGCTGATTTTCTTCTGGCGTATTTCTCGCAGCATATCCGGCTTAGCTTTGATTATATCCTGACCGTCTATGTCAATGGTCCCACTGGTAGGTTCAATGAGCCGATTCAAACACCTCAACAAAGTTGACTTTCCACTTCCTGACAGCCCCATCAGGACAAAGACCTCACCCTTATTTACATGGAAGTTGATATCGAAAACTCCGACTGTCTGACGGGTCTTTTCCAAAATCTTACTCTTACTACAACCCTCCCGAAGCATTTTAAGTGCCTCTTCTGGGTGGTCGCCAAATATTTTCACCAGGTCTTTGACTATGATTTGACTCATCCTAGACCTTCTTTCATGATTAATCTTGCTGCTTCGCTCCGACAACTTAATTGTTCTCATTGAGTTGTCGGATAATCATATTATATCGGAATAGTTCTTGACTTGTCCAGGTAAAGAAGTTTGCTATTGAAAAAACTCTGTCACCAGACAGAGTCCATTTTTAATTATACGCGCGATTTACATAGGCTTTTTGCGGAAAATATGCCGGCACAGCCTTGTATATTACAGAACCTATTTTAATCATATTGGGCTGAAATTATCCATAAACTCTGCTGGAGCAAGGAAGAGGTTAAAGGCAAACTGGTTCATTTTTAAGAAAGCTGGCAATGCCATCCAGCCTGCCAACCACTTCAGCTCCTGCTGGTAGAGCATCCCGCACGACCTGCTCCCACGGCGTCCCCAGCACCGGCTCCAGGATGGCGATCACGCCCCGGTCATCCGACTTCCGAATCAGCCTGCCGCACCCCTGTTTCAATCTCAAGCCCATTTCGGGATAGTCCACGGCAGTCAGTGGATTGAGCCCTTTGTCTTTGGCCTCATGACGCCGGGCTTCGATCAACGGGTCCCGTGGCGGAAAAGGCAGTCGCCAGACCACCAGGAGAGACATAGCTGCGCCGGGCACGTCAATGCCCTCCCAGAACCCTGAGCCAACGAGCACCGACGGGACTTCCTCGCGAAATTTGCGCACTAGGTACCCCCGTTCGGCTCGATCCTCCCATAGCAACTCAAAGGGTAGCTGGTACTCTTTGAGTCCGGCACGAAGCTTTCGCACGTCGGATGGAGCATTCGTGAGCACCAATGCCCGTCCTCCAGAAAGCCTGAGTAGTGCAACCAATCGCTTCAAGGCCGTGGTAAACCAGGTTTCTTCATTCCTAGGCGGCAAGCGCTGGGGCAGATAGACCAAAACTTGTTTCTCAAAATCGAAGGAACTCTCCACAGATGAGCTTGATGGCTCCCCTAAGCCGAGAGTGCGCGCAAAGTAACTGAAATCACCCCCGGTACTTAAGGTTGCGGAGGAAAACACTACGGGAATTCTTTTTGCAAAAAGATGCGTCCTTAACAGCCCGCTTAAATCCCGGGGCACAACCCAGAAGCTCCTGTCCACCCGATCAACCCAGACGATGGCATCCTGGCCCCGATTCCGGCAAAACCGGGTCAGAGCCGCCGTCGTCCGTTCTATTCTGGCTTCAAACGCCTGCAGCTGCGTGGTGGCCAGAGACTCAAGGTGCAGTTCCTGTTCGTACTGCAACTGGAGGTATAAGACATCCAGAGCGCGCCGCAAGGTGTCCGCCGCTTCGAGCAGTTCATCACCTATCTGAACAGCATGCCGTTCCGTTCGCTCATCCTGGCTAGCCGCCTGGTAAAGCGTCTTGAAGAACTTGGCGGTGGCGCCCCTCATCGCAAAGACAATCGAAACCAGGGACGTCCTGGCTCCCTGAAT
>JAQVOH010000149.1 GCA_028702695.1 Desulfotomaculaceae bacterium
AGCTGGTGACCCGGGAGGTACTTTATGTTTTTAGTTGATGACATACTCTTGTCTCCATTCAAGGGGCTCATGTTTATATTCAAAGAAATTCACAAAGAGGCCATGAAGGAGTTTTGTGACGAAGAAACAGTATACGAAGAGCTCCGTAGACTCCAGTACTTGTTAGATATTGGAGAAATTGGCGAAAAAATGTATGACCGTATGGAAAATGCCCTGATAGAACGCCTTCAGGAAATTGAAGATTACAAGGAAAAAATGGAAGAAGAAGAAGCTGCTGAAAGCTCAGAATAACAAACTAGCCAACATCAGATTTTCTGCCTATTAGTTATTGCTGCCTGCGTCATCTTTGACATGGCATACCATATACTATAACAAACGAACCTGTAATATGCTTGGAAAAGCTTTTTTGAGAAGTTTGCGGTAAACTAGCGCAATTAGCTGTTTCCAGCCAATTTTTACCTAACTGCTAATTCCCGGAGGAGAAGCTTGTCCTATGAGAAGGCAGTTTAAGCGTATACCGGGGTATTAGCCGGCTTAAATATGGCCGGCCGGAGGTGGATATTAATGAAAAACGATGGTGCTGGCGGTATTCTGGGAAATATTTTGAGAGGCATCAATGAGATGGTTGATCTGGTACAAAAAATGGACTCCGAGGGAAAGACGGAAATCAACAGAACGGGGACCTTCGGCAACTTAACGGATCGTAAGGGGCTCGGCGGTTGCTATGGTTTCACCTTGAAGACTGGTTTACCGGGAAAAAAGCTACCCTCTGCCCGCGGCACTGTGCAAACCGGCGCTCAGCAAGATATTGCCTTTAAAAATAGTGAACCGGTGATAGACGTATTTGACGAGGGTAATTTTGTCCGGGTTGTAGTAGAAATACCTGCCGTATCAGATGAAGATATAGTCCTTCACAATAAAGAAAATATTCTTTATTTAACCGTTTGGGCCAAGGATGATCCTTTTAACAAATCCATAGCTCTGCCTCACCGGGTAAAACCAGACACAATGCGAAAATCCATACGCAACGGCATCCTGGAAGTACTGTTCGACGTGCAGGACTAAGTATGGTAAAGCAGGTGATTTATTTAAATTGAATGAGCAGCTCACTTTTACAGTGGCCAAGGCTTTGGGCAAGGATGTCGGCAGGGGTATCGCCCGGCTGGATCCTGTCGACATCCAGGCGATGGGGCTGGAAATCGGGGATCTGGTAGCCATTGGCGCCGGGTGCCGGACGGCTGCCCGGATCCTGCCTGCCCACTCCGAGTTCAGGGGCAAAAAATTACTGCAGATTGATGGTATTATCCGGGAAAATGCCGGTGTGAGCCTGGGGGACACGGTTCCCGTCAGCGCTGCGAACAGTCGGAACGCCAAAAAAATAATCATGACTCCCATCGGCTCTGGAACTAACCAGATGGACGCCACCTTCATCAACCGTTCGCTGCAGGGAATGCCCCTGATCAAAGGAGACAAGGTACGTATTTCAGTACTTGGCTTAAGAAACCAGGAATTCGTGGTAGAAGATACACTACCCGAAGGTTTTGTGCTGCTGAAAAAAGACACCCTGGTAGAAGTTATACAGACCCAAGGAGCAGGCATTAAAAAGGCCAATCAAATCACCTACGAAGATATTGGTGGCATGGGTAAGGAACTTGGCCGGATCCGGGAAATGATCGAACTGCCCCTCAAGTATCCTGCTATATTTCAGCACCTTGGTGTTGAGCCACCGAAAGGTGTGTTATTGAGCGGACCTCCAGGCACCGGTAAGACGTTGATCGCCCGGGCAGTGGCTAACGAAGCAGGCGCCTACTTTTTATCCGTTAATGGGCCGGAAGTTATTAATAAATTCTATGGAGAAAGCGAAGCCAAGTTACGTGAAATTTTTGAAAAAGCCGCCCAAAAAAGTAGAAGCATTATCTTTCTGGATGAAATTGACGCTATTGCACCTAAACGGGTCGAGGTTATCGGTGAGGTCGAAAAAAGGGTAGTGGCCCAACTGCTTACGCTAATGGACGGCATAGCCTCACGCGGCCAGGTGATCGTCATCGGCGCCACCAACATCCCCGATTCACTGGATCCAGCCTTACGGCGACCTGGTCGGTTTGACCGGGAAATAAATATTGGTGTTCCCGATCACAAGGGAAGGTTAGAGATCCTGCAAATCCATACCAGAGGCATGCCCCTGGAAGAAGACGTCGATCTTGAGCGGGTAGCAGAATTAACCGGTGGCTTCGTAGGAGCGGACCTGCTTGCCCTCTGCCGGGAATCAGCCATGCATCGTATCAGAAAGCATTTGCCCCAACTGGAGCCGCTCACCGAAGGGCTTCCTGCTGATCTGGTCGCCATGCTGCGAGTATCCATGCAGGATTTCCTGCAGGCCTTGGAAGAAGTTGAACCGTCGGCAACCAGGGAATTTCTGGTGGAAGTACCTAATGCCGACTGGGAAGACGTTGGGGGCCTGGACGAGATCAAGCAGCACTTGCGGGAAACCGTTGAATGGCCCTTGAAGTATGCAGAGCTCTTTGACCAGGCAGGTGCCCAGGCGTCGCGAGGGATACTTTTATATGGACCGCCAGGCACAGGAAAAACGCTGCTAGCAAGGGCGCTGGCGAACGAAGCCAACGCCAACTTCATCTCGATCAAAGGCCCCTCCCTTTTATCTAAATGGGTGGGAGAATCGGAAAAGGCTGTACGGGAGGTTTTTCGTAAAGCGCGTCAGGCTGCACCCTGTATCGTTTTTTTTGATGAAATAGACGCTCTGGTCTCTTCCCGGGGAATGGGTGGTGGCGTCGTGGCAGAACGGGTGTTGAGCCAGTTATTGACCGAGATGGACGGCATAGAGGAATTACGGCGGGTGGTTGTGCTGGGGGCCACCAACCGGCTGGATCTGATCGATCCGGCCCTGTTGCGACCAGGCCGGTTTGACCTGCAACTGCAGTTGGGACTTCCCGACTGTGCTTCCCGCAGGCAGATCCTGGCTGTCCACACCCGGAAAAGACCTGTGGCAGAAGATGTGGATTTGGATGGGCTGGCTGCTGAAACAGTGGATTTCTCCGGTGCAGACATCCGTCATCTATGCAACCGGGCGGCGCTTGCTGCAGTGAGGGAGTATTTGGCCCAAAATTCCTGGCCACCACCGGCGCCTCCCACCATAGAGCTATGTAATAAGCATTTCTGCCTGGCCTTGGCGGAACTTAGGGTTTGGGCGACACAGGTTGCGCTGGACAACGAACTATTAAAGGATGATCAATAGAGGCGTGTAGCAACAGTAACCCGGGCGTTAGTGAACTCGTCCAGCTAAAGCTGGACAACGAGACTTCGGTGGGGGAATCTACCCCAACGAAGTAGAAAATGTAACTCCCACTTATAGAAGTGGGAGTCTTGGAATTGGATAAATGTCAATGGAACGCAAGGCAGACGGCTAAATGGAGAGGTTGGAGGTTTTTGCATGGAATCAGGGCTGCGACCCAGAAAGCAAAGAGATGAAGACACGCTGGTGGTTCTGGTAGACCGCCTGCTGGACAAAGGCATCGTTATTAATGCTGATATAGTAGTGTCCGTAGCAGGGGTGGAATTACTGGGAGTAAAAATAAGGGCAGCACTTGCTTCCTTTGAAACAGCAGCCAGATATGGGCTGGAGTTCCCCTCCGGTACAAATATTGAGACTGCGGCCTGGAAAGACGCCATTATCGAGAGAGAAAGCTGCCCGCAATGTGAAAAACGGATACCCAAGGAGGAACTCCTGACCGAGGGATGCCCGTGGTGTGGGTGGATTTCGGCCAAAGCGAAAAAACGCCAGGAAGCAATGGCATTTTTGCCTGAATAGCGCCACAGGAAGGGGAGCAAAAATGAAGCAATTCCTGGCTGCACTGGATTGCCGGAGCAGGGCCATCTGGTGGCACTTGTGCTGCCATGGCCATGCAAACCTCAGCGACCTGGCACACGCAGCCGGTCTGGACAGTGATATGGAGGTTATACTTAGCCTGCGCCAGGTAATTAACCCCATTGCCACGGTCACTTTAGGTGAGCCGGTTATAGAATTTGCCTCCTGCCGGGTTGATCAGGACACAGGTGAAAAAATATATTTCCACTGGTGGCTAAAGCCCGCCTTTTGGGTGCAACCTGCCAAGGGCCAGCCCATTATTGACGTATTTGAAACTGGCAACGAAATGGTAGTAATAGTTGATCTTGGCGACAAGTTGGACTCCTGCCACCCGGAAGTAACCTGCCGCAACGGTATCGTAATGATTAAATTTGACCATTCAAGAAACCAGTAATCTTTTTTGATTTCTTATATAAATAGCGAGGTGCGGCCATGACTCTAGAAATCGATTCGGATAATTTAAAACACGGTTTACTTGGACTGGTCATAGCCCTGCTGGAAATTATCAAGGATGCTCTAAAACTGCAGGCCCTGGCGCGCATGGACGACGGCAGCCTGGAAGAAAATGAAATCGAGCGATTGGGCCGGGCGTTGTTTGATTTGGACCAGGCGATTGAAGATATGAAATTGGAGCAGGGTGTAACCGAGTCAGTTAAAAGTGTTCGGGATGGTCTAGACCGTATAGTAGACGACGTGGTTGACCGGATCCTTAATCCCAAGCGCTGGGCAGAAGAAGTAGATTGAGGGGTGAAAGAATGAATTTCCGGGCAGACGACGGTACAAAAAAGGAATCAGACCAGGACGCGCCCGCGATAAAGGCATTGGTACACCTGCTAGTGAAGGCTGAACTGGAAAGAATGGGACTGGAAAAAGAATTACGAATTGCAGTTCGAGAGATTGTACAACTAACCGTGCAGGACGCTGTCCATATCGTGCTGAACGAAATGGCTGGTGTTAAAGCTA
>JAQVOH010000150.1 GCA_028702695.1 Desulfotomaculaceae bacterium
TCAAAAGTTAAAAGCAGCGGGTATTGGTACTTATATTCTTTTCCAGGAAACCTACCACCGGCAGACTTATGCTAAGATGCATCCCTATGGTCCTAAACATGATTATGACTGGCATGCTACGGCATTGAACAGAGCTATGGAGGGCGGCATTGATGATGTGGGGATGGGGGCGCTTTTTGGCCTTTACGACTACCGGTTTGAAGTAGTGGCGCTTATATTTCATGCTTTGCACCTGGAAGAAAAGTTTGGCGTAGGCCCTCATACCATTTCCTTCCCACGCATGAGAGCAGCCAAAGACGTAGATTTTAGCACCTTCCCCTATCTGGTAAATGATGACCAATTCAAAAAAATAGTGGCGGTTTTCCGTTTAGCAGTGCCTTATACCGGCTTGATTATTTCTACCCGTGAAAAACCCGGCTTCAGGGATGAAATTATTGACCTGGGAATATCCCAAATGAGTGCCGCGTCCTGTGTCGGAATAGGTGGATACAAAAAGAAGCTGGAGGAAATCAAAAACGGTAAGTCACTGGAAGAAGGTAACACTCCCCAATTTGAGGTGGAAGACACCCGGACTCCTGATGAAATCCTCCGCCATCTTTGCGAATCCGGCTATATTCCAAGTTACTGCACCGCCTGTTATCGTAAAGGAAGAACGGGAGACCGGTTTATGCCGCTGGCCAAAAGCGGGGAAATTCAAAACGTTTGTCAGCCCAATGCCATATTAACGTTAAAAGAATATCTAATGGACTACGCCAGCCAGGAAACCAAAGAAATTGGAGAAAGAACTATTCAAAAGCATCTGGAAATGATCCCAGATCCTAAGATTAAACAAATGACCATTAGTGAATTAAAGAAAATAGAAGAAGGCACAAGAGATTTGTATTTTTAGGTTCAACGGGCAGCTGCTTTGCCACCCATTAACTGGAAGCCAGACAACTTAAGTTTCTTTTATAAAGAAAGGCTATGATAAGAAAAATACTTCATAGCTTTTCTTTTATGCTTAAGCGCTGGTGAAAACGGTATGTATTTTTGGAGGATGTTTATTAAATAAACAGAATATATTAAACGGCGTCCAGTTGAAGATTCATTTTTTGTCGATAGACCTGGAACTGAGGGTCTGGTCGATGGACGGGAGGACATTATGAGGTGCAGGGTATTGGGCCGCACGGGTTTGCAAGTTTCAGTGATCGGGTTTGGCGGCATACCGATCCAACGGGTTCCGGCCAGCGAGGCGGGCTCCCTAATTCACAGGGCTCTTGACCTGGGCATCAATTTTTTTGATACTGCCCGGGGTTATACCGACAGCGAAGCTAAACTGGGCTCTGTTTTGCGGCAGCGCAGAAATGAAGCAATCATTGCCACAAAATCAATGGCCAGGACAGCTGGGGACATGGCCTCGGACATCAGGGCCAGTCTGAAGGCCATGGGTGTGGACTATATCGACCTATACCAGTTGCATAATATCAAGAACAAAGCTGCGCTGGAAAGGGTCTTAAGTCCCGGCGGAGCTTTAACTGCTTTACAGCAAGCCAGGGAAGCGGGGTTGATCAGGCACATAGGTATCACCGGACACATTAAGGATTTTTTGCTGGAAGCCCTGCAAATCCCGGAAATAGAGACCGTCCAGTTTCCGTTTAATCCGGTGGAATCAAACGGTGTGCGGGAACTGCTGGAGCTATCCGTTCAAACAGAAACAGGTGTGATTATCATGAAGCCGCTGGCCGGGGGAGCTTTTAGCAACGCCAACCTGGCGCTGCGTTTTGTGCTGGAACACCATGTTTCCACGGTAATCCCCGGTATGGATTCACTACAGCAGTTAGAAGATAATGTCAAGGCCGGGCTTCACCTGCTGCCTCTGTCCGCACAGGAAAGAAAGGTGCTGGAAGAAGAGACCGGCCAACTGGGCGCTGCTTTCTGCAGAAGATGCGAGTACTGCCGGCCTTGCCGGCAGGGTATCGATATACCGTCGGTGTTTTTATTGGACGGCTATTACCGCAGGTATAATCTGCAAGAATGGGCCAGGGAGCGCTACCGTGGTTTAAAAACAACTGCGGACCAATGCATTGGCTGCGGCGAGTGCGAGGAGAGGTGTCCCTATCACCTGCCCATCCGCGAGATGCTGGTGGAGGCTTCAGGAAGATTGGCTTAACATAAACAATAGAATCTTCATAGTCTTAAAGAGTAAAATATTTTTTTGGCAATCGTAAACAGTAAAAACAGGTAGGAAACATAATTTAATTTTAAACGATCAAATCCTGGTAATAAGAAAATTATATGTCTCATAAAGGCTAGAAGGCTGTATAATAAATACGATGCCCCTGTAGCAGAGATAATGGGCAGGGAAAAATTTATCAGTATATTGCTATAACCTGGGAGGCGGCACACAAGAATGGATATTTTTGAGTCTATCGGGAATACCCCGCTTGTTGAGTTGAAGTCACTAACTAACGGTTCGAAGGTCAAGATATTGGGGAAGCTGGAAGGCTGTAATCCAGGTGGTTCAATTAAGGACCGTACAGCCTATTATCTTATTAAAAAAGCGGAGGAATCCGGTGAGCTGGTAAAAGGCAAGATTATCCTTGAGCCGACTTCTGGAAATACTGGAATTGCCCTGGCTATGATTGGGGCGGCCAAGGGCTACAAGGTAACACTTGTGGTGCCCGGCTGTGTCAGCGTTGAGAGAAGCCGCATTCTGGAGGCCTTTGGTGCAGATGTTATTATTACTCCGGCACATGAAGGAACGGACGGTTCGATCCGCAAAGCCCACCAGGTTATTAAAGAAGAACCTGACAAATATTATATGCCCAACCAGTTTGTCAACGAAAACAACCCCCTTGCCCATTATGAGACCTTAGGGCCGGAAGTATATGCCCAGACGAACGGGGAAATCGACGTGTTTGTGGCGGGTATGGGTACTACAGGCACTTTAATGGGGGCAAGCCGTTATCTTAAAGAGAAAAAACCGGGGGTTAAGATAGTTGGTATTGAGCCTACCGTAGGCCATACTATCCAGGGGCTCAAAAACATGCAGGAAGCGATCGTGCCGAAAATATATCACCCCAGTATGCTGGATGAAATAATGACAATTGAGGATGACGAAGCTTACGAAATGGCCAGGTTGCTAGCAACAAAAGAAGGCATTTTTGCCGGCATGTCCAGCGGGGCAGCTGTAGCCGGAGCCCTCAGAATAGCCGAGCGGATGAGTACAGGTACCATCGTGGCTATTATTCCCGACCGCGGCGACCGCTACCTCAGCACGACGCTGTTCAGGTCCATCTGCGCTAAGTGTTCCCCCTGATCAAAGGTTAATCTATTTTCGATGTGGGTAAGATATTTGAGGTTGGATTTTAGTTGGAATCGGCTAATGCCGGTTCCTTCTATATATAGAAGCTAACGCCTTATTGCTCACTCTCCAACCAGCCAGTCTTAATTCTAATTGTACCATTACATTAATGGGGACGTAATTATGCAACCAAACAATATTCCTGATTCCGGCATGACAAAAGAGCAAAAAAGCAGCCGCCAGGGTCTGGGAGTGGCTCTGGTCTTGTTTGCGATCATCTGCTTAAGCATAGAGGCAATAGCGGCGAAATTAGCTTATCAGGGTGGGGCTACAGTAATGATCACGCTCACCCTGCGCTACATTCTGGCTGCTGCTGTATTCTGGCTTATTATCAAGGTGGGAAATTATGCGTACAGTCTGCCGCGACGACAGTTGGCTGCAGTTACGGCGCTCTCACTGATCGGTCAAACCGTTACCGTCCTGGCCCTGTTCGAGGCCTTTCGTTACATTCCTTCCGGCATGGCCATTTTATTTCTTTACCTTTACCCTACCCTTGTTGCGGTTCTGTCCGTTTTCTTCCTGCGGGAGCCTTTTACCTGGCGGAAGGGGGCAGCTCTTTTGCTTACCTTTGCGGGTTGCGCCATCATCCTCGGACAGCCGCTCAACGCACTGGATATGCGGGGAGTTTTACTTTCACTGGTGGCTGCTTTTTCCAATTCGATTTTTTTGGTTGGAACGACCCGCCTGCTCAAAGACATTGATACCACGGTCTATAACACCTACGTTACGACTATCGTGGCGTTGGCAACAGGGCTAATCACCATTGCCCGCGGCCAAGTTAGTTTTGACTTTAACCTGCAGGCGCTGTTAGCTATTATCGTCCTCGGCATCGTCTCAACGGTCCTGGCTATGGCGGCACTATTCCGGGGAGTGAAAATAATGGGGGCATCGCGGGCGGCCATAATCAGCACCTTTGAGCCGGCAGCGACGGCGGTGTTTGGTTTCTTAATCCTGGGTGAACTCCTCACGGGCTGGCAGATGACCGGCGGGCTGGTGGTACTGGCCGGGGTGTTCGTACTCAGAGGTTCCGCCTGATAGAAAAACAGATGTCAAAAAGGCCATATATTGGTCTTTTTTTATTTGTGTTAACATATGGTTTTTCTTCCTTTGAATGCATAATAAAATTATTTTTTGGGCAATAATATAAAACTAAATTTCAGGTGAGAGAGGAGTTTTATGTCTAAAAGAGGTGTGGGGTTCGGATTCATTGCCTTAGCGGTTATAACATTTTGCGTTAGATATTTAAGTGCAGCAATCTTTGTCTCTGAAACAGAAATTGAAACCTTAAGCGGGATGCAAAGTTTAGTGCAGGACTCACTGAAATTTGTAGACACGCCTCTAACTGAAATCAGTTTATCTCTAGGTATAATAGGTCTATTCTATTTGGTTTGGTCGGAAATAGAGCAACGCCTACAAAAGAAAGCATAAAATTATCTTCAGGGTCCATAAAATATCAAAGTTTTTTTCTAGCCTTTCATAAGTGTTGAA
>JAQVOH010000051.1 GCA_028702695.1 Desulfotomaculaceae bacterium
AAATTATCGTATAATAGTCCTTGCCGATGTTCCTCGATAGCTCAACGGTAGAGCAACCGGCTGTTAACCGGTAGGTTGTAGGTTCGAATCCTACTCGGGGAGCCATTCTTGGGCCCATAGCTCAACGGTAGAGCATCCGGCTCATAACCGGCTGGTTCCAGGTTCGAATCCTGGTGGGCCCACCAATTGAGAGGCGAGAGGTGAGAATTTAGAAGTGAGGTATCTCCCTGACTAAACTCACATCCAGCTTCTCACGTCACACTTCTCAATTGGCCCCTTGGTCAAGCGGTCTAAGACACCGCCCTTTCACGGCGGTAACACGGGTTCGAATCCCGTAGGGGTCACCATAATACGGGCGATTAGCTCAGCTGGGAGAGCGCCTGCCTTACAAGCAGGATGTCGGCGGTTCGAGCCCGTCATCGCCCACCAAATGAATAAGTAATAGCGCTGGAGATAAACTTCAGCGCTATTACTTATATATGCCGAAAAAATCTAATCCCACCGATTAGGTGAATGTACAGGTAATTGGCCCCGCAAAAAACTATCTTAGATTCACCTTTTACAAACATGACAAGAGGTATTTACAAATACATAGTCATTATAATAGATTTACTTCCTAGTAACCCCATTTGGATTTTTCCCTTCAGAAAACCTGGTTAGTGCTTCCTGCATGGTATCGCAGAGCCGCTGCAGGTCTTCCGAGTTTTGGCCTCGTAGCAGGCCACCAAAGTGGTCAGCGTATCATTTTACCCTGATTGAGCATAAGCTTGATGTCATACAATCCGCTGACTGGATTATTGACCTCTGCCCTGAGGGCGGCGATGAAGGCGGAAGCATCATATGCGCGTCGTAACTTCGGAACAGGTGGCGGCTTTCAGTCGCAAGCTATATCGGAAGTCAGCCAATATTACTGATGATACTATATGTATATATGCTATTAACTATATTATAATTGTGGTAGAATAGTTTATTAGCAAAGAAGTGATCATATGCTCTGCGATAAAATAATTGTAGCACTAGAAAACTTACAAGCTGAACTGAACATCTCGGCGGCTGACTGGACGGTGCTGCAATGACGGCTGCGAGGGGGTAAAATAATGGCAACAGAATTGATGAAAGGTATCTACAGACTTGAAGTTCCTCTTCCGAAAAATCCGCTGAAATTATTAAACGCATACTTGATAAAAGGTAAAGAACGTAATCTTTTGATAGATACCGGATTCAACCGTCCCGAATGTGAGGAAGCACTCATGTCGGAGCTGGCTTCGCTGGAAGTGGACTTTGATAAAACAGACATTTTCATCACTCATTTGCATGCTGATCACAGCGGCCTCCTCTTTAAAATCAAAACTGACAACAATACCGCATATTGTCAGAAGTTTGACGCAGATATAATAAGCCATTTGTCAGATCCTGCATATTGGGATTATCTCGTAGATGAATTTGTAAAAACCGGACTCAGGATGTCACCGGAACTCGCAGTTGAGACTCATCCGGGCTGGCTATACAGGCCAAATAATAATGTAGATCTTACCTATGTCGAAGACGGCGATAAGATCATGGTCGGTAGGTATACTTTCACTTGCGTTTATACACCCGGTCACTCGCCCGGCCACATGTGCCTATATGAAGAAAATGAAAAAATATTGTTTGCGGGGGACATGATCCTCGGGGATATCACACCGAACCTCTGTATAGAACTTTATCTGGAATATCCTCTGACAGATTATCTGGAGAGTCTGGATAAAGTGGAGAAGCTTGATATCAAACATATATTTGTCGGACACCGGAGCATGCTCAAGGATGTTTACGGCAGAATCAAAGAACTCAAGGAACATCATGCCGCGCGCTGCCAGGAAGCGCTGATGGTTCTGGAATCGGGACCACTCGATGCTTGGGAGGCTGCTGCAAAAATGACATGGGATATCCAGGCGAAAGACTGGAACGCATTTCCGCCTTCCCAGAAATGGTTTGCAACTGGTGAAGCTCAGGCGCATCTGCTTTATTTGTGGCAAATAGGCAAGGTACGCCGCAAATTCAGGGATGACGGAGTAAACTGTTTTGAACTGGAAGACGGCGTTCCTATCGAGCGTGAACTTATAAGCGCATGGAGAAAAGAATTCAAACACAAAAAGTAACTGAAAAACAATTGCTATACTAGCTTATACCAGGAGCGACGGACACATAGAAGTTTAGTAAAATCACAACTGTTTTTCGGGCCTTCCCGCCCGAGACTGTTTCAGATATAAATAACTTCCTGAAATGAGGAGAAAATAAGTTACTTGAGGCCGTCAAACGGTCTCTTTTTTATCCAATTATAAGACTCCCACTTCTATAAGTGGGAATTCCGCTTTTTTGCTTCGGTGGGGGTAGAGTCCCCCCACCGAAGTCTCAATGTCCAGCTTTAGCTGGATTAGTTTACTTATTATCCCAATATAGCTCGGCTTCATCTTCCATTTTTTTCAATCTGGTATAATAATCCGGGAATTCCTTCAGGTGAGCCAGGGCAATTTTCCCAGTAACAAGTGGATCATCGCCAGTAACGTCGGTTTCGGGATCTTGCCGCCCGTGTTCTAATTCCACATCCATACCCATGCGGTATTGCTCCACGTCAAATTTACTCCAATCAATTCCTAGCTGCTCGCCAATTGCTTTAGCCTGCTCAGCTGAAAAATGTTTCTTGGCTGACATGTTATCATCCTCCTGCTTATTGTTTTTTTTATTATACCCCTTTTTTCTCCCGGAACTCCGGGTTTTTATACAGGTGGCAATCATAACCACTGGGATGATCCCTGTGCCGCTCAAGAATGGTGTCAAGATGGCACAACAAGCTTCATTAGATTATGTGCAACAGAAATCGGCATCTTGACTCATTTTCCAGTCTTCCCTCACGCAAAATTACACGCAGCAGTGAACTCGTCCAGCTATAGCTGGACATCGAGATTTCGGCGGATAAAAAAGAGGAAGAGCAAAGGGGTCCTCTTTGCTGACCATTTTTACAAAGGAGGAGCGAGTGCTTTGCTAGAGTATTAACAAGCTTTGCCTATTCGAAGTATAAATCGCCTGTAAAGGCCGGTTCAGGAGTAGAGTTGGTTGTATAGTGAGCATACCGGTTTTCTTTGTTTAATTAATGAAAATTTAACAAGTTTGTGGTTTAATTTATAATAAGCTTATAAACCTATCAAGGAGGTACCAATGAAAATAGCTTTTTTCCTTTTACCAAAAAGTGAAGTTGTTTATTTACCATTAAAATCTACAATGCGGCAAGCATTAGAAAAAATAGAATATCATAGGTATACTGCTGTGCCAATAATTAATGATGAAGGAAAATATGTTGGAACATTAACGGAGGGTGATTTGCTATGGAAGTTGAAAAACACTCCTGAGCTGAGCTTTAAAGATACAGAAACAATTTCTTTGAGCGATATACCACAGCGTATGAAGAATAATCCTGTACGGATTGATGCTGAAGTCGAAGATTTGCTTTCGCTTGCCATCGTTCAAAATTTTGTTCCCGTAGTGGATGATGGTGGATTCTTTATAGGGATAGTGAGGAGAAGAGAAATATTTGAATATCTAGCAGAGTTATTATTAAAAAAACATAAAACCGTTTCAGAATAGTTGTAAGCCTAAGCGCCCAAGTACTGAAATGTAAAGCGGGCCGGCGCTATGTTCAAGAGCGCAGATAATTTGCATTACTATAGATTTTAAAATATTTGGAGGTAATCGGTTATGGAAATGAAAGATATTGTGATTATTGGCGGGGGGCCTGCGGGCCTGGCCGCAGGTCTCTATGCCGCCAGGGCAGCTCTGGATACTGTGTTGATCGAGCAAGGCACATTGGGGGGGCAGGCAGCCGGCACGGAGCGTATTGAAAATTACCCCGGGTTTGAGGAAGGGATTGGTGGACCGGAGTTGACAAGAAGGATGGACGTACAGGCAAGGCGTTTTGGGTTGAATGTGGTCAACACCAACGTACAAAAGCTGTTGCGTAGGGAGAATGGCTTCGCCGTGAGATTCGGGGAGGGCGAGATTATCACCAGGGCGGTGATTCTGGCCAGCGGGACTCAGCCTGGACAATTAGGTGTTAAAGGGGAGGCGGAACTTCACGGACTGGGCGTGTCCTTCTGCGCCACCTGTGATGGAGCATTTTTTAAAGGCAGGACGGTAGCGGTTGTTGGTGGCGGTGACGCCGCGGTGGAGGAAGCGATGTTTTTGACCCGGTTTGCAGAGAAAGTATATGTTATTCACCGGCGAGGCGAACTGCGGGCGACAAAAATCCTCCAGGAAAGAGCTAAACGTAATCCTAGAATTGAGTTCATATGGCATTCAGTAGTATCGGAAATCCTCGGCGCTTATTTTGTTGAAGGGCTCCGGGTTAAAAACGTACAAAGCGGCGCGGAAGAGGAGATCAAGGTTGACGGCGTATTTCTGTATGTCGGCACCAGGCCCAATGCCGAGCTGGTCGGCGGTTTGGTAAAACTAGATGCGCAAGGTTACGTAATCACTGATGAAAAAATGGCGACGAGCTGTCCCGGCCTTTTTGCCGCCGGCGATGTTCGCAGAAAAATACTTCGTCAGGTCGTAACGGCCGTTGCCGACGGGGCTACGGCCGCTGTAGCGGCTGAAAAATACCTGGAAAGCATTGTAGCTAAATAAGCACTCAGTTAATAAATGAAGAATGCATGATAGCCACTTGTTGTAAAACGGGTGGTTTTTCATTATGTCCTTAAGGTGGCGATTAATCTCTTTGGATTTAAGAGCAGGTCCAATCCGTCGTTAATATCCCTAACCACGACATCTGAGGCCTGCAGAGCTGACGTAGAGGTACCTTCCGGGCCCAGCACGGCCACGCCCACAGCCGCACGGGCAAGCATGAGCGCATCATTGCTCCCGTTTCCTATAGACATAACCCCCTCCGGGCCAAGGGCCTCAACATACTGCTCTTTTTCAGTGCTACCAGTGGCAGAAGTAAGGATATGAATTACTGCTTTTATCCCCTGGCATGAAGTCTTACATAACCCAAAGGTATCTGCTGTAATGATATGCACCTCTAAATTCTCCGCCAGTAAATATAGCCTTTCCTTGACACCCGGGATCAGGTTGCCGTCGCGCCCCATAGTCCCGTTGTAGTCCAGGACGATATGATGGAAAGTAAGAGTGCCTCTACCGGGAATAGAAATTTTAATCATAATCCACCTCAAGTTCTGTTTTGTTTGCGGGGAAGTCAACTTTGTATATCCGAATCAATACCAAAATAGGGAATGTTCCTGATGCGGGTGCAATACTATTCTATTCTATGGGGTCATGTGGGTATGAATCCGTTACCCACAATAATTGGGGAAATTGAGGCACTCTTTATATAAGTATTTTAAATGATCTACCTCAGACATGTAAATTAGAAAAATGGGCATTGGCCATTATAATTTACTGTCCAACATGTGGTAATTTTTCTGGGTGAGCTTGAATATAATTTGGGATAATAAGGCAATGTGGACAAGGAGTGACTGTCATGGTCGGGCGCTGGTATGTCTTAACCGAGGAAGAAGTGGTCGCGAAGCTGCAAACCGATAGTAAAAAAGGTCTTAATGAGAAAGAAGTTAAAGAAAGGCTGGAGCGTTTTGGAACCAATGAACTAGACCGTGCTGCCAAAGCGCCGCTATGGCATCTTTTCCTGAACCAATTCAGTGATTTTATGGTCCTGGTGCTTTTAGCCGCTACCTTCATATCGGGACTTTTGGGCGAATATGCCGATGCAATTACCATTATGATCATCGTGGTAGTTAATGCTATTCTCGGTTTCGTTCAAGAATACAGGGCTGAGCGATCCATAGAAGCGCTGAAACAGCTTACCGCGCCTGAGGCCAGGGTGGTACGCAACGGTCAGGAACGCAAGATCCCTGCTTCGGAGCTTGTTCCCGGGGATCTGGTCTTACTGGAAGAGGGCGACAGAATTCCAGCCGACCTGCGGCTCTTACGGACTGCCAACCTGGAGATAGAGGAGTCATCTCTTACCGGCGAGTCAGTACCCGTACGTAAGCGGGAAGATGCGCTGCCCGGTCAAGAAGTTGCCTTGGGTGATGCCCGCAACATAGCCTATCTTGGCACCGCAGTTACACGCGGGCGGGGGCGGGGCGTGGTTATCCACACCGGTATGTCTACGGAGATGGGGCAGATATGCGGTATGCTCCAGGAAGCAGGACAGGAAGAAACCCCGCTGCAGCGCCGCCTGGGACAGCTCGGTAAAGGGTTGGTAGGTTTTTGCCTGCTGATTTGCGCTGCGGTGGTAGCGGTAGGGATTACTCGTGGTGAAGAGGCTTACCAGATGTTCCTGGCCGGGGTGAGTCTGGCAGTAGCTGCTATACCGGAAGGACTTCCAGCTATTGTAACCGTGGCCCTGGCTATAGGCGTCCAGCGAATGATCCGGCGTCATGCCATCATTCGCAAGCTGCCGGCTGTGGAAACCCTCGGCTGTGCCACGGTGATTTGCTCTGATAAAACCGGTACCCTGACCCAGAACCAGATGACTGTCAAGAAGCTTGTCATAGGCGGGGATATCTTTGACATAAGTGGAGAAGGCTACGATCCCAAGGGTTCATTTGAGGGAAGCGGGGACATGCAGGATATAAAGTTTACCCTGCTGATGAAGGCGGCAGCCTTTTGCAACAATGCTGTGCTCGAACGGGGAGGAGTCAGTGTTGCAGGGCTTTTCAGAGGATTAGTAAAGGGACGGCCTGCACATGACTGGTCGGTCCTGGGGGATCCTACCGAAGGATCATTGCTGGTGATGGCCGCCAAGGCCGGTTATTGGCGGGAAAGGCTGGAGCATCAAGAGCCGCGTGTAGCCGAACTTCCTTTTGACTCGGACCGCAAGCGCATGACCGTCCTGCAGCGGCAACCATCCGGCAAAGTTGCGGTCTACGTCAAGGGGGCGCCGGACAGTATTGTTGAACTTTGTACCCACACTTACCGGGGTGGAATCGTGGTCCCTCTCTCGGTGCGGGATAAGGAAGAAATTCTGCGCTATAATGGGCTGTTGGCAGAGAAAGCCCTGCGCGTGTTGGCATTTGCCCACCGCGAACTGTCGGCTGGAACGGAAGAATTCTCGGAGGAGAACGTTGAGCAGCGACTGGTTTTTTTGGGGCTGGCCGGCATGATCGACCCGCCCCGGCCTGCTGCCGTAACAGCTGTTCAAACCTGTCACAGGGCCGGCATCAAGGTGGTCATGATCACCGGCGACCACCCGTTGACAGCCCGTGCCGTAGCGCGAGAACTGGGTATCCTTTCCAAGAAGGGTGATATTCTGACGGGACGTGAAATTGACCAGCTCTCGGACAAGCAACTGCAGGAGGCAGCCGATGTGGTATCCGTATATGCCAGGTTGTCGCCCAAGCACAAGCTGAGAATTGTCCGCGCCTTGAAGCAGTCGGACCATGTTGTGGCGATGACCGGGGATGGGGTTAATGACGCGCCGGCGGTTAAGGAAGCTGATATCGGCATTGCCATGGGGACGACTGGGACGGATGTCACCAAAGAGGCCTCGGCGATGGTGCTGTCAGACGATAATTTCAGCAGTATTGTCGCTGCCATCGAAGAAGGCAGGGGCATCTATGACAACATCAGGAAGTTTATACGCTATCTGCTTTCCTGCAATGTAGGGGAAGTGCTGACCATGTTTCTGGCAGTCCTGGGGGGCTTACCTCTCCCGCTAGTACCGATCCAGATCTTGTGGATGAATTTGGTCACCGACGGCCTGCCGGCCATGGCGTTGGGGGTTGACCGGTACGACCGTGACATTATGAACCGGCCGCCCCGCCATCCCAGGGAAAGTGTATTTTCCCACGGTATGACCTGGCGTATTGGACTCAACGGGATGGTAATCGGAATCGGTTCCCTGCTTGCTTTCTGGATCGGCCTAGCTCTGGGCGACCTGGCTCTGGCCAGAACCTTGGCTTTTAATACCCTGGTGTTCTTTCAGTTGTTTTATGTTTTCATCTGTCGTTCCGAATTTCACAGTATCCTTGAGGTGGGACTGTTTACGAATCCCTATCTGGTGGGAGCTGTTCTGATTTCCACGATTCTGCAGCTTGCCTCGGTATATGTTCCATATCTGCAGCCGATCTTCCACACCGTACCTCTTAATGGTCAGCACTGGGCCATTGTCCTGGCGATTTCTTCAGCGCCTATTGTTTGGGGAACCCTGTTTAGGCACCTTGCGGAACGTGCCAGGGAAAAAATAATGTATCTTAAAGTATAAGTAGTTTTGATGGCGACCCCGCTTGATAGCGGGGTTTGTCTTTTTTTTTAAAATAGTCTATACTGGTTCTGATGCAAATTATGGTGGAGGAAAATATGGATCTTCCAAAGCGCTTGGCCGCGCTGGCGGCATTTATACCACACGGCAGTATTGCCGCCGATATAGGGACCGACCACGCTTACCTCCCAATTTTTCTTATTAAACAAGGAATATGCCGTTTTGTAATTGCTACCGACCTGAGGGAAGGGCCATTCCAGTCAGCGGTACACAAGATCAAAGAACACGTCCTGGAAGACCGGATCGGTCTGAGGCTGGGAGACGGGCTACAACCATTAAAGCCGGGTGAGGCCGAGGTAGTGGTCCTTGCTGGGATGGGCGGCAACACGATTAGGGGCATCCTGGCCGGAGCACCGCAAACATTAGCGGGAATTAAAAGGCTGGTTCTGCAGCCGATGACTGACGCTGGGGATTTAAGGGTTTGGCTGGCAGCTAACGGCTGGAAAATTGCCGATGAAGAACTGGTAGAAGATGACGGTCGTATTTATGTAATTATTGCGGCCGAACCGGGACGTGAAGTTACCTATGACCCGGTTTATTTGGAGCTTGGACCCAGGCTGCTTGAGAAAAGAAGCCCACTGTTGGGGAGGCACCTGAACGGTTTTATGGTGAAGTACGAGCGTGTTCTGGCAGGGCTTGCTCTTGCCCATAGTACGGCTGCCAGGGAAAAAGCGCTGGAAATCGAAGGCAAAGTGGCTAGAATCAGGGAGGTCGCGGCATGCCTGTAGAAATCAGTGAGATAATTTGTCTTATTGAAAAGACAGCGCCTCCATATCTCGCGGAAACGTGGGATAATAGCGGCTTCCAGTTGGGGGAACCGGGAGATAAAATAACCCGCGTCCTGCTTGCACTCGATGTCACCACAGCTGTGGCTGCTGAAGCCAGGAAAAAAGGCGCTGGTTTAATCATTAGCCACCACCCGCTTTTTTTTAAACCAGTCAAAACAATCCGCTATGACCGCCCAGAAGGTGAGCTGATCCGTTACCTCATTGCTCACCAGATTAGCGTTTACGCGGCCCATACCAACCTTGACCTGGTGGAGGGCGGGGTGAATACTGCTCTGGCGCAAATACTTGGTCTTAAAGACCTTTCCATATTGCAAGTGGCCGGCCGTGAAGAGTATTTCAAGCTGGCTGTTTTTGTCCCATTGGGACACCTGGACCAGGTAAGGTCCGCCATATCTGAAACCGGCGCCGGTTGGATCGGCAATTACAGCCACTGCACGTTTGCCTCCCCGGGCACGGGTACATTTAAGCCGCTGGCAGGTACCAACCCGTTCATCGGCAATATTGGGGAAATAGAACAGGTGCAGGAAATTAGGCTGGAGACCTTGGTTCCGGCCAACCGGTTAAACGGTGTTTTGCAGGCAATGAGCAAGGCCCACCCTTACGAAGAGGTTGCCTACGACCTTTACCGACTGGAGAATCCTAGCGGGGCTTATGGTTTAGGCAGGGTTGGCACACTTCCTCAGGCAATGCCATTTGGCCTGTTTGCCGAAAGGGTGAAAGATGCCCTGGGGTTAGTCACGTTACGCTTTGGAGGTGCTCTTGATGAAACCGTCAGCAAAGTGGCAGTGTGCGGCGGGTCCGGCGCTGACCTCTGGGAGGCAGCCTTGTCTTGCGGAGCCGATACCCTGCTCACCAGCGATTTCAAATATCACACAGCCCAGCAAATACTGGCTAACGGACTCAAGTTTGTGGATCCGGGGCACTATGGCACAGAAGCCGTGGTTCTGCCGTCACTGCAGAACTATCTCCGGAGTCGCTGCCGCGATTTAAACATGGATGTTGAGATAATCTTGTCTGAAACCAAGACTGACCCGTTTGAATATCTTTAGGATAGGAAATGTTCCTATCCTTTATTAATTTTGTCGAAGAGAGAGGTTTGCTATGCTCGATTTAAAACCGCTGTGGGAGATCCAGGTCCTGGATGGCCAGAGGAAAGCGCTGGAAATAAAGTTGAAGGAGGGGCAGATTTCCAAAGATTTAAAGACTCTCAAGGTTGAAATTGAACAGGGCCGGGCGGATTTTAATAAATTAAAAGAAAAGTATAATAGTATTAAAAAAGATCTAAAAATAAAAGAAATGGATGCTACCGCGGCAGTTGAGCAGGTGGATAGTCTCGGGCATAAAATATACAGCGGTTCTATTACTAACATAAAAGAAATCAACACCAGCAATATCAAACTTGACAGCTTGAAGAGCGTCGTTAGTAGGACTGAGGATGAAATCCTTAATATTATGGAGAAACTGGACAGTATGCGCGGTCTTCTTGAGAAGAAGAGCAAAGAGTTAAATGAAAAAGCCGATGAGTTTCGCAAGTTGCACGGCACCTACCTGGCCAACCAGCAAAAGGTTAAAAGTGTTTTAGCCCAGGTGCCTCTTGCAAAACAGAAGATATTGGATAAATTGGATATTGACCTCTGGAACAAGTATCAGGAGATGAAAAGAATTTTTAATGACCCCCTGGCCAAGGTCGATAAAGGGATCTGTCTGGGCTGCCGGATGGGCATACCATTCAATCACCTGCGCCTTTTGAAACAGGGAGAAGAGATGGTATACTGCAGCAACTGTGGCCGTCTTTTATTCTGGGAAAGGTAGCCCTGGCCTGGCGGATCTCCGCGAGATTTGCAATTCTTATATACTTAATGATATAATATGTATATAAAAGTTAGTGAGTAAATCAGGTGATCGTGGGCGTCTGGCCGAAAGGTGGCGCCCGAGGAAAGTCCGGGCTCCACAGGGCAGGGTGCTGGGTAACTCCCAGTGGGGGCGACCCTAAGGAAAGTGCCATAGAAATGTAAACCGCCCGCCGGAAGGGATGACCTTCCGGTGTGAGGCAAGGATGGAACGGTGCGGTAAGAGCGCACCAGCGGCCGGGCGACCGGTCGGCTAGGTAAACCCCACCTGGAGCAAGACCGAATAGAGGAACATAGGGACGGCCCGTCCCGTTCCCGGGTAAGGTCGCTTGAGGCGGCTGGAAACAGTCGTCCTAGATAGATGATCACCCAACGACAGAACCCGGCTTATCGATTTACTCACAAGTCATTGACGAAGAACGCCTGAAAACGGGGCGTTTTTCTTTGGTGGTGGGTATTTATATTTGCTCACCGGATATCAGCAGCAAAGCGTTAATTTTTAGTGCCCGGAATGTCGCTACAAGGACGACTCCCTTAACAATAAGCCGTCAATTTAGTAGGCATTAGCCAGAAACATTATTTTTTTCTTTGTTATAAAAAGCTTGAGCATGTCCATCGAAGCCTTTAGTTTATCAGACCCACTTTTAATCTCAATTGTCGTATTATAACGTCTATTTGATATTTCTATAAATGGCATTATAATTTAATATGGTGGCTGTTCACTCTCGACAGTTAGACGGGAAATCTACTCTGACGAGGACCACGTCGGGCCTCTTACGGGCCGGCTCTATCACGACCGACTCGCTGGCTCAGTGCACGAATACTCACGACGGGGCAAATGAACAGATCGTGATGGTTTCTTACGCTTACACTGATGGCTCTGCCATGATCAAGTATATGGACAACCTTGTTCAAGACGTGAGCGTTCAGGCGAATTATTATTGGCCTACTACGTGGCGTCGCTTACAACGTCGCGAGGGTAACGGTCTGGAGCTAATGACTCGCGCCAAGGCCGGTGAAGATTGTTACGCTGAGCATATGTCTAAGTTAGAGGTATACACAGAATGGAGGTGAGCTAATGAAAGTTACACTCAGGAATGGGATTGTGTATCCTTATGGACTTGCACTTAAATATAAAGAGGGAGGGAAGGTGGAGTTAACCTATCACGACAAGCTTAAGGCGAGCATACCCCAGAGGAAGGACGATGTCGATAGGTTTAGATACATTTTGAAAACTGTAGAGCTTGATACTGGTGACCTGGCTAGTGTGACAGATTATTCACATGATTAAGGGGGACATAATTGATAGTTAAGTTCGTTGACGGCAGAGATGCCACTGTGTCCAATGTGTAGGCTACGTCGGCTGCCCTTGGCCCTTGGAAACACGGGTGCGAGGCTCCATGTCAAGGGCGGCCACGGCTCTTTCCCCAAAACCTAGATGAGTTTATCTTTGCAGGCTCACTAAATAGATATAAACTCATACAGGGAAGGACTGTCGCTTATGCCATGTATAGAACGGCCATAGAGGAAAAAAGGGGCACCTATGTTTATAGTTTAAATGAAATAAGGGAAAGAGGGAACAAGTAGATGCCATGGATTTTGTTAGAATATCCCAGGTGAGGCACTGTGAAAAAAGCCAAGGATTGGCTTAATAAAAAAGGTATCACTTATCAGACTCGTCATATTGTGGACGAGCGCCCTACCCGGGAGGAAATTGTTAAATTCCATCAGAAAAGTGGCTTAGAAATAAAAAAGTTATTCAATACCAGCGGGGTGAAATACAAAGAACTAGGGTTAAAGGATATAATTAAAACCGCCAACCATGATGACTTGTACGATATTCTGGCCTCTGATGGCATGTTAGTCAAACGCCCAATAATCACCAACGGTGAAAAGGTACTTGTTGGTTTTAAAGAAAAGGAATGGGAAGAGGCATTTGCTTACTATAAAGAATAGCCGGGAGTGCTAACCGCTTAAATAACTGGTTTTCTAAATATACGCTGGTAAGGTCGATTGAGTCGGTTGGAAACAGTTGTCCCAGGCAGATGCTCATGCAAGAACAACCGGCTAACTAATTTACTCACACATAAATTTTGAAATACGCTCAATTATCGGCGTATTTCGTTGTTTATTGCGCTGTAGTAAATTAAAAGAATTTAAAAATAATTTAGATATTTTAAGGTTTTAACAATATCCATGAAGGAAATGTGAAATATTTGTCTAAATTAATAAAATAGTATCGACCACATTTTGGGGGTATTACTGGTGAGTGTTAAATTAAGTAAACCAGGTGGGCTAAAAAGAAAAGAATCGGATAATTTTGTGAGCCGTCATGAAATTGGGGATTATCCCAATAAGCACATCAATATGCTTAATGCTTTTCAAAATTACGGTTCTCATCTCGCCAAGGAAGAAATTTATCAAACACCGGAGATTTCGATGCTACTTACCCAACTGCGTGACATGAAGAGGCTGATTCAAAATAATGAGGAACGCTTTCGTACCCTGGTAGAGAGCATGCTGGATTGTTTTGCAGTTTATTCGGCTGTACGTGACAAGTCCGGACAGATTACAGACTTCCTACTTGAATATGTTAATGAAACAGCATGTCACAACTTTAAAATGACCAAAGAGGAGCAGATCGGCAGGAGCTTTCTGGAGTTACGGCCCCTTTATAAGGAAGCAGGCATTTTCAATGAATTCTGCCTGGTTGCCAATCGAGGTGTCCCTCTGGTCAGGGAGAAAATGACCTATGAGGACCCTGTTAATAAAATAATATATGGGATGTTCGATATTAGGGCCGTAAAGCTGGGCGACGGGATTGCCGTTACCTGGCGCGATATAACGGAACGTAAAAAGACGGAAGAGGCCCTGCGCCATTCGGAGGAACGCTTTTATAAAGTCTTTCACGCCAGTTCAATTATTCAGACGCTTAGGCGGCTTGAAGATTTCAGGTATATTGACGTAAACCTGACATTTGAACGGGTATTGGGGTATAGCCTGGAGGAGAGCATGGGCCGTTCATGTATGGATTTGAACTTATGGCCGGAAGTGGAAGATCGTCAAAAATACATACGAGAAATTAGAAAAAATGGTATAGTCAGGAACCTGGAGGTTAAGCTTAGATCCAAATCAGGTAAAATCAAGGTTGGTTTGTTATCAGCGGATGTCGTTGCCCTTGGCGGAGAACAGTGCGTATTAACTAACTCCATTGATATTACCGAAAAGAAGCAACTTGAAATAGAGATGGCTAGGCTTGAAAGGTTCAATTTGGTTGGCGAAATGGCTGCCGGGATTGCCCACGAGATAAGAAACCCAATGACTGCGGTTAAGGGTTTTCTACAATACTTGAGCGGCAAAAACGATTGTATCCAGTACAAGGAATATTACGATCTAATGATAACCGAACTGAACCGGGCCAATTCAATTATTTCTGAATTTCTCTCCATTGCCAGAAGCAGGGCGGTGGAGTTGAAGCCTCATAACCTCAATGATATTATTGAAAGCTTGTATCCCCTAATTCAGGCCGACGCAATGGTTAGTGACAAGGATATAAAAATAGAACTTGGGGAAATCATAAACTTAAACCTGGACGAAAAAGAAATTCGCCAGTTAATCCTAAATTTGTTCCGGAACGGGATGGAAGCCATGCAACCAGGCAGGTGCCTGACTATCAAGACGTGCATGGATAGTGGAGAAGTGGTCCTGTCCGTGCAGGACCAAGGTACGGGTATTGACCTGGAAGTTTTTGAAAAAATGGGAACCCCGTTTTTTACTACCAAAGAAAAGGGAACCGGCCTGGGCCTGGCAGTTTGCTACAGCATCGTAGCCCGTCACAATGCCACCATCAAGGTTAACACCGGGTCCGAAGGCAGTACATTTTATGTCAGATTTGCCTAACAGAGAGGTAGCTGATTGATAATAAATAATACCACCATAAGAACGGGAGAAAGAGTCGAAGTACATATTACCGGTATCACCCACACGGGATCTGGTGTGGGCCGTTACCAGGGTTTAGCAGTATTCATCCCCGGGACCATACCCGGGGATGAGGTTTTAGCCGAGGTTTTAGAGTGCAAAAAGAAATATGTTTTGGCTAGGGCTTTGGAAATCATGAAGCCTTCCTCCTGCCGGGTAGCCCCAAAGTGTGATCACTATGCCGCCTGTGGCGGGTGCCGCCTGCAACACGCATATTATGAGGAGCAGTTGAGGTTGAAAACCGGTTTGGTCAGGGACTCGTTGCGACGTATCGGTGGTTTGGATGAGGTGGTGGTCAGCGAGACTCTGGGCATGCAGCATCCCTGGCATTACCGCAATAAGGTTCATTTTAAGGTGGAAAAGAGAGACGGCCGCTATCAACTTGGCTTTTATGAAGAAGGTTCCCACAACTTGACCGATTTTTTCAGCGACGGGAACGGCCGACAACAGGGTTGTCTTCTGGTGGACACCGGGTTAAACCAGTTGGCCTTCCTCTGTGGGACACTCCTTAACAAGTATGGAGGAGGAGACCTTGAGCGGGAGCCTGTTTTTTTTCGACATCTGGTCCTGCGCAAAGCTTTCTTTACAGGTGAGATGATGGCCGTTATTGTTACCGGAGAACAGGAGTGGCGCCAGGAGAAGGACTTTGCATTTGAGCTTATATCACAACAGCCGGGGATAACATCCCTGGTGCGCAGTGTCCATACAGGTAAGTCAGGAGAAATCATGGGGAAGGAATTCCGGCTTCTGGCAGGCAGGGACGTTATATATGACCGGTTGAACAACTTGACCTTCAGGATTTCGCCGGATTCTTTCTATCAGGTCAACCCGCTGCAGACCCTGATTTTATACGGCAAGGCAGAGGAGTTTGCTGCTTTAAACGGAGGGGAAACGGTACTTGACGCTTACTCCGGGATCGGTACCATAGCTTTATATCTAGCCCAGCGGGCTAGGAAAGTATATGGTATAGAGGTTGTCCCCGCGGCCGTTGAAGACGCCCGTCATAATGCAGTTCTCAATAAGAGCAGTAACGCCGAGTTTTTGACCGGTCAGGTGGAAAGGTTGCTCCCGGCTTTGGCCCGTCAGGGCCTGCGACCGGATGTAGTGATATTGGACCCGCCCCGCAAGGGTTGTGGCCGGGAGGCCCTGGATGCTGTCATAGCAATGAAAGTGCCGCGACTGGTCTATGTCTCCTGTGATCCTGGTACACTAGCCCGCGATTTGGGATATCTTACGGGGAAAGGATACCAGACCAGAGAAGCCCAGCCTGTGGATATGTTCCCATGGTCGCATCATACAGAATGTGTCGCAATTTGTCTAAAAAAGTGAGTAGGGGTATGTATATAATAATCCTTAAATTCTACTCTTTGCGAGCATTTCACCTATACCCAGGATAGGAAGATTTAGGCAATTTTTTAAGAATATTGAGGTATTTAAAGTGGAACTATCTTTCGGCCTGTAGGATAGTTCCATTATGTTATCCTGATAGGACAGGTCGTACCGGGCAAAACTGATAATAGCAAAGGCCAGGCTGCATATGAGGTAGCCTGGTTGACTGAAAATCACAGCTATTTTCCGGTAACGATACTTCAATTGAAATCACGCAGTTATTTTTATGATATGGTTTCCAATGAAGTGAAATCAGAATTGCTTTTACATTTTGCATCATGTTTTAGTTGACCCTAACAAGTAGACAGACATGTACATGATTTGGAGGCTATTCCTCAACATTTGAATGCGGACAAAGTGATTTTAATCGGTAAATCCTGGGGCGGAACATTGAGTTCAAAATACATGGAGGCTTACCCTAATAACGTTGAGAAGGCTATATATTTGTCCCCAGGAAGCATCTGGCCTAGTAAGAACAGCGATATTGGACCTGAATTAAGTGAAGCAGGACAAAAGGATCAAAGTGAAGTAGTTTCAGCAAATCTACGATTTATCCTAGCTCAAATCATTTCTCAATCGGGTGGCACAAAAGGTTTATATGTATTAATGCCAGAAAAATCGCTCGATGGATTATACGAACGTTTTGTAGATAGTGTCCGCAAGGTACATGCTGATGTCAAAGAGCAGTTTGGGTGCGGGAAGAACCGTGTATATCGTCTGATGAAGGCAAATGGTATTCAGTCTGTCCGCCCAAGGAAGTATAAGGCCACTACAAATTCTAAGCACAGCTTACCAGTGGCAGAAAACCTTCTAAACCAGAACTTCCAGACCTCAGCTCCCAACACCGTGTGGGTAAGTGATATGAGTTACATCCCGACCGGTGAAGGCTGGCTCTACCTGGCAAGCGTTGTAGACCTTTGCAGCAAAGACGTAGTGGGAATTGCCATGAACAGTACCATGACCAAGGAGCTTGTCATCCAGGCGCTGAAGCAAGCTATTGGCCGGGAGCACCCTTTAAAAGGGCTAATCCATCATTCTGATCGTGGTGTTCAGTACGCCAGTCATGCCTATCAGGCTCTACTTAGGGAGAATGGCTTTATCCCCAGCATTAGTCGCAAAGGTAACTGTTATGATAATGCTTGTGCGGAGAGCTTTTTCAGTACCTTGAAAAATGAGCTTGTCCACCTGCGTCGCTTCAAAACACGAGAAATCAAATCAGGCGTTGAAATTGATATAGAGATATAATATATTGAGCTGACCGCCAATCAGGAGAAAAATTCTCTTGGTTGGCGGTTTTGTTTTAATAGAAAGTATTATTAATAGCTCATCAGAAAATCAATTTATTGAGAAGGACATCATCATTTAGAGTGGGAGAAAAGACGATTGACAAAGGCAGTATCTTACAATACAATATAGTAGAACATTGTATTACAAGATACCGTAAAGGAGGTTTTATTATGATTCCTTCACAAATGCTAAAAGGTGTGTTAGAAGGATGCATCTTAGAAATAATTCGGAAACGAGAGACCTATGCATATGAAATCTCAAAACAGTTAGAGGAATATGGATTTGGAATAATCTCTGAAGGAACAATATATCCTATTATTTTACGCTTACAGAAAAATGGACTTGTAAAAGCTACTTTACAAGACTCTAATAGCGGACCGAAACGCAAATATTATCACTTAACTGAAAAAGGAGTTGCTACGCTAAACCAGTTTAAAGATAATTGGCAAGAACTAGATCATGCTGTTAATCAATTATTAATGGGAGGGCAAGATAATGAATAAACTAGCAAAGGAATTATTAAATGAAAATAATAGTAGGGAAAAAGCTATTTTCGATGAAAACAAAGAAATTTATACAAATATGGTTGTCTACTTACGAGGTTCTGATTTAACAGATTATAATCAAGAAGTTGTAAGAGAAGATATTATTGAACTAATTATAGATGGTCAGCAACGAGGCGATAATATTAAAAAGGTCATGGGCGGTAGATATAAGGAAATCTGTGATGAGATTATCGAAGCTATGCCTAGGAAGACAAAAAAAGATAAGATGATGGAATTTGTAGGTACGTCTCTTAATGTACTATGAATTTTAGGTGTTATTGCTTTAACTAAAAACTTGATAACTAGCCTCATTTCAGAAGAAGCTGAGTTTGATTTTATATTAACAGTTGGGGACATTATAAATGCACTTGCAATTATCCTCATAGCAAATGTGGTTGTATGGGTTATCACTAAAACAGCATTTGACACAAAGAAAGATAAGAAAATAGTCTCTTTTTTGAAAACTTGGTTTATTGCTGCAGTTATTTTTGCTGTAATAATATTGAGTAGCATATACTTTAGAACTATTGTGGTGAGTATTTCTTTATGGTTAGCAGCAATAATCGTCTTATTTATTTTTATTATTGGGAAAATTGTAAGTGAAAGAGCGTGATATGCGATTTTCTTTATTTGATTTTGCTAAGTCGACATGTTTCCGTTTACTCTTAGTGGAAAAAGTCGTGGATATGTTTCCGAGAACCGACAGGTCGAAAGACATTTACTATTGGTTTAATGATTTACTACAATCGTAACATCCTCATCGAAAAATCCCCATTTTTACCTATATTCCATATGAACTCAAAGAGGAAGATGAGGGGCATCAATACATTGCCTATCGTGCCTGTAGAAAGGTATATATTTATTATTATTTTGCTTGCCATCCC
>JAQVOH010000151.1 GCA_028702695.1 Desulfotomaculaceae bacterium
TACTGCTTAAGAACCTTGTCCAGTTCCTCAAAGTCAACGTCTTTAGGATTGTGTACGATTTTTGCATATAACTTATTGAACCTGGTCAACAGAACCACCGCCCGTATTAATGGTATCACATATGGAACCACCAATCAAGCCGAAGGTCATTCGCCCGGCTAAAAACCAACTGGACTATCTGAAGTTGTTATACCTGTTACACCCTTAAAAACCTGTAGACAAGGGTTGAAAGGCTAGATTCATGTCAACTGGTTAGCAACGCTAAAGGGCTGCTAACAGATATCGGCACTGAGGAACTGGCCCACTGGGAAATCATTGCTACCATGATTTATAAACTGGTCAAGGGCGTGCCGGCCATGCAGCTCAGGGAAGCCGGCTTAGGGGCGCACTTTGCCCAGCACGACCGTGCCGTTTACCCGGCCGACGCCGCAGGAGTCCCCTGGACAGCCGCTTACATCCAGGCAACGGGGGACCCGATTGCCGACCTGCATGAAGACCTGGCAGCCGAACAAAAAGCCAGGACCACCTATGAGCACCTGATCCAGCTCACCGATGATCCCGGCATTAAGGACACGCTTCGTTTTTTGAGGGCAAGGGAAGTCGTCCACTTCCAGCGCTTCGGGGAATGCTTAAACGACGTCCAGGCCAAGCTCGAGTCAAAAACTTTATTTTGAGAGACCATCTAAAGAAAGAATTAACACTAAACGGCCGCTAAATAGCAGGTGGCCGTTTAGTGTTTGGCATAGCTTCTTAAATCTCTTTAGCGGATAGCCCTTTGTTACAATGAGCTTGGATACCCAATGCCTCGCAGGGGTTAAACCCTCTGTTTTAGAGCCCTATAAACCTTTTCCTCGGTCAGAGGTATCTCGTAAAACCGGATTCCGGTGGCGTTATAAACTGCATTGGCAATAGCCCCAGCCGTCGGCACCAGCCCGGTCTCGCCTACACCCTTGGCGCCAAATGGGCCGGTAGGGTCGCTGGCCTCTACCACAATGGCGTCGATTTCAGGCGCATCCTCTGCAGTGGGCAGCATGTATTTGTGCAGACTGTTGTGCAGCTGTCTTCCTTTGGCGTCATAGGTTATTTCCTCGCTGGTGGCGTAACCTACGCCCATCAGGACACCACCCTCGATTTGTCCTTCCACAATGCACGGATTGATAGCCTTGCCCACGTCGTGTGCTGCAGCAACCTTTAAGACCTTGACCTGGCCGGTTTCCGTGTCCACTTCGACCTCAGCGAAATGGGCTTGCCACGGTGGGGCATTGCCCGGAACAATCCGGCCCACCCCGATAAACTGTTTATTACGCAGGTGTGCGTGGTAAGCCAAGTCCCGCAGGCTCACACTATTTCTTTTTTCACCGGTTTCACATACGCTGGTTCCCGCACCGGTTTGACATACGCCGGTTCCCGCGCACTGCTCGCCCAATTCCTGGCCAGTGATATAGATGACCGAACCCTTGATATCCAACCTTTCCGGCGGGACATTTAAGAAATCACCTGCATATTCGAGGACCTGTCTGCGGGCGTCATTAGCCGCGGCCACTACAGCGGTTCCAGCGGCGTAGCAGGTCCTGCTGGCGTGGCTGCCGATATCAAAGGGCGTGGTTGCAGTATCACCAAAAGTCAGGCTTACTTCACCAAGTCCTACGCCAAGCGCTTCGGCGGCCAATTGCGGCAGGGTGGTGCTGGTCCCGGTGCCGATGTCGGGGACTCCTGCGGCCAAGTGGATAGACCCGTCCTGCTGTACAGCGAGATAGGCATTATCATAGTCCACACAAAATGGCCAGGCATTGCTCACGTGGGTACCTACTCCGGCGCCGATCCCCCTCAGTTTCTTGGCTCCGGGCTGGTTCAAACTGTTTCTGTTATCCCAACCGATACTCCCGGCCCCTTTCTCAATGCACTCGGCCAAGCCGGTTGATTGGCAGGGATAAGGCAAACACCAGGGGTCCCCAACCTGCATAATATTTTTCAAACGCAGTTCCAAAGGATCCATCCCCAGTTTTTCAGCCATCATATCCACCGCCGACTCAATGGCAAACATGGCCTGAGGGTTGCCGAAACCGCGCATAGCTCCCGCAGGGGAGGTATTGGTGTATACGCTGTGGCCATAATAGGACTGGTTGGGGACGCGGTAAACAGCCAACCCCATCGCTCCCATCACGCCCGGCGTTTCACAGCCGAAGCTGCAGTAAGCACCGGTATTCAAAGTCCCTTTAAGCTCCATAGCATGGAAGGTCCCGTCTTTTTTAGACCCAAGCTTGATGCTTACGTATCCTCCATGCCGTGTATCTGAGGCGATAAAGTCATCTTCCCTGGAATAAACGACCTTGACCGGTTTCCCGGCCAGCTTGGCCAGCGCTACTGCAATAGGTTCGGCTTTCGCGCTCAAGCCGATGCGTACACCGAAGCCGCCACCTACATAAGGCGGGTTCAACACCCGGACCTTGCTTTCGGGGACTCCAAAAACCTTGGCCAGAATACTCCGGGATGGATGCGGTGTTTGGGTAGTCGACCAAACTGTGATTTTTCCATCAGCACCGACCTGCGCCACAGCCGCCTGTGTTTCCAACTGGGCCTGCTTCTGAACGGGCAATTTAAAACGTCCTTCAAAGACTACATCGCTTTCCACAAAACCTTTGTCCACATCGCCAAAAGGAATCTTGACTATTTCCCCGGGTATATTCTTGCCGGCGCTGCAGTTAGGATGAATATCAGGCGCTCCAGGTTCCATGGCTTCCAGCGGATCAAATATGGCCGGCAGTTCCTCGTACTCTACCTTGATCAATTCAAGTGCTGCTTCAGCCACCTTTTCACTTACTGCCGCTACTGCCGCAACTTCATCGCCCACATAGCGCACAATGTTGTCAAATATATACTGGTCCAGGACCGGTTCAAGAGCCGGCACGGTAAAAGCCATTGTTGCAGAGGTGTTGAATATCTCCCTGGGGGTATTTTGATAGGTTGCCACTGCCTTGACACCGGGTAATTTTTCAGCTTCAGCAGTATCAATACTGACAATTTTGGCATGGGGATACGGGCTGCGCAGAACCTTTCCGTGCAGCATACCGGGCAAGGAGAAATCGGTGGAAAAGGTGGCTGTCCCCGTGGCCTTCTCAGCGGCATCCAGCCTGCGAACATTTTTGCCTATAACATCATATTCTTTCATCACGGCACCTCCTTTACTGGTTCTCTCTGATTTGTTTAGCGGCAACTGACACAGCTTTTTCTATTTTAACGTAACCCGTGCAGCGGCAGATATTTCCTGATACAGCTTCCCTGATATCCTCCCGGTTGGGTGTCAGGTTTTTGTCAAGCAGGGCTTTTGCTGACATGATCATCCCCGGGGTACAAAAACCGCACTGTATGGCTCCTTGATCCATGAAGCTTTCCTGCAGCGGGTGTAATTTATCCGGACGCCCGATACCTTCGATGGTTTCCACTATAGCACCCTCTGCTTTTAAGGCGGGAACCATACAGGAGTTGACAGCCTCCCCATTCATAATCACCGTACAAGCCCCACATTCACCTTTACCGCAGCCTTTCTTGGTACCGGTCAGGAGCAGTTTTTCCCTCAAAACATCAACCAGCATATCGGAAAGAGCAACTTCCACTACAGTATTTTCACCGTTGAGAATAAAAGACAGCGTTTTGACACTCATGATTAAACCTCCTTATTATGATTAAAAGTTGCCTTTGGCCTGAGCAACGGCCGACTCCAGGGCACGCTTGACCAGAACCGGCAAGACCTCCAGTCGATATTCCCTGGAACCCCTGAGTGCGCTGTCCCTGGGGTTGGCCTGGGCAATGGCCGCACCGGCCGCCTTTTCAATGAGCTCCGAAGTTGCCCTGGCGCCTTTTAATATTGCCTCAGACTCAGTCGCGCGCACCGGTTTTGTCCCAACCGGAGCCATGACGATACGGGCCCACTCAAACTGCTCACCGGACAATGATACCACCACTGCCACATTGAGCATGGGCAGGGCTAATGCTTTGCGTTGTTCCAACCGTTCAAAAGCTGAGCCCTGATTCTTTAATAAGGCAGGAAATTGAACCATGGTTAACAGTTGGGAGGTGCTGTCTAAAGTGCTTTTTCCGAGACCTGCATACAATTCTTCTACCGGCAGGTACTCCTTTTTAGCCGGCGACAGAATTTCAGCCACTGCGCCCAGCGCTGTCAGGGCTACCGCTGTGTCGGCGGCAGGCTGCGCATTCAGCACATTCCCAACCACCGTACCAGAATTGCGGATTTGCAGGGAACCCACCGATCTAGCTGCCTGTGCCAGGACCAAAGCCTTTTCCCGGATGATATCCGATTTGGCGACCTGGTTATGGGTTGCAGCAGAACCGATCCGTACAACACCATTTTCCATCGTGATTACTTTTAGCCCGGGAATTCTGGTAATGTCAACCAAGATCCCTGCTTCTTTTTTGCCCTCTTTAAGATCCAGGAGCAGGTCCGTACCCCCTGCAATGATCCTGGCCTTCCCATTGTTGTTCTGTAAATGGGACAATGCCTGATCGATTGTTTTTGGAACAAGGTAGTCTTGTAGCATAAAAGTACCCCCTTTAATGAAATTCATTTAAACATTGCTTCGTTAACACATTCCTGGCCAGCTTTTTCTCCACTCCCAACAAGAACAATTTAATTACTAAATGCTCGACAACAGATAATTATGGATGGAATCGGCCGCAGTGCGCCCTGCGCCCATGGCCAGGATAACCGTGGCAGCGCCGGTAACCACATCGCCGCCGGCGTAGACCCCCGGCTTGGAGGTTGCTCCGGTTTCCAGATCAGCGG
>JAQVOH010000152.1 GCA_028702695.1 Desulfotomaculaceae bacterium
GTTTTATTTCTGGATGAGATGCCTGAATTTCACAAGGACACCCTGGAAGCACTGCGCCAGCCTCTGGAAGACGGCGTGGTGACCATCTCCAGGATTAACGCATCCCTGACCTACCCGGCCAGGTTGATGCTGGTTGGCGCGCTCAACCCTTGCCCCTGTGGTTATTACGGAGACCCACTCAGAGAATGTTCCTGCTCTCCACTCCAGGTACAGCGCTATATTTCCCGGCTTTCCGGCCCCCTGCTGGACCGGGTTGACCTCCATATCGAGGTGCCCAGGCTGCCTTACGAGGACATATCACAACAGCCCAAAGGCGAAAGCGCCCGGGAAGTCAAAAACAGGGTTGAACAAGCGCGGGAAATTCAACGACAGAGGTTTTCCGCAGAGGAACAAGCCGGAGGGTTGCGGAGCAAAGCATCAATTGTGACCTGTAACGCCGGTATGGGTCCGCGAGAGGTAAGGTTGTACTGCAAACTATCCAAGGATGCCAAGGCGTTAATCAAGGACGCTTTCAGCAGGCTCAACCTGAGCGCAAGGTCCTACGACCGGGTCCTAAAAGTCTCCAGAACCATCGCTGACCTGGCCGGTAGTCATCTGATTGGTGAAGGTCACGTGGCCGAAGCTCTGCAGTACCGTTCCACTGAAAACAAGAACCTATCTTAAAATCGGATGGCAAAATCACTCTATCATGCTGATAGCCAGACCGGCTACTTACGATACTCTCGGACATGGTTTCCGGTTCTTTGATCAGCTTTTTGCCCGGTTTTTTTAACCGTAACTAGCGGCATTAAGCAGGTTGTACCAGGTACAGAACTACTGTCATATGAACGTAATAAATACCTACAGACCTTGATCTCCATTGGTGATGGCGTCATGGTTGTCGTGTCTTAAACCAGTTCCGGGATGAGTATCCTCTTTTGGAATTACGGTATTTGTTTGCTCCGAACATCCCAAATCCCCTGGGGCTTCGCATAATTTTTCCAACTCCTCGACCGTTACATCCCGAATATCCCCAGCGTCGAAACTTCTTAACTGGTCGGCAGTTACCTTTCGTAATTCTTCTGCCCTGGTTGCTCGTAGTTCGTCAGCTTTTGGCATTGAGACATACCCCCACCATTATAATTTATTCCTTAGCTTATCCCTCCGTTCAAGCTTTATCCGAGCATTATTATTAACACCATGATAGTGGTACAAAGCATTTAATCAATCCCCAATATACTATGGTTTTACGCCCTTGACGCAGAAGCCTTTATATGATAAATTATGTCGGTATTCTTATTATTAGTATTCTAACTATCCAATACGGGTGATGCGAATGAGATTCCAGGAAGCTAAAGAATTGCACAACTTATTGTTTACTTTTATAGGATTGTTTCATGAAAAATTTCTATGGCGGTTCCGACAGCACTATGATGGCAACCCCAGGATAAAGAAGAATCATGTCAAGATTATCAGTATTTTATACCAGCGGGATCACTTGATTCCAACTGAAATCGGTAAAATGCTGGATATAGAAAAAGGAAGCCTGACTACCCTGATCGACCAGTTGGAAGATATGGGACTGGTTATACGATGTGCTGATCCCAGTGACAGACGAAAGTTATTAATATCACTCAGTGCTGCGGGCAGAGAAGAAATGAATAAAATTATGGATGATCACACCCGAAGCTTGAGTGTTATTTTTCAAGGCGTAGAACCCGGAGAAATAAAACAATTTGTAACCAGCTTGCAGTATGCAGTAGATTTTATGAAAAAATATTAAAAGGTGAATAGTTGACAAAATGGAAACAAGCTTAGAAATGCGCGATAAAAATATAGGCAGTCTGCTGTGGAAGTTTTCCTTGCCCGCTATCGTGGCTATGCTCATTAACGCACTATACAATATTGTCGACAGGATATTTGTGGGGCGTGGAGTCGGCTCAATCGCTATCGC
Organism: Desulfotomaculaceae bacterium; assembly: GCA_028702695.1. Lineage (GTDB taxonomy): Bacteria > Bacillota > Desulfotomaculia > Desulfotomaculales > Pelotomaculaceae > Pelotomaculum_C. The sequence goes on from JAQVOH010000152.1 coordinate 1,934, forward strand.
GGCTACAACTGTGGCTTTCCCCATTATGATTATTCTAATGGCTGTATCCATGCTGATCGGAATCGGCGCTACGGCCTTAATTTCCATCCGTTTAGGACAACAGAAAATGGAAGAAGCCGAAAAGGTAGCCGGCAATGCCATGGTTATGATAATTTTATTACCAGTCATTATCGCCGCAATATACCTGCTCTTCCCTGAGCCGATTTTAATATTCTTTGGGGCAAGTGAAGAGGTTTTACCTTACGCCCGGGATTTTGTACATATTATTATGCTGGGAGCAGCCTTTGGTTCCATCAGCATGGGGATGAATAATTTTATCAGGGCGGAAGGCAATCCCAGGTTGGCTATGTATACACAAATAGCAGGCGCGTTGATAAATGGCGTTTTAAACTACATTTTTATTTTCAAATTAGGGCTAGGGATAAAAGGCTCGGCTTTAGCTACTTTGTCTGGCCAATTCTTTTCAGCGATCTGGGTGTTAAGTTATTTCTTGTCAGGCCGGAGCCTGGTCAAAATCAGATTAAAAAACCTTAAGCTGCAACTACCTATAATTATTAGTATTGTATCTATTGGCTTTGCACCTTTTGCGATGCAAGTCGCCAACAGTATTCAGCAATCGATATTAAATAAGACCCTATTGGTCTATGGTGGCGATTTAGCGCTCTCGGCTGTGGGGATCATTATGAGTATAGCTGCTTTATTATTCATGCCTATAGTGGGCTTAAGCCAGGGAGCACAACCCCTCATAGGTTTTAATTACGGAGCCCGGCAATATGACAGGGTCAAAGAAACCATGAAAATAGCGGTGATAGCCGGTACCTGCATTTCTGTAGCCGGGTATACGGTCATTAATATCTGGCCGACCCAAATTGTAGGGCTATTCAGCACAGATGATACCGCTTTGACGGAAATGACCACGCAGGCGATGCGGGTGTTTTTTGCACTATTTCCAGTTGTAGGCTTTCAAATAATATGTTCAAACTACTTTCAAGCAGTGGGCAAACCGATACAATCTACTATACTCAGCTTGTCCAGGCAGGTATTGCTGTTTATCCCTCTGCTTCTGATCCTGCCAAATTTCTGGGGGATCAACGGAGTGTGGAGAACAGCGCCGATATCTGATGGACTGGCAGTACTGTTGACGGCGACTCTTATTTATCTGGAAATGAAAAGCCTCCCCCACAATCAACCAAAGGTTGCACAAGTTAAGCAGCCTGTCTGATTTTTATAATCGGAGCAAATCAATATAGCTCCGTTGGGTTCAAAAAAAGCATAATTTACAAAACAAGAGGACCGTCTACTTTTTACAGTAGACGGTCCTGCTATCCTATTGGATGTGTTTAGAACTTTCTATCCTCAGTTACAAATTCCGGAGCCCACCTGTAGTATTCCTTGGGATAGGCTTTCTTCAGACCTTTGTAATTAGCCTTGACGAGCTGTATACCCTTTTTGGTCCGGTATACCATGACCAGTCCCTGTTCCTGCAGGGCTTCGATGACCTTGCCCAATGCTTCATCATCTGTGTCGATATATTGCTTGATATCACCCAGTGTCATATGCAGACCCTGGTTGATCCGGTAGTCTTCGCCCAGTACAGCCAACACATTTTCTTCGCTAAGCGCTAATTTCTTTTCAACAGGTCCTGCTGCCGGCACCGGCACGCCCAGTCTTTCGCTGACAACGCGGCGCGGCATCTGCATATCCTCCGCCATCAGCTTGAGCCCAGACCTGAAAATAACCAGCCTGCAGGCTTCTAAAGTGCCCCCGGCGATATAATCTGTCTTGGCAACTTCAAAAACGTTCTGGACCGGGTAGAAACGGTTTACACCGTCACCGCCCATAACCTGTGTGGCGTCACAGCTTGACGCAAAGGTGTTTTCTGCGCCAACTGCCTTGACCATGCTTGCCTCGATGGTAATATCTTTGCCCAGATCCCAAAGGTATGCCGTGTAATAGACGGACATGCGTGTAGTCTTAAGCCGCATGATGATATCCGCAATTTTCATCTGATTGCCGGCAATATCGATAGTAGGTCTGCCGAACTGGACCCTTCTTTGAGAATAGGGGACTGTATACTGTAATAATATCTGCTGCCAGGCAGCTGCCGAAGCGGAAATCAGGGTTCTCTCAAAATTGAGCCCGTGCATCAAAACTTTCCAGCCTTCTCCCTCGGCGCCAATCCTGTTTGCCACCGGTACGTGTGCTTCATCGAAATCGAGAGAACCGTTCTGCACATTCTCAAAACCGAGAATTTCATTGATCCTTTCAGTGGTAAAGCCCGGCGTGCCTTTTTCAACTACGAAAGCGGTGAGGTGACGGTGCTTTTTAATATCTTCGGGATTGCTGCTTGTCCTTGCATAAACAATGTAATGTTGTGCTACACCGGCGCCGACGATAAAACGCTTCTTGCCGTTGAGGACGTAATGGTCCCCGTCCTGCTTCGCTTCGACTTCCATACCGGAGGCATCCGTGCCCGCGGTCATTTCGGTAATACCTACACAGCCGATTTGTCCTTTTGTGATCAGTGGAAGATATTTTTTCTTTTGCTCTTCCGTGCCATATGCAAGAAACTGCATTACGCCGCCCATCATGTTACCCACGATGATCCTGCCCAATCCCGGGCTAACTATGTGAACTTCCTCAGCTACGATGCAGCCGCCTGTGCAGCCCAGTCCCATTCCACCATACTCCTTGGGGATGGCAGCGCCTGTAAAGCCTGTTTTACCGAACGCTTCATATAAATCGAAGGGGAATTCTCTCGTCCACCGTGTTTCCATTTCCCGAGTCGCTATCTTTTGCATAAATGCGCGTACATCTTTTGCCAACTGCTTGTGCTCTTCACTCCACCAGGGGAAACTTTCCAT
>JAQVOH010000153.1 GCA_028702695.1 Desulfotomaculaceae bacterium
CTCCTAATTAATTTTTGTCATTTCTAAAGTCCCTCACTTTGTAAGCTTCCTTTTGCTGAATATAGAGCAGATTTTAAATCCTTCCTAATTCTTGCAGGAGAATAGCGGCATTACTTAAGATATTGGTTCCTCCGACCTGTATTGAATTTTTTCAACACAGGTCGGTTACTTCTTATATTTACTCCAAGTCTGCCGATTGCTTCTTGTTACCATAAAAATGGTATTGTATTTTAAAACAGAACGCATTATAATGTTAAAGTCTTTAATTTCACATAGTACTGGCTAAAATATTGCTTTTGGACGAGGAATATTTATAGCAGTACTTTTTTCTTGTACCGTTTTATTTGATTAATTTCAACATCCCCTTTAGTTGTCTAACTAAATATTATCTGTTTATCAGCTTTTCACAAATTTTAGTCTTTATTAATGATATCTTTTAATCTACCCCATTTTGGCTGGAAAATCCCCTCGTCCATAAGCCTCATATAAGGTGAGATGACTGGTTTAAAATCCATAAGGCCCAGGATATCTTTTTCTAAATCCACACCAGGAGCGATCTCTGTTAAGACCATTCCTTCTTGTGTAAGTTCAAAAACGGCTCTTTCTGTAATGAAAAGAGTAGGCTTGTTAATTGAGACCGCATATTTTCCGCTGTAGGAAATCTGCCCAACCTGGTCCAGGAATTTTTTCTTTCTACCCTCTTTGATAATGACTAATTTACCGTCTTTCACCTCGACTTGCAGCCCGCCTGCGGTAAATGTGCCACAAAAAACCGCTTTTTTGCAGCTCGTGGTTATGTTAATAAAACCACCGACGCCCGCTACCTTACCACCAAAATTGCTGGCGTTGACGTTACCTTCTTTGTCTGTCTCCGCCAGTCCGAAGTAAGCCAGAGGGACGCCGACACCATCAAACCAGTTTTGATGGAAATAATGATCAACCGTAGCTTCAGGGTTCCAGTGGTGTCCGAAATCCCCGCCCACTCCAGGCAATCCGCCGATATTCCCCAACTCGGAAATCGCTAGAATGGTGTCACCGACACCCTCTTCAGTAGCCACATTGGCAATACCTTGAGGAATACCGATTCCCATATTAACCGGACCAGGCTTCAATTCCATCGCTGCGCGACGGCAGATGACTTTGCGTTCGTCCAGTGGGAGCGGTGGAACACCGCCCAGGGGGACTCTTGCATCACCAGAAAATGAAGGATTATATAGAGTAGTCATGCTTTGCCATTGTGGTTTTTCAGCAACTACAATATAATCTACTAAAACACCCGGTACTTTTACACGCTTGGGATGCAATGTACCAGCCTTAACCAATGTTTCCACCTGCACTATGACAATGCCGCCCGAAGCTTTTACGGCCTGGGCTACCGGCAGATTATCCAAACTTTTGCCTTCTTTTTCAATCGTGAAATTGCCGTTTTCATCTGCTACAGTACCCCTCAAGAGCGCTACATCAATAGGGAAGGAAGGGTAAAACATCCACTCTTCCCCTTCAAATTCAACAACTTTAAGGATATCTTCCGTGGTAATAGCATTAACCTTGGCGCCTTCAATACGCGGGTCAATAAAGGTCCCCAACCCAACTTTTGACAACACGCCAGGTCCTCTTCTGCCTATTTCCATAAATAATTGGCACATGACTCCTTGCGGAAGGAAATAACACTCTGCTTTATTCTCTTCCACCAGGCGGGCCATGCGTGGCGATGTACCCACATGCCCTACAATTAACCTCTTTATCAAGCCTTCTTCAGCCATGGCACATTCGCCTCTGGTTTTATTATCACCAGCTCCAGGGCCATGCACCTGGGTAAGGCCTTTGGGATGACCGGTATTCCTAAATCTTTCCCCGATGGCCAGGGCTATCTCTTCTGGCCAACCGGCAAGTGCAGAAACAGCATACCCGACAGTATCACCGTCCTTAATTAGGGCTGCTGCTTGTTCCGCCGTAATCACTTTTGCCATGTTTATACCCTCCTTAGATTTTTGTTGTTAACTTATGCTATCATTGAAAATATCTCAGATTTTTTTAGACATGCGCCAGCTTATAATAGACTGGCGCATGTCATGGGTTTATTTCTTAAGCTGTGCAGCTACAACCGGCTTCTTTTTCTTTCTTTTCTTTTAAGGCCTTGAGAATCATTTCTGGAGTAATCGGCACTTGGTAGAACCTTACGCCGATAGCGTCGTAGATCGCATTGGCAATCGCCGGGAAAGTCGGCTGAACGGCGCCTTCTCCGGTTTCCTTAACCCCAAACGGCGCGCTCGGGTCGTAGCTCTCTACGATGTTGGTGTCCATATCCGGCATTTCCATGAATGTCGGGCACTTGTAGTCGTGGAAGTTGGGGTTCAAGTGCCTGCCGTTTTCGTCAAATTTCATATCTTCGTAAAGGGCACCACCCATGTTGAACAAGATGGAGCCTTCCACCTGTCCGTCTACGCTCATCGGGTTGACAGCAGTTCCGCAGTCTCCGGCTTCGGTAACTTTTTTGACATAGACCCGTCCGGTCTCCACATCCACTTCTACTTCGTGAACCTGGCAGCTGAAACCAAAGGTGGGGGAGTGGCCGATGTTTGCGCCCTGCACCCGGTTGCCGGTGATGAGGTCAATCCCTTTGCGCCGTGGCGGCGAGAAGTGTCCGATAGAAATTAAAGCACCCTCTGAGTTGACATATTTTTGAACCGCTTCCGCCCAGTCGATTTTATATTTAGGCTCGAATTTGGAATAGATCTTGCGGTCTTTGATGATTAGCTGGTCAGCCCGGCAGCCAAGCAAAGCTCCGGCTACTGTTTTAAGCTTGCCATTGATTTCCTTGGCTGCTTCTCTGATCGCGTAACCGGAGGCATAGGTTAAACGACTGGCAAAACTACCCAGATCGAAGCTGCCTACTTCCGTATCACCTGTTTGCACGTGAACGTCTTCATAATGGACGCCCAGCGCTTCAGCCGCCATCTGGGCCATGACCGTGGTGCTGCCCTGACCGATTTCGGCAGCCGCGCAAAGCACGGTCACACCACCTTCGGTGTCTACCCTCAGCGTTAATGAGGTATGGGGCTTATACGCCTGGTAAAGGGTATAGGCAGTACCGGAAATGTAAAAGCCGCCGGACATACCAATGCCTTTACCGAAGGGCAACTTGCCGTGTTTTTCCAGATAGCCTGATTTGTCTACGGCTGTCTGCATGCATTTCTTGAACTCACTGTGTGGTACAAAGAGATTGTTAATGGCGGTATAACCTGATTCAACAGCGTTTCTCAATCTTATTTCCAGCCCGCTAATCCCTACCATATCGGCCAACTCGTCCAGCAGGGTATCCATGGCAAACCTGGGCTGAACTCCGCCGAGACCGCGCATGGCTCCGGTTGAGGGTAAGTTGGTAAAAACGCTTCTTACATGTGAGCGGACGTTAGGCACTTTGTAGGGCAGGTGCACCATGGAAGCAGTGTAGAACATCACCACGACGCCCCAGCCTGCGTATGCGCCTTTGTCCAGGGTATTGTCAAAATCTACGGCTTGAATATAACCGTCTTTGTCCACACCGATTTTCCATTTCATATGGCATGGGTGCCGTCCTTTGCTCGTGTAGAATACATCAGCACGCTCATAAGTTACTTTGACCGGCCGGCCGGTCTTACGGGACAGAAGGCATGCAACAAATTCTGATGAGGCTGCTTCGCCCTTGCCACCGAAACCGCCACCCACTGCGGGAAGCGTCACCCTGATTTTGCTCATGGGCATTTCCAAAACGATGGACATCTGGCGGTGCAGGTAGTGAGGAACCTGACTGCTTGCCCACAGGTGCAGTAGCCCATTTTGGGTGTCATAGCTGGCCAAAGCAGACTGCGGCTCGATGTAGCCGTGCTGTGGGCGGCCGGTTTTGAATTCTCTTTCTAAGATGTACTCGCATTTTTCAAAGGCCTTGTCCACGTCACCGTAGATCTGCTCGCCTTTATGCAGGATATTGTCAGGTTTATCTTCATGGATGGTTACTTCACCAGCGCGTGCCATGGATTCGAATGGGTCCGTCAATGCCGGTAGGGGCTCGTATTCTACTTCAATCAGATCACAGGCAGCCTCGGCGGTCTCTTCATCAATAGCGGCAACAGCGGCCACGCCTTCACCGTAAAAACGTACTTTACCTACAGCCAGAGCAGTCTCATTGGCTGACTGGGGAACGATACCCCATTTGTTGGGAGCTTCGTCTCCGGTGAGGACAGCCAGTACGCCCGGCAGTGCGAGTGCTTTGCTGCAGTCGATCTTTTTAATGTTGGCGTGCGCGTATTCTGTGCAGCGCTTGATTTTTCCGTACAACATGTTCGGCAGTACCATATCAGCGGTATAAATCGCTTCACCCTTTGCTTTAGCAGGGCCATCTACTCTAGGTACGCTTCTTCCTACCTGAGTGAACCTTCTTTCATCTAGATAGGAAGGTTTTCCTTCGCGTACATATTGTGATTTGTTTTCAGCAGTTTCTTTATTATCCCAGGCTCCCATTACTTCACCCCCTCAGTCATGGTTTCTGAAGCTAGTTCAATCGCTCCGACGATTCTCTTAAAACCGGTGCAACGGCAAATGTTTCCTGACATCTCGTGCTTGATGTCATACAAGGTAGGCTTGGGGGTCCTCTTCAGGAGTCCTGAGGCCGACATGAGCATGCCTGGTGTGCAGAAACCACACTGGATAGCGCCATGATTGACAAATGCCGCCTGTAGAGGATTCAGTTGGCCGTCTGGCAAAGTCAGTCCTT
>JAQVOH010000154.1 GCA_028702695.1 Desulfotomaculaceae bacterium
CCCCACCACTGGATATTTACACGTTAAAATGGGTTTGTTGATTATAATTTGGAAGGAATTAACAATTATTTGGAGAAGTTATATATCACTGCTTTTAAGACGAGAGATTAACAAAGGGGGTAAGCATAAGATGGGAGATCTGGTGTGTATCAACAGGCCGGATGATTCAGACCGGGTCACTGAGGCAGAGATATCTGAAATATCCTGGACCAATGCTATCGTACCTACAATTGACATTTACAGTGCAAAGGTTCTTTTAAGTCTCACCCAAATGATGGTTGAGGAGGCCGTTGACCGGCGCGTGTCACTTTTAGAAAAAAAAATTGAGGATAGGGACCAGGAAATAATGAGAGCTATCCGTAAAATGCAGGCCAAGCTGGTTATACGGCAGGGAAAGGTCCAGTTGCCCTGGTGGCGCAGGTTATTTGGTGTAAAGCAGAATCAGTAGTGCAGCCCACATTTTCTTTAGTAATGTTTTATGGTTATGCGTACTAATTTGCAAACATTTTTACTTTATTGCCATTATTTATGATTGAGCATCGCTATGATGCTTTTTTTGTTTTGTTTAACAATTTTGAAAACAAAAGAGGAGTTAGTGATTATTTGTAGAATTTTTCATCAATTGATATTTGTAATGTTAAATTAGCCGAATTTATATTGTATTCAAACTTACAGAAAGCATTTGAGGTATTAAATTGGAAAAAAATGATAGCAATTATAATAATGTGTTTCTTTATTCTCAATTGAGAGAACTAATAAAGAGAAATACACAACTTCAAATAATTAATCAAATTGCTAAAAGTATTACGCTTGAAATGACCTTTGATGAAATGATTGAAGATGTTGCAGTAAAGCTGCAAAGGATCATATCTTTTGACCTTATGAACTTATGTATTCTGGAAAATGGGAATCTAATAGTTCATAGGGAACTACCCAAAGGTATTTCTGTTATAAAAGAAGGCACCCTTTTAGAACAGGAGACTTCCTGGGCCTGGGAAGTAATAAGAAAGAGACGTTTTTCCATAAGAACGGATATACAAAATGATGGTCAGGCTTTCACCAGAGCTCTTAAATTATTTGGTCTGAAGTCCATAATTATTGTTCCATTAATAGCAAGAACCGGAATTATTGGGACATTGAATTTGGGTAGTAAAAATATCGGTGAGTATATCATAGATGATGCCAGCTTTCTTCAGCAGGTTGCCGATCAGTTAGCGCTGCTTTTTGAAGATGCAAGGCTGTACCAGGAGGAAATTTTACTTCGTAAGCAATGGGAAGACAGCTATAAGATGGCAACATCCCTTATGGAAGAGATGGAAAAAAGGAACTTGCAGCTTGAAATCATTAATAATATCGCAAAAAATATTTCCGTCGAAACCTCCTTGGAAGAAATTGCAGGCAGCATTGCGGAATTAAAGAAGGTTGTTGCCTATGATTTGTTAAATCTATGTTTTTTAGAAAAAGAAAACTCTATCAGTAATACAGTTATAGAAGGCACTGAAACGCAGGAGCAATGCATATCCATGTGTTTTGTCTTTGATCGGATTCATTCCGGGCCGGCTAGAGTGATGAGTGAAAAGAGAATGATTGTTCGTCCGAACATCTCTGAGGATCCTTACAGCTTTCCTGAAGATATTGTGCTGGCCCACCTCAATATTAAATCCCAGATCATACTGCCATTGTTTGTTAAAGGCGAATCCATTGGCGCTTTAATTTTGGGAAGCCACGAACCTTTTACCTATAAAGAAGAGGAGATCGTTTTCTTACGTCAAGTCGCCGACCAGTTGTCATTATGTATTGAAAACGTGCGGCTTTATTCTGAAGAAAGTTTGAGTAAGCGGGCCTGGGAGGAAACCTTTAAGGCTGTAACGGACATGCTGATCGTGATCAACAGGAAAGGTAAAATTGTACGTTTTAACAAGGCCGTTTTAGAATTAGGAAAGGAAAGACAGATCCTTCCTCAGGTCGGACAGTTATGGTACGAGTACTTTGACCCTGAACAATACGATCATGTGCAAAGCCTCTTGAAAGAAGCTGTTGAAAAAGAGCAGTCGGCCAACAAGCGTATTCATCTTCCTTCCGGTGTGGTATGGGATCTGTCATCATTTCCGATTTTAAATAAAAATAGTCATGTAGACGAAGTTGTTATTTCCATACGGGAGGTTACGGAGCGGGTAAACATGGAGGCTCAGTTGATTCAATCAGCAAAGCTCGCTGCTGTTGGGGAAATTGCTTCAGGTATTGCCCACGAATTAAACAGCCCTCTGACTGCAATCATTGGCAACACCCTGCTCCTGGAGCGTGATGCTAAAATCTATCCACCTGAAAAAGGAAAACTTCTGGATAATATTAAAAAATGCGGTGAACGCTGTAAAAATATAATTCTTAAACTGCGCGCCTTTGTCCGTCAGGAAAAATATTCATTTGAGTCAATTAATATGAATGATATTGTTGAAGGCGCCCTGGCGCTAGTTTCCTATGAAATTGAAAAGAATAATACTAGAATTGTGAAAAATTTTGCAGGGGAACTCCCTGTAGTTATAGGGAGCAGTCAGCATTTAGAACAGGTTTTGGTTAACCTGCTGATTAATGCAAGGGACGCGCTTCGAGATTGTGATGTTCGTGATATTTATCTGACAACCGGAATTGAGGAACAGTTTGTTTATATCGAAGTTCGTGATACTGGTTGTGGAATTGAATACGGACATTTAAAACAGATATTCAGCCCGTTTTTCACCACCAAAGTAATGGGCACGGGGCTTGGTCTCTCAATCAGTCAAAATATCGCTCAAGCTCATGGCGGGAAGCTAGTCGTACAAAGTGAAATTGGTCAGGGGAGCAAGTTTTCCTTGCTGATACCTATTGAAGAACCTGAGCAGCAGTAATTTTTCAATAAGAGCATAGGGAGTGATAAATATGACTTTCCGCATTCTGGTTGTTGATGATGAAATTGAGATAGGAGAATTTTTTACGTTTCTCTTAGAACCGTACCACTATAAGGTAACTGTTGCAGTAAACGGGTCGCAGGCTAGAGAAGCTTTCAAGGAACCTTACCACCTGGCTATTATTGACCTCAAACTTCCTGATACCGACGGGATTACCCTGCTGCGGGAATTGAAATCACTCCAACCGGATTGTGAATCGATCATTATGACAGGTTACTCTACGGTTAAGTCAGCTGTTGAGGCTATCCAACTTGGAGCATTTGATTATATCGAAAAGCCCTTCAGTGATCTTTCTGAATTGGAATTAGTTATCAAACAGGCTCTTAGCCAGTTAAAAAATGAGATATTTTATGAACAAAGAAACCAGGCACTTGATTCCGCAGGGCTGGTAACCGGACAAAGTGAAGAAATGCGGAAGCTGCTCCTGGTAGCGGAAAAACTGGCCAAAAAGGACATTACAATTCTAATTCGCGGTGAAACAGGAACCGGGAAAGATGTCCTTGCTCATTTTATCCACGCTATGAGCCCTCGCGCGGAAAAGCCTTTTCTAGCTATAAACTGTGGCGCTTTACCGGAAAATCTACTGGAAAGCGAACTTTTTGGCTATGAAAAAGGAGCTTTCACAGGGGCCTCCGGACAGAAAAAAGGAATTTTTGAGCTGGCCCATCGCGGAACGCTTTTTCTGGATGAAGTTGGGGACGCCAGTAATTCGATTCAGGTGAAACTTTTGCGTGTTTTGGAAACGGGCGAAATAATGAGGGTTGGTGGACAGAAACCAATTCATGTTGATGTCCGTATTCTTGCCGCAACGAATGCCAATCTGGAGGAATTAATAAAACTGAAGCGCTTCAGGGAGGACTTGTACTATCGCCTCGAAGTTGTTTCTTTAACCTCACCTCCACTTAGGGACAGGAAGGAAGATATTTTATTTTTGGCCGAACATTTTATGACGCGCCATTTTCCTCCCGGTAGAGTGCCTGCCCTAAGTACGGAGGTATTAAATATTCTTAAAAGCTACGATTGGCCGGGTAATGTCAGGGAATTAGCAAATATGATCGCGAAAATCGCGGCAGTGTGTGACAGTCCGGTAATCCTTCCTGAACATTTACCACTTAATTTTTCAAAAAAAAGACCTAGCACCCGGACAGACCAGCAGCCCCAAATTAAATCAATAGTAAGACCCGTCAAAGGATTGTTGGCCGAAACGGAGGAGCGACTAACTGATTTTATAGAAGGGATTAATTTCGATGCCGGTTTTGATTTGCCCTGTTTTTTAGAAGATTTTAAACAGGTGGAGCTTACAGCTACCCAATTAATCATAGAGAGGGCTCTTAAGGAGGCTAAAGGGCATTACCCAACAGCTGCTGAAATGCTTAAAACCACACCACGAGCGCTAAGATATCTGAAAAAAGAAAAACATTAAAATATTTCCGCTATATTGTCATATCGTCCCGAAATTACGTTAAGACTTGCCGCTTTTACGGTAAGTCTTATTTTTTTTTACGACAAAAACTGCGAAAAACCTTATATCCATTGGCGGGATTGGGCTGGCATGCATCTTGCTCTTATAATAAAGTACTAACCCGGATAAGGAGGTTGAAAAAGTAATGGCTGTGGCTAAGCAAATCGTGGACAGGGAAATCAAAGGAAGCCCTACCACGCAGAGAGTTAATAAACGCTACCAAGAACTCCTGGAAAAAGAGCCTTTTATCGACTCAGAAAGAGCTGTACTAT
>JAQVOH010000005.1 GCA_028702695.1 Desulfotomaculaceae bacterium
ATATCAATATCTTCCCAGAATTTCAAGATTTCCGGTTCTCTTTCGGGCAGGTTGGCCCGCATCGGAAAATCTGTTTTAGGCAGGTTTAAAGTCTTACTGTAGTCCATCTTTCATAACCCTCCAAATTTAAACATAATCTGGACTTGCCTATTATAAATGAAATAGATTTGCTCTGGTAACCTATGGGAATGGCTTTACAAGTAAAAACCCGCCCCCAAAGGGACGGGATCATAACCCGCGGTACCACCCTAAATGCCGGCCAGCCAGTTATTAGCTGTTCAGGCCTGCCACTCCAGTCGCCCGGTAACGGTGGCGAACCGGCCTGGCTTAATCCCCACAGGTTTCAGCCGGCGCCTCCCGGGTGATTTTTAACGTTTATCCGTACCCGGTTCCCACCACACCCGGATTCTCTGATCGGAATTACACGTCTACTCTTCCCGGTCATAGGCCGATATAATGCTCTTATAGACACTATGCTATAGCTAATTTTTTTAGTGTGTAGACGACTGCTTTACGCATGTCTCTCAGCAATGTCGACGAGGCTGATAAAACAATGTATAATTCGGAAGACTTAACAAACAATATTATATAGAAAAGGCCTTCTTGCGTCAACTTACCTACTATATTTACCCAACTGGCGGAAAATTAGTTACTCAACCTTATAAGTCTTAAGTCTTTACATTTGTTATCAAGGAAGGCGCTTCTGGACTTGTGACGCACTGACCCCTTTTATCTTGACAACTTTATTGCGTCCGGTATGGCCGGACAAGATCTCTACCTGACCCCGGCCGACCGACAAGAGTTCGGCCAGGAAGGCACGGCACGCCTCGTTGGCTTCCCCATCAACTGGCGGCGCCGTCAGGCGTACCCGCAGGGCGTCCTCAAAAAGTCCCGCCACTTGATTTTTTGAAGCTCGTGGCTGAACCCTAACCTTGAAGGAGACGCCGTCTTTTTCTTCTCTTAGCGGCAGCACATTAGAACCTCTCCTCCCTGATATTTGCCAGCACATAGGTGATTATTCTACGCAGTTCCTCAATCAAGTCCACCAGGTGTTCACAGCCCTGAGGTCCGCCGACAATTTCAGCCAACTGTTTCTTAGTGCATGCAGTGAGCGCCAGACCTTTCAGGCTATTGGGGAGCAGCGCGCACTCAAAACAAACCTGGTCCGGCGCCCTGAGAAATTTGCCCGAGCATTCTTTAACCCTGCCGGCAAGGTCCAGGTTGCACAACAAACCCAACTCATGGTAGGAGTCGCTAAAGCCACCATGAACGATCAGTCCGTTCGCCAAACGGTAAACAGAAAAGTTCTTCGAGCGGTTGAAAAGGTTTAACACGTGTTTCAACCCATCCACATACTCGTCCCACCGGCGTGTAACGCGATGGAGGTTACTTTGGTAACGGCAGGTGTCAACTTGAGACTTCTGCCAGTGATCACAATAGTCTTTTAGGGTAGCAAAGCCTCTCTCCTGGAAGAGAAAAGTTTCTGACTGGATAATGCCCCTGACGCATTCGGCTAGCAAATCCCGGGCCAGACCACCGGCATCATCACCAACCTCCCTCCGGAGCTCACGGCCTATATTAAAATAAGCGGTTGCTCCTTGCAGGCCAGGCGCCTCATGGCTGCCGTTACACCCCCCACCCGGCGAGCGGAATACTTCCCAGCGGGCATCTTTGATTTCAAAAGAAGTCTGGTCTGCCTTAAGCCTACCGGTTGCTTCTATATCTGTTCCCAGGATGGATGCCTCCGCCAGCAGTTCACCGGAATGGATGCCTTTCACTGAACAAAACCAGCTTTTCTGGTAGATTAACTCCATAAAATAAAAGCTCCTTGTTAGTTTTATTTTTTAGAAGCCAACAGCTCCGGGTGGCATAGGGTAATAAAATTATTCAGGATCCGGGCCGTCACGCCCCAGATAAAATGTTCACCGTACTCGTAAAAGTAAACGGGAAAAGACCACTGTTTCGACCAATCCCCTCTCTCTTTATAGCTCAGGGGCACCCTGTGGAATGGAAAATCAGCGGGATAGCGAGTCGCTACTTCCACCGTGCTTGCCCTGGGAGGAGAGGTAAAGTGCCCCAGCGGAGCCAGAAAAGTACTTGCAACTTCGCAGGGGTTGGGATTGATGTTTCCCCAGTCCTCAATGATCCCCAAATAAGGATATATCAGCGTGCCAGGCGGGGTAATCTGGTAGTCCAGGGGACCGACCAATACCACCTTGTCTGCGCGGATGCCCAGTTCTTCAACTGCTTCGCGGATGGCCGTCGTCTGCGGTCGTGCCATTTCACCCGGTTCGACTTTACCACCCGGAAAACAAACCTCGCCCGGTTGCCTGTTGAGACTTTCAGACCGCACTTCAAAAAGGACGTGAGGTATCCCCTCTTTTTTCACTATGGGCACAAGAACAGCCGATACTAGGCACTCACTTTCATTTTGAATTCTCGGCTGCCTACCGGCTATCCTCCTTATAAAATCCAATTTAACCCTCCTTAAAATGAGTGTTCAAAAAGCCTCCATGCTGGGAGGCTTGGGAAACTTTAAAATTAATTACTAAGAAAGGGAATATGCGGTTTATCCAGACAACTCACGCAGTTTCTTCCATGCATTCGTCCCCGGCAGAAAAGCTTTCTTCCTCGCCATCCAACAGTTTCATCTGCGTCTCCAAAAAAGCACGGAATTTCATTTTGAATACCCTGGATTCCCGTTCCACCTGGTGGTACTCTTCATAGATTCGCTGTACTTTTTCTTCAGCGCCCTTGATCATGACAGAGGCTTTCAGGTCTGCTTCCTGGATCAACGCCGTCGCTTCTTGTTCTGCCTCACGGGTTATCTGCTCAGCCTCAAGCCTAGCCTGGTCCAGGCGCAACGAGGTTTCCTTCTCAGCATTCTGTCTTAGTTCATCAACGCTCTTCTGGCCCATGATCATGGTGTTTTTAAGCACCTCTTCGATTTCACGGTAGCGAGCCATGCTCTGCTCCGAGAGGATCAGCTTTTCTTTCAGTGTATGGTTCTCCTGGAACAGTTCTTCATAGTCCTGGATAACCTGATCCAGAAAGGTGTCGACCTCTTCTTCGCGGTACCCGCGCATGGCCTTACGAAACTCTTTTTTTTGAATATCCAGCGGTGTAATCACAGTTTCTTCACCTCAGGTTGGCTTAACTTTTTTATCCAATTTCAATATTCCCACTTCTATAATTGGGAGTTCCACTTTTCTGCTTCGGTGGGGGTAGAGTCCCCCACCGAAGTCTCGATGTCCAGCTTTAGCTGACGAGTTCACCAAGGGTAGATGTGGTCAAAGTTCTTAGACTGGTGTGCTCAAACTAGCCTGTGCAGAAGGACCCCTGTCCTGCCGCTTTTGAGTGGCCCTTTAACAGCCGCAACAATTACCCGGCCTTTACCACGAGCGGAAAGCACGTCACCCTCTCCTATAAGTGCGGCAGGCTCCGGGCATACGCGCCAGTTAATACTTAGCCGCTCTGCTGCAATTTCCCTCACAACCTTGGATCGGGATATTCCAAACCCAGCTGCTGCCACTGCATCCAGGCGTAACGAGGAAACAGTAGCTTTGATTTCCCGGTATTGGGCTGACGGCAGCTGAAAATCACTCTGTCCAAGCTCGGACACCAGCACTCCGGCCTGACCCACTTTGTGCAGGTTGGCCAGGATATAAGGGACCACCTCCCCGGCAACCACCACGTTGGCGCTATCCCCGGTCACTATGATGTCCCCAAACTTTTCCCGCTTCAGGCCTAGCCCCAAGAGTGCTCCCTGAAAGTCCCGGTGTTTGGCCCTGGAATGTTTAAAATTGCCCTTTATTAAAAGAAAACCTAAATTATAATCTTCTGGCAGTGGCTCAACACCAGTGGGGTGCATGGCCACCCTCTTCCGTTCTGCAACCGGGGAACCACCATCAGCCGTAGCCACTAGATCTAAACCCTGTACTACAGAAATGATAAGATCCGTCCGGTACGGATCCCAAAAATCAGTAACCTGGGTGCGGCCGCAATATAGCACTGTTTCGGCTTGGTCTAGAGACCTGGCCAGGATAGCCCGTTCCTCCCCGTCTGAAGCGCGGGATAAGAGTTTTTCCCGGTCCGTTTTCATAATAAGAACAATAAAAACTTGATCACAATATTTCTCAATAGCTGTAACACAAAAAAGGCCACGATCGGGGAGAAATCCATCGCCCCAAAGGGCGGGATAAAACGCTTAAAAACATTCAGGTAGGGGTCGGTAATCTCGTAAATAAACCGGATTAGAGGCTGATACGGGTTATGACGAACCCAGGAAAGCAGAATGCGTATAATAATCAGGTAAGTATATACCTCAAAGGCCACGTTAACCGCCGTAATAATAATCCCCATGTTCACCCCACAATAAACTTTCGCTATTTTTGCCCGGCGGACAATTTGCTGGAGCGATCGGCCGCTTCAGCCACCGCCTTCATTAAGAGGGAACGCAACGCCCCCTCCTCGAGAGCATATAAACCGGCGATGGTCGTGCCACCCGGTGTTGTAACCATGTCTTTCAGCTTGGACGGATGCTCGCCAGTTTCCAAAACCATTTTGGCCGACCCAAGCATGGTCTGGACAGTTAAAACTCTGGCCACATCCCTGGACAATCCCAGCCGTACCGCCCCGTCAATAAATCCTTCCATAATCATAAACATATAAGCTGGCCCACTGCCGCTTAAGCCCGTTACACAGTCCATCATCGACTCAGCTACCACCACCGCTTGACCGGTAGCTTTAAAAATAGCCAAAGCCTTCTCCATATTTGACTTGGAACTGAACTGGCCTGAGCATACTGCGCTGGCCCCTTGACCCACCAGGCAGGGGGTATTCGGCATCACCCGCACCACCGGAACGGGACCTTCGAAAAAGGATTCAATAAAACCGGTAGATATACCTGCCACGATAGAAATAACGGTCAGTTCTGGGCGACCATGGGGAGCTATTTCTGTCAATAAACCCGATATTACCTGAGGCTTGACAGCCAGGATCACAATATCGGCCGTGCCGGCAACAGTACAGTTATCCGCTGTTTGAATGCCAAACTTTTGCTTCAGGTATTCCTGCCTGGCGTCATTTATGTCGCTTACATAGACTGAGGGGGGCTCCACCAAACCCGCACCCAAAAGGCCGGTGATCAAAGCCTCCGCCATAGCTCCCCCGCCTAAAAAGCCAATTTTCTTTTCTCGCAAAGGCACGATACTACCTCCTTACGCAGTTTATGAACGTCCCCACGAAAAAATTCCATTTTCGCGGTTGTTCTCTTTTAACTCACTAGTAATATCCATATTGGCGGGCACAAAGAGGAAAACACCGTTGCCCACTTTTTGCTGGCTGCCGTTTAAAGCATAAGTTGCCCCCAAAACAAAGTCTACCACCCGCCGTGCCAGTTCGGCATCGGCTTGCTCCAGGTTTAATATGATCGGACGCCTGTTCTTCAGGTTGTCCGTTATTTCTTTGACCTCTTCAAAAGAACGGGGCTCCACCACAACTACCCTTACCTGACGCTGAGCGTGCTGCAGGCTGACTACAGTACCCTTTTCTTTATCTCTCTCCCTTTTTCTCTGCCAACCCTGTTCCTCCTGGACTTCCTCATGGTTCTGTTTTACATCCTGGTCGCTGTCTTCATCCTCAAAGCCCATAAAGCCAAGTACTTTATCTACAAGTTTGACGGCCATGTGTCTTCCCTCCCATAAATAATTTATGTTGTTGTATAGCTTACCTATCCCGCTCTCCAAAGATGGCCGTTCCAATGCGCAGGATATTGGCTCCTTCCTCTACTGCTACCTCCCAGTCTCCAGACATGCCCATGGAGAGGTAGTCCATCCTTGAGCCTGTCACCTTGTCTTCAACCTTTCGTGCAATTTCCTTCAACTGCCTGAACACCGGCCGCACCTCTTCCGGGTTTGCCGACCAGGGCGCGATTGTCATCAAGCCCTCCACGGAAAGTCCCGCCAGATCTGCGGTAGAAGTAATGAAATCAACAGTTTCCGATGGCGCGAGGCCGTATTTGGATTTTTCTCCTGCCACGTTTACCTGCACCAGCACTTTTACTACTTTACCCACCTCAGTAGCCGCCTGGTGGAGTTCCTCGGCCAGCGCCCAACGATCCAGGGAATGGATTAGATTTACTTTGCCGATTATTTTATTAACTTTATTGGTCTGCAGGTGACCGATCATATGCCATTCAACACTAGGAGGCAATTTTTGGTACTTGCTTAGGAACTCCTGTACTCTGTTTTCTCCCAGCCGGTTAGCCCCACAGGCCAGTGCCTCCCTAATTATTTCAACCGGAACAGTCTTAGTAACAGCTACCAGCTTAATCTCGCCGGGGTTGCGCCCGGCTCGCCTCGCTGCCACAGCAATATGCTCCTCCAGCCGGTTTAGATTCCCTATAACATCCAAAATAACAGCTCCTTGGTTTTTAGATAAGCCCCTTACAGATCCGGCTGTTGAAAGACTCTCACTTCTATATGTGGGAGTTCCACTTTTCTGCTTCGGTGGGGGTAGAGTCCCCCACCGAAGTCTCGATGTCCAGCTTTAGCTGGACGAGTTCACTCGACCCGTTGTTCTTCCCTGGCCAGCAAGGGGTTAGTCACATAACGACAATCCTCGTTAAGCTCTGGCCCGGATACAGCCAGCATACCTTCCAGTTCACCTTCAATGCTGACAGGTATCCAGTAAGCCCTTTTTTTGATGGAGAGAAAAATACCGGGCTGCCCTTCCCTGTCCACGATAGACCTGTGTGGTACAAGAAAACCCTCCAGAGTACGGGTAGTGATATTTAATTTTATTTTACGTTGATGCAACAACTGGTCCGGGTAAGCCGACAAAATGAAATATCCCTCCCACATGTCTCCCTTGTCTGACACTTTGAGTGGTTTGACCGAGAGGGCTAGCTCTTCCCAGGTAGCCTTCCACCAGGTGGGCTTGTCTGTAGTAAAGTCCGGAAAATTCGATTTGGTTATTTCTGCATAGATGTACACCGGGCTCAGATTATCGATAATCTTTAAGACCGGCTGTCCCTTTTCCACGCGGACTCCTTCAGAAGTGGCATTATTAGCTATTTTTTCTATTTCCGGAACAACTAATACATCTATACTATTAGGAGAGAGCACCTGCTCCAACCCATCCAGATGAGTACAGTAGATACCCGCAACAGGCGTTGCAATATCATAGGTCACCCCACCAGCATCCGTCTGCACCGCTAAGACCTGGGCAGCTTTGGCGCCGGCTTCCAGCCGGTCTCCGTCGGCAGCGGCAAGGTGCAACTTCCCGCCAACCTGGGCACGGAGCACATTTTCGTTTTTAAGCAATAGCCCTTCCAGTGGAACAACCCGGGCTACTTCCTTCCTGGTCATAAACTGAACATTTGAAACCTCGGCGACAAATCGTCCCCAGAAGACAAAAGCCAACACCAGCAACAAAAATAGTATGCCCACGCTCCTGCGAAATGCGGTTGTCCGCCTCTTCTGCCTCGCAAACTTCGGGTCAGCCATATCTCTTATCATTGACATGCGATATTTTACCTTCAAATGGAAAGTTTATTCGACGGCAGGAAGCCAAATCCTGCGTAAGAAAGCCTGATTAGCGCTTTTTTAAAAAATTAACGGTAATAATTACTGCGGCTGACCAATCATCCATGAAATTTTATCCAGGAAACAAGCCAATATTTTAAGGCTATTTACTATGGTTGGGTACGATTAAAGGCAGCACAAACGAAAAAGTGCTGCCCAAGCCCACATTACTCTCGACCTGTACACTTCCATGGTGGACGTCAACAATGTGTTTCACGATGGAAAGGCCGAGACCGGTGCCTCCCTGCTCACGAGACCTGGCCTTGTCGACCCGGTAAAAACGCTCAAAGACCCGGTGTAAACTTTCCTGTGGAATCCCGATACCGTTGTCCTGCACATCCACTTTTAATTCATTTGGACCGGCAGAAGCCTTGATATAGATTTCACCACCCTGCAGGGTATAGCTGATCGAGTTATCGATAAGGTTAATCAAGACCTGACACAACATATCAGCATCACCTTCAAAAATCGGAAGGGTTTCAGGAGCGTCAACACCAATTGTTATTTCTTTTTCTAAGGCCTTGGGTTTCAAAATGGTCACGGCACTGTTAATCAAGTTACTGATGTTTAAAGGCTGCCAACTTGGAATGGTTTTGCGATCCTCTATTTTAGAAAGGTTTAAAAGTTCATCAATCAGCCTTGACAGCCGCTCCGTCTCAGTATTGATAATTTCTAGAAATGGCCTGGCAACTTTGGAGTCTACCACAGCTCCATCCAACAGAGTCTCAGCAAATCCCCTGATCGATGTGAGGGGGGTCCTGAGCTCATGAGAGACGTTAGCGACAAAATCGCTGCGCATCTCCTCAACCCTTTTACGCTCCGTGACATCTTTTAAAACGGCCACCAACCCTCCCTGGTCGGACCCACCGTTTTCAAGGGGGGTTACATTAACATAAAATATGAAAGGATCCGTGGTCTGAATTTCTACCAGTTTATTTATCGGCTGACCGGTTTCAAGAGCATGGTTGATCATTTTTTCCAATTCGTTGTTGCGTATAATACGGAATATATTTTTGCCCCTGCTAGCCTCCAGGGTTATTCCAAAAAGTTTTTCCACCACCGGGTTAATCAGGATTACGCGTCCCCAAGGGTCCATCGCTATTACCCCATCGGCCATACTGGTAAGGATCGCCTGGATTCTGTTTTTCTCTGCAATTATATCGTCAATGTTTGTTTTTAACTGCCTGGCCATATAATTGATGGAACGGGCCAGGTCGCCAATTTCATCCTGGGCAAAGATTCTTATTTCCTGCTCCAGGTTACCTCTGGCCATATCCTGGGCAATACTGGCCATTTCCTCCAAGGGGCTAATGAACCTTGCATACATGATCAGGGCCAAAACGGTAGCAAAGAAAAAGGCCACCAGACCCGCATGCCAAAGGTTGAGCCGGTTAACTGAAGTAAGCAGGGACAGGGCAAAAAAAACCAGCAGCAAAAGAAAATAGCTGGCTATCGGACTCCAGCCAAGACGCCAGAGGGTGCCCAACCTATTTAACATATGGTGCCCTCCTTAAGCCGGTAACCAACACCGCGTACTGTCTCAATAATCTGGGCCCCCTGCTGGTGTTGCTCGAGTTTTTGCCTGATATGACGGATATGGACGTCAACAGTACGTGAGTCACCCGCGTAATCGTACCCCCAGACCTGCTCTAAAAGCTGGTCCCTGGAAAAAACTTTGCCCGGGTAGCGGGCCAGAAAACGGATTATTTCGAATTCCTTCAGGGTAAATTCCTGTTTTACACCGTCAATGTAAACGGCAAAACGCTCCTCATCAATGAGCATTCTCCCGTAATCCAACCGTCCCTTTGCCTGAACCTCACCGGTTTTGCCTTCTTCCCGGGCGCTCCGGCGCAACCGGGCCTTCACCCGCGCTACTAGTTCCCTTGGACTGAAAGGTTTGGTAACGTAGTCATCAGCACCCATCTCCAAACCTAACACCCGGTCTAATTCGTCAGCCTTGGCGCTTAGCATAAGTATGGGGATATCCCTGGTGACAGGCTCGCGGCGCAGTTCCCGGCAGACTTCGATTCCGTCCATTTCCGGCAACATGATATCTAGGATGATTAAAGCTGGGATTTCGCTGCGGGCTAGTTCCAGGGCACTCGCGCCGTCGAGAGAAACGAAAACCTGATAGCCTTCCCTTTCCAGGTTAAAGCGGACCAGTTCCAATATATTTTTCTCGTCATCCACAACCAGTATCTTGGACATACCCCATCTTCTTTCGGTCAATAGTTTGGTTGTTTAAGCATAAGCAAGGCCGCCATCCGGCCGGTAGTCCCTTGTTGCGCACGGTAGGAGAAGAAAGCCTCGGGGTGGCAGCAGGTACAAATGGAAGCTGTTTCGATATTTGCAGGCAATAGCCCAGCCTCCAAAAGTGTCTTACGGTTGGCCTCCCACAGATCCAGGCGCCACCTGCCTGGTATGAAATCCTCAATAAAATCCGAATAACCGGGGAACCCCTGCCGCAAAGGGCTGATCACCCTATCGTCCACCTCATAACAACAGGGACCAATGGAAGGACCGATCCCAGCCAGGCACTTCGCGGGGTCTGTTCCGAAATTCTGCATCATCCTGTTTACTGTTTTTTTGCCGATTTTTAAAACTGTTCCCTTCCATCCCGCATGGGCCAGAGCCACAACCTTGTGGACTGGGTCAAGCAGAAAAATGGGCACACAGTCAGCATAGTAGCTTGACAGTGGGACCGCCCGGGTAGCTGTTACCAAGGCATCCGTGTCCGGCAGGGCATCAGCATAGGAAAGAGCTCCTTTTCCCATATCCAACTCATCAACAATTGCAACGTTGTCTCCGTGCACCTGCTTCCCAGCTACTAGATCACCTGCGTTAATATCCAGAGCCTTACAGGCTTTTAAACGATTGGCTCTAACATTTTCCAGGTCATCGCTGACATGAAAAGCTGTGTTTAGTGAATTGTATGGTTTACTGCTGACACCGCCGTTTCGAGTGGTAAACCCGTGTATGACCAGCCCGGTCGCTTCAAAATGACGAAAGACATAAAAGTGCATCTTATTCTGCAAGGTGAACGGCAATACTGAACCCCTTTCCCTACGGCTATTTTTTTGAATTTTCTTCTACAAATTGCTGAAGTTCCGCAAGCCGGCGCAATAGTTCACCTTTTTGCGAGCTTTCAAGGCCGGTCATGAGAGCTGTTTTAATTTTTTCGTCAAGGGTGGAGAAAGCCATTTTAACCGGGTCAACAACTGCCTCCGCATAGCCACCTGGAAGCAGTTCCAATATTTGCTGCCATTCCGGTACGGTTACCTTTAACCCTTCCGCCCGCAACAGACCGGCCAGGGTGTTGGTAGACTCCTGCTCACCATGCACCAATATAACTTCCCCGGGTGGCACGCTAAATTTCTTGACCCAGGTGATCAGTCCGGCCTGATCGGCATGAGCCGAATAACTGTCTATAAATCTGATATCAGCTTTTACAGCTATATCATCTCCGAAAATGCGCACCTTTTTCTCTCCGTCCAGAATTAGACGCCCCATGGTGCCCTCTGCCTGGTAGCCCACAAAAAGCACCGTGCTTTCCGGGCGCCAAAGATTGTACTTGAGATGGTGTCTGATCCGGCCGGCATCACACATGCCGCTAGCCGAGATGATTATAGACCTTTGCACATTATTCAGGGATTTGGACTCCTCTGCGGTCTGGGTAAATCTGATGCCGGGAAACTGGAACGGGTTGCCGCCTCTATTGATCATATCGGAGGTCTCCTGGTCATAGTATTCCCGGTGATTTCGAAATATCTCGGTGGCCGCTGTAGCCAGCGGGCTGTCAATATATACAGGCATAGTTGGAATCTTTTTTTGTTCAATCAACAAGCTTAAATGATACAGCAGGTCCTGGGTACGCGCTACCGCAAAGGCAGGTATAATCAAGTTGCCGCCTTTTTCGTAAGTATCTTGTACAGCACTAAGCAGTAATTCGATTTCGTCCTGCGCCTCATGATGCAGGCGGTTTCCATAAGTGGATTCCATAATCAGGTAGTCTGCAGTGTCAAGAATGGAAGGGTCATTGATAATGGGCTGGTCATTGTTACCAAGATCCCCTGAGAAAACAAGCTTGACTTCCTTGCCATCCTCCTGGACCAAAAGTTCGATCATGGCAGAACCCAGAATGTGACCGGCATCCACAAAGCGTGCTCGGATATCCGGCGTAACCTGGATAATCTCGTTATAACCGATACTCTGCAGGTTTAAAAGGCTTTTGTAGGCCTCGTTAACCGTGTAAATTGGCTCCAGCAAAGGACGGCCAGCCCGGCGGTTTTTACGGTTTTTTCGCTCAACCTCCATCTCCTGGATATGGCCTGAGTCAGGCAGCATCACCTTCATGAGCTCAATAGTTGGGGAAGTGGCATAGACCCTGCCCTTAAAGCCATGTTTCACTAGTTTGGGAAGCAGGCCACTGTGATCGATGTGGGCATGGGTAATCAGCACAGCGTTTATATTACGGGGTAGCACCAGGAAGCTACCGTAGTTGCGCTCCCTGATTTTTTTAGCACCCTGGAACATGCCGCAATCAACCAGCACCCTTGACTGTGCGGTTTCCAGGTAAAAACATGAGCCAGTTACCGTACCTGCCGCCCCAAGAAATTGCAGTTTCATAAGGTTCTCCTTCCGGGCATTTAGATTAATTTCGTTTAACCAGAAAATATTCCCCCACTGCATGCAAAAACCCTCTTTTAATCAACAAAAAGATTAAAGCGCACTTGACACAGGCATTGGCCAGGATTAATCTAAAAGAGTCGTTTCACGATAAACAGTGAACTCGTCCAGCTAAAGCTGGCCATCGAGACTTCGGTGGGGAATCTACCCCCACCGAAGCGGAAAAGGGACTCCTACTTATAGAAGTGGGAGTCTTAGAATTGAATATAATTACCATCTGGAGGATGTCTTTCATGCCCATCTATGAGTTCAGGTGCAGCAATTGCGGCAGCCGCATAGAAAAACTGTGCCCGATTGGGGAGAACGGGGAAAACTTGAAGTGCCCTCAATGCGGTAAACAGAGTCCCACCCGCGTCATGTCTTCCTTTAGTGCTGCTGGAGCAGGTGGTGGAAGGAGCTCAAGCTCAAACTGTGGCTCTTGCAGCTCGGGCAACTGTAGCTCTTGCGGTCATTAGTAGTAACAGTAAAGGAGGCAGAATAGCTCTGTCTCCTTTAAGCCAATGTAACATCATTAGCTTTCCTATATGTCGCTAAAAACGGCAGCGGAGTTCCACATTATCAATTAGTACCGTGTTTGTGTTATTACCTGACGGCTCAAAAGTAAACCTGACCTCGGCAACCCTGGCTCCCGCCGGGACACGCCCGGTGGAGATGCTGTAGCGCTGGTATCGATCGTTTGGGATATTCTCCTGCGAGAACCTGGGTTCAGTCCTGCCTACAAAAGTTCCGGCCCGGTCGTAATAAAAAATTTCCACCAGAAGGACAAACCTGCCAGAGCCAATACCCCTGACATGTTCTGCAGCCCGCCAAATAAAGTCGTATAGCCTGCCCGCCTCTATATCCACCCTCTGGGCCAGGACCGCCCTCTCGCCGCTGGACTCACCCATCTCCACAGCATAGTTGCCAGCGACGGAGCGGGTGCTGCGGGCAAGGTTACGGCCGGTCCAACTTGTAGGTGGTGCTTGTGGATTCGGCCATCTTTCAAAACTGGGGTTTGCCAGAATATTAACGTCAGGGCAAGGCGTCGCCGTGGGAGTTGGTGTTGGTCTTGGTGTTGGTCTTGGTGTTGGTCTTGGTGTTGGTCTTGGTGTTGGTCTTGGTGTTGGTATCGGAGCTACTCTCCGAATGCTAATATTGGTAGATACCACCTGGCCTGCGTAACCAGTTGCTAAATTTGAACCATCAATAGTGAAGTTCCCGGGAACAACCTGCTGCCCTCGAGTGTTCCGCTGGTCCCATGTAGCACGAAACACCTGGCTTTCACCCGGGGCAAGTCTAACCGTGGCCGTTGCCTGTGCAAAACTCCGGCCGTCAGACCATCTCCAGACCCGTACTGTCCCTCGTCTGACTATAAAGTCAAACCGTTGCGTGGTCCTGTAGCGTAGCACGATGGCCCTATTTGTCACATTTCTCTTGGTAAGGGTGATTCTTACCGGGTTCCCTCGCCCATAGGTTCTCCTGTCAGTAGATAGGGTATAAAGAAGCCCTCCTATACGCCTGGATTCGTTTACACTATTTTCATCCTGGTTGTCACCTGTATCATCTTCGTCATTCCCTACATCGGGTATAGTAAGAACCTGGCCAACATAAATAACATCCACGTCAGTAATATTATTTGCCTGTGCTATTCTTTCTACGGTGGTACCATAACGCTGAGCAATCAGGAACAATGTGTCGCCTGTCTGCACCGTGTAGCTTATAGCCATTCACCTCACTCCTTTCCAGTACGATATAGAAACATTTTTTTTATTCTATTAACGTAGAAAGTAAATGGTTACTTTATTAATTAAGTCGAGTGAGTATAAATCATGCTGCTATAAGCAATGCCGGGTACAGTTTAAAGACAACCAGTGAACTTACAGTAATTAGCAACAGAAAAACAAACAGCGGGTACAGTTTTTAGCAGTACCCACTGGAAATAGCTTGTAAATTTTAAAGTTAAAAATTTCTCTAAGAAAAATAAGCTTCTACTGGCCCGCCCGCCTGGAGAGATTGGGACACGTCGAGTATCCTCTGGTTACTTGAGCCACGGAAGGGAAGTTCCAGTTCTCTTTCCGCCAGGATAAAAAGACCGTCCACCAGGTAGTCCGAGACAAGGAGGAGTTCTTTAATATCCTTCTTATTCAGTGATATTAACATAAGCTCTTCCCAGGTGTACCCGGTATAAGTAATGACATCCAGCCCCAGCTTTTTTACCTCCCGTCCGAGCCAGGCCAGCGGCGTTGCCTGGAGAAAAGGTTCCCCGCCAGTAAGGGTAATTCCTTTGAGCAATTTGGCAGTTTTGATTCTCTCCAGCAGGTCCACCACCCTTACGGCGGTACCCCCTGCCGGATCCCAGGTGTGTTGATTGTGGCAACCGGGGCAACAGTGACGGCAGCCCTGAGTAAAAACTACAAAACGGTAGCCCGGCCCATCCACCACACTTTCGCTGATTGTCCCCGCGATTCTTAATTCCAATATTCATCACATCTCTTTTAAAACTAATCCTTATCTTTGACCCAACCTACAACCATTTCCTATTTATGCGTTATGCGATCCTGAAGCTCGGCCAACTTGCTGTCGTTGAACCGCTCGGTGGTGCTGAGATAACCTGTGATACGGCGCACCCGCCGAATGTTGGCCGAACCGCAGCGCGGACAGTTGTCCTCATTAAATACACCGGTAAGGTTGCAGCCGACGCAGAAATCCACCGGATAGTTGATACCTCCGTAACCCATGTCGTGATCGTGCATATGCCTGATGATGGTCTCAACCGCCTCCAGGTTGTGCATAGGGGGCGAAGGCATCTCCACGTAGCTGATATGGCCGGCATTGCAGTATTTGTGGTACGGCGCCTCCAGGAGGATCTTATCAAAACTTGACACCGGAAAGTTCACCGGTATGTGGAAAGCATTGGTGTAGTATTCCTTATTGGTGACACCAGGAATCAGCCCAAATTCCTTACGGTCCAAATTCACAAAGCGTCCGGACAACCCCTCAGCCGGAGTGGCCAGCAGGGTATAGTTGAGGTCGTACTCTGCTGAGGCCTCGTCTAGTTGTTGACGCATGAAAGCTACTATTTCCAAACCCAGGGACTGCGACTCCTCGCTCTGCCCGTGGTGATGCCCGGTAAGAGCGGTAAGTGCTTCTGCCAGGCCGATGAAACCTACGGACAGGGTCCCATGTTTAATTGCTTCTTCAATGGGATCACGCGGCCTAAGTTCTTCCGAGCCCAGGTATAGTTTCTGACCCATGATAAAGGGCATATCCTTGACTTTCAGCTTGCACTGCACACCGTAACGGTGGTGTAGCTGGCGGATGGCCAGACGCAGTATGACTGCTAGCCTGCGGTAAAAATCAGCAAAGTCCCGCTCAGACATAATCGCCACCCGCGGCAGATTAATCGTGGTGAAGGACAGGTTGCCCCTGCCGTCGGTTACCTCAGGACCCCGTCGGTTAGCCATCACCCTAGTGCGGCAACCCATATAGCTGACCTGGTCACCGTACTCCTTGTTAAAAGAGGAGTCCATAAAACTGAAGGTGGGGTTTAAGCGCCGGCCAGCCACCTTGAGGGCCAACTTGAACAGGTCATAGTTGGGCTCGCCGGGATTATAATTGATTCCATCTTTGACCCTGAAAATGATATTAGGGAAGATCGGGTTCTCACCATGCCCGAGGCCGGCCTCGTAGGCCAGCAGAAGGTTTTTCACCACCCGCCGGGCAGGTTCGGAAGTCTCGGTACCGACGTTCAGGCTGGAAAAGGGCACCTGCGCGCCGGCCCTGCTATGCATACTATTCAAGTTATATATAAGCGCTTCCATAGCCTGGTAAGTCTCAAAATCGGAGGCATCCTCCACGAAATGGGCAATATCACGGTCAAAAAAGGCGAACGATTGACCGCCGTGCATATCGTTCTGGGAGCTCTGCAGGATGATGGCCGCAAGCGCTGTAGCCGATGTCGGGCGTTTGGGCGGACGGAGATAGCCATGCCCAGTATTAAACCCTTCCGACAGCAGCTTGAAGAGAGGAATCTGGAGGCAAGTCAAAGTTTTTCCGTAGAAGTCGAGGTCATGGATGTGTAGATCACCGCGTTGGTGGGCTAGAGACATCTCCTCCGGAATAAGCCTGGTCAGGTAGTATTTCTTGCTGGCCGCGCTGGCAATCTGAAGCATTTTGGCAGAGGGAGAATTGCTGATATTAGCGTTTTCCCGGTTGGTTTCCTCGAGGATCTCCTCCACCGCGTCCATCAACTCGCCCTTGGCGTCCCGCATACGCGTCCGCCTGTCGCGGTGAAGTATGTAGGCCTTTGCGGTACGGGCATGTCCCGCTTCAATAAGTACCTTTTCTACGAGGTCCTGAACATCCTCTACCCCGAATAGATTGCCGTTATATTGTTTCTTTAAAAGCTTCAGTACCTCTATGGTAAGCTCCATGGCGGTCTGGCGATCCTCTCCACCCACGGCCATGGCAGCCTTAAAAATTGCGTCGGTAATTTTAGATTCGGCAAATGGCACTTCACGCCCGTCCCTCTTCTGGATCATTTTAAACATGAACCTGTTCCTCCTTCAACTACCCATTCTTCTTGAGAAGATTTTTCAACTCCTCCATAAAACTTTCAGCATCCCGGAATTCCCGGTAGACAGAGGCAAAACGGACATAAGCAACCTCATCAAGCCCACGCAGGTGGTTCATCACCAGCTCTCCGATATACTGGCTTCTTACTTCCATTTCAACGGTGTTGCGCAGCTCCCTTTCAATCAACCCTGCCACAGCCTCAAGTTGCACAGTAGAAACTGGACGTTTTTGACAGGCCTTGACCAGACCAGAGAGCAGTTTCTGGCGGTAGAAAGCTTCCCTGCGTCCATCTTTTTTGACCACTACGAGCGGCAGCTCGTCCACCTTTTCATAGGTGGTAAACCGTTTGCCGCAACCGCTACACTCCCTTCGGCGGCGGATCGAGTTGCCTTCCAGAGTAGGACGGGAGTCCAACACCCTGCTGTCGGCATAAGCGCAATACGGGCACATCATAGGAATCTCACCCTCCGGAACTGTATTTCAACAATCTCCACCCGAAAAACACATAATATAGTAGATGAGTATTTTTAGATTATACTATATGTTGATAGCAGGCACACAACGGTAAAAAATTCCAAAAAAACAAGTTAGGGAGCGTATGCTCCCCTGTCCAGCGTCACATTAATTTTTTCACTCTTTTTATAATTTATTGATCTTAATACTTGATCTTAAACTCATGCCTCGGATCAGAGAAGTTGTTTACCTCAACCAAAATTACATCCATACCTATCTTTTTGATTTTATCCCACGGAACAACAAGCTCCTCTTCCCTACCGAGAAACCCCAGGAACTTGCCGCTGCCGCCACCATCGCCAGGCAGGATGAAGGCGGTAACCCGTCCCTCCTCCATGTCAATCTCGATGTCCTTAATTAGCCCAAGACGCCGCCCATCAACTATGTTAACTATCTCCCGCGCCCGCAGGTCAGATATCTTTACCATCCATGACACCCCCTATCATATTTATATGTTCAAGTAACCAGCGTCTGAACAAAAATAATTAAGCGGCTAAAAAATAGCCGCCCGATATTAAATCCAAAACGTCTTTTTATAGTGTTTTTACTTGCCTGTGATAAGGCACCAGCAGAATGCACACTTGGAATGACAATTAATCACTGTTAACTGGTTCTCGAAAAGCCCTTGGGGTAGTGGGGTATCACTTTAGTATACCCCACTAATGTTATATATGCTTACGCATGTGGCTGAGTGCCGCTTTTTCCAAGCGTGACACCTGTGCCTGGGAAATACCGATTTCCTCGGCTACCTCCATCTGGGTTTTACCCTCGTAAAAACGCAAGCTTAGGATTAACTTTTCACGGTCACTGAGCTTCCTCAGGGCATCCCTGATAGCTATGCCCTCCAACCAGTTCAGGTCCTGATTTTTGTCATCGCTGATTTGGTCCATGACAAAAATCGGGTCGCCACCGTCATGATAAATAGGCTCGAACAGAGAAATTGGCTCCTGGATGGCATCCAGGGCAAAAACAACTTCTTCCCTGGGCATTTTTAATTCCACGGCAATTTCGTTGATAGACGGTTCCCGTGAGTGCTTGTTAACGAGTGTGTCTCTTACCTGGAGCGCTTTATAAGCGACATCACGTAGGGAACGGCTTACCCGGATGGGGTTATTGTCTCTAAGGTAACGGCGGATTTCTCCAATAATCATCGGGACTGCATAGGTGGAGAACTTGACATTCTGACTAAGGTCAAAATTGTCAATAGCCTTCATCAAGCCGATACAACCAACCTGGAAGAGGTCATCCACGTATTCTCCCCTGTTGGTAAAGCGCTGGATAACGCTAAGTACAAGTCTAAGGTTACCGTTGATCAACTGGGATCTGGCGGAGGTGTCTCCCTTGTGCATAGATTTAAAGAGAACTTTCATCTGGCTGCCTGTCAGTACCGGGAGTTTTGATGTATTAACACCACAGATCTCCACCTTGTTCACCAGCATAAAAGGCTGACCACCTCTTTCCGGGCTGTATGCATTTCACTTCCAGTCACATTATTTCCATGGAAAAATTGAAATATACATTTGCTCCGGTCAAACAATAACGCCCCGGTTATTATCACCATAAACCGTTAGGCGTTACACGCATTAGATTCCAGGTAATATCCTGGAAGATCGCGCTTTGCCAAGCTCTTTTAGCATTTCGCGACCTTTATCCAATTTCAAAATTTCTATTTCTGTGGTGGTAGAGTCCCCCACCGAAGCCTCGATGTCCAGCTTTAGCTGGACGAGTTCACTCCATACGGTGGATTTCCTTTTTAAGTCTATTGATGATCCTTTTCTCCAATCTTGAAATATATGACTGGGAGATACCCAGCATATCGGCTACCTCTTTTTGCGTTTTTTCCATCCCGTTGTTCAATCCAAACCTCAGTTCCATAATTTTACGTTCACGGGCGTTTAGCTTTTGGAGTGCAAGGTGCAAAAGCTTTTTGTCGACCTCGTCCTCAATGTATTTATATATAACATCATTTTCAGTACCCAAAACATCTGACAGGAGGAGTTCATTACCGTCCCAGTCTATGTTCAGTGGCTCATCAAAGGACACCTCGGCACGGGTCTTGTTGTTCCTTCTCAAGTACATCAAGATCTCATTTTCTATGCAGCGGGAAGCATAGGTTGCCAGTTTGATCTTTTTGGCCGGGTCAAAGGTATTTACTGCTTTAATCAAACCGATGGTTCCGATAGAGACCAGGTCTTCGATGCCTACACCGGTGTTTTCAAATTTGCGGGCTATATAAACCACCAGACGCAGGTTCCTTTCTATTAGTATGCTCCTGACAGCCCCGTCGCCTGACTCCAGCCGGTTGATCAAGAAGGATTCCTCGTCGGTGGTTAAAGGCGGAGGCAGTGCTTCACTGCTCCCGACATAAAAAACCCTGGGGTGGTAGCCGAGCCTGACTAACAGTCGGAGCACAGCCAGGTAAGCAAGCCACCTCATGCGGCCAAAGTACCCTAAAGACAAACCTATCCCTCCCTAACAATTAACCGGTTAGTTCCAGTACATTTGGTCCTAGCAAAGCGTGATAAGCTCCTTCCGGATCGAGCCTTTTACGGTAAATGCCCACCACTACACGGACTGGTCTGGTCAACTTCCCTTGCCTCTCAATTAATACCTCGTCCGGTCGAAAACCCAGCATCATGCCGTTGGCACGCCCCAGGGATTGAAAGGGCACTGCACTGAAGCGCGAGACGAGGCCGCTTTCGCTCAAAGAACCTAAAATACCCCAGATATCAACCTCCCCATCCCGCTCAAGGCCAGCCTGGACCTCTTCAGGCAGAAGAGACTTCAGGCTATTGTATTCCACTACTACCACCGGGTTCTGAGTCATGGGGTCCTTTAACTGGTTTCCGGTATCCAGGAGGGCTTCTACCCTAACCTGCCTGCCTCCAGAATTTATTAGAATAGGAATCCGGAACAGGTTTTCAAATTTGCCTTTCTTGAGGAGTGCCGTGAAGCCCCTACCCGCTCCCCAAAGGGCCATTAAACCCAATATTATGCCTGGCCAAAAATTATCAGCAATTACTTTGCTAACGCCGTCCCAACTTGACATACTACCGGAGTGAAGGTAAAAAATGATTCCTATGGCCAGCCCCCCCAGGGTAAAGGAGGCCAGGAAAAAGCACCCCAGGCAGATAAGAAACATCCTAACGGTTAGTGGGCAAAAAGCAACCGCTACAATACCGGCAGAGGCCACGGTCTTAAACCATACCGACTGTAGAAAGCCTGCACCGGGAATAAAGATGGCCAGAGCGTATGCAGCCCCCAAAGCAGCCCCGGCAACCAGGCGTCCTCTGTGAACAGGAGCCCGGCTGAGTTTGGCGGCAGCCCACAGTATGACATAATTCATTACCAAGTTGCCGAGGAAAACCTGGTCGAGGTAGACCTTATAAACCGGCATCAACTAAGACCCCCGACCCAAAACTGAAAATATAAATCTTCCTATGCTACCATTATAATTCTCTGTTTATAACTTTATGACAATATGGTTATTGTTAGGGTCATATCTATTATAGCACCTTGGGTACCTGGGAATTTGTCGTCCCTTGGTTGATGTCAGTAAATAATTAACATATTAATAGAACACCAACAACCGCCAGGGTTAATATAAATATATAAAATAGTAAAGGTTGTGTTACCTTGCCAAATACAGAAGAGGTCAGCCATGACCTCCTGCTGACAATTGTTATAGCCATATTCATCCTCTATTCCACCGGTCTGGGTGGACCGCCGGTAGTACCATCATCGCCAATTGTCATTCCCTAGTGAACTCGTCCAGCTAAAGCTGGACATCGAGACTTCGGTGGGGGAATCTACCCCCACCGAAGCAGAAAAGGGAACTCCCACTTATAGAAGTGGGAGTCTTAGAATTGGATAAAAAAAATCCTGTCTGCCTTCATTAGGGGGACTCTTATGTTTACACCCGGTGCTATGGACACCTTGCTCAAACAAGTCATAAGCCAGCTTGATCGGGGAGAAGGCCTGGCTAGCCAGGCTTCCCCCCGTACAGAGCAAACTAACGGCGGATGCGCCGGTGCGACCCAAGACGGCGGGACCGGAAGTGGGACGGGCGGAACCAAAGGGCTCCAGTTGTCGCCCCAAAAGATACTGGTGGTCCTCGGCCTCCTGGGCGGCGTGCTTGAGGTCACTTCGGTACTGGTGGACAAGGACCAGACCGTTCAGTTTGTTTTATCCGGAACTTTAAAGCGACCAACCAGGTTGGATAAAATGATGAATGAAATAGGCAAGATGCCTTTTGATGATGTATTGAAGACTGTATTGGACAGGTTAAGCTAAAAAAAGCCTTCCCAAAGCCAGGGCATATACCGGCTTTTAGAAGGCTTTTTTCATTATAACTACTATAAATATGGATGGTATGTATTTCCTTTAGCGACGCCGCAGAAAGGCAGGTATATCGAGGTCATCATGACTGGAAAACGGCTTAATGTCCAGTTCGACCTTGGGGCGGTCCTTTTTGGGAACCCGCTGGTCGAAGCCAGTAGCAATCACGGTCACTCTTACTTCCTCTTCCATGCGTTCATCAATTACCGCACCAAAAATAATGTTAGCTTCGGGGTCTGCTGCCTGTGCGATGATCTCGGCCGCTTCATTGACTTCAAACAACCCCAGCGAGGAGCCTCCGGTAATATTAAGCAATACACCCCTGGCTCCTTCAATGGAGGTTTCCAGCAGTGGGCTGGAAATGGAAGCCCTGGCCGCTTCGGTAGCCCTGTTTTCACCACTGGCTGTGCCGATGCCCATCAAAGCTGAACCGGTTTCCCTCATAATAGTCTTAACATCCGCGAAATCCAAATTTATCAGGCCGGGGACAGCAATAAGGTCGGAAATTCCCTGAACCCCCTGGCGCAGGACATCATCAGCGATGCGAAAAGCCTCGACGATGGATGTGTGTTTTTCAACTACCTGTAAGAGCCGGTCGTTGGGAATGGTAATCAGGGTATCCACCTTTGCTTTTAAGGTCTCGATGCCTTCTTCGGCCTGCTTAGCTCTCTTGCGACCCTCGAATGTAAACGGTTTTGTTACCACACCTACTGTCAGAGCGCCTAGCTCTTTGGCAATCTCCGAAACAACGGGCGCGGCCCCTGTCCCCGTTCCGCCGCCCATACCTGCAGTAACAAATACCATATCAGCACCTTTGAGTGCCTGCAGGATTTCATCGCGGCTTTCCTCGGCTGCCTTCTGGCCAATTTCGGGATTGCCTCCAGATCCAAGCCCCTTAGTCAGTTTGGAGCCGATTTGAATCTTGTGGTTGGATTGGGCCAGGAAAAGCGCCTGGGCATCGGTGTTAACGGCGATAAATTCCACGCCTTTGAGCCCAGCGCTAATCATCCGGTTTACCGCGTTGTTACCCCCACCCCCGACTCCTATTACCTTTATGTTGGCAAACTGGTCAAGATCGAGCTCGAAATCAAGCATACTTTTGTCCTCCTCTGTTATCACTCACCAGAATCCATATAACTAACGAGCAGGCTTACAACCTGCTCCCATTTTTCATTCTACCCTGCAACCATTTGATCAACTTGCTCATCAATGCTTCTGGTTCACAGTTTGCTGTCAGTCTCAACCCAGGGCCGGTCAAACGCTGCGTGCCGTACTTAACCAAACCTAAAGCATTGGCCAAGGTCAGACTCAGTGGATGTCCGTTCACCTGGATGTTCCCTATCCTTACCGGTAACTTAAGAATATTTTCAGCAAACGGGGCAAAACCTCCTAACAGGGTCACCCCTCCGCTAAAAACGGCGCCACCCGGCAGAAGACCGGGGTATTGAAAGTTTTTAATTATACTGCCGGTTAAATATAGGATCTCTGAGAGACGGGCTTCGATAATCGACTTTGCCAAATCCAACTTATTATCATCCCCGGTCCCGGACAGCTCATAACCACAAAGTGTTTCAACCGCCTGGTTCAGGGAAATATGCAGGCCAATAGCCAAATCACTTACCAGGTGTTCGCCTCCCACTGGGAAAACCACAGTTTCCCTTAGCTCGCCCAGGTTAAAAATGCTCACAGAAGTGGTACCGGCGCCTATATCGATGAGGATAGTACCAAATTCCTTCTCTGCCTGTGTTAACAGGACTTCCGCAGCCGCCACCGGCCCAAATACCACATCATCAACCTTTAAACCGGCCAGGTGGACGGCTCTAGATATATCTTTGATATTGTAGGTTGGCGCTGTAACTACCCTGGCCCCCGCTTCCACCTCAAATACAGACCGGCCTGGGAGCTCTCTGGGGGGGATTAGTTGGAGGGCACTGTCTCCTTCCGCCAAACCAACTGGTACAGCCGGTAAGCCGATGTGATTGCTGCGGCTGGCAGAGTATCTCCCTGGTTTAAGATTTAACAGGCAGTTCTTTACAGTTGTCGTGCCCCCGTTAAAGCTCACATATACCGTTGATGGTTTACTGGCTCCGGCACCCCTTTGCGCTTGCTCCAACGCCTGCAAGATTGCTTTAGAGGCTGCTTCGGGGCTAGTTATACATCCTTTGGTCACACCTATACTCGGAGTTTCTGCTAACCCCATTATTTGGGGGGAGCCACTGCTTGCTTGCGCGATAATCACAGCCGTCTTAGAAGTGCCTATGTCGAGGCCGGCCAGTGTAACAGGACGCCTTTTGGCCAACCTAACGCCTCCCGCCCAATCATTATATGTACTGTTAACATTCCACATGGAAAAAAATTTCCCTTTTAATTAATGTTATTTTTTTAGGAGATGGCGGCGAATTATCGCTAAGTTCTGGAATAACCTTACACCAAATGCCACAACAGCAGCCAGGTATAGGTCCATTCCCAACCTTTCCCCAAAAAAGGCTAAACCTGCCGCCAGAAGCGTATTGCTGAAGAAGCCGGTAATAAAAATGGTATTGTCAAAATTATCTTCCATAGCCGCGCGGATACCCCCGAACACCGAGTCCAGGGCAGCCAGGGCAGCTACCGACATATACTTGGCATAGGCTTGGGGAAGTACCAGGGGCAGGTTGAGACCCATGACAACACCAACTGCCAGGCTGATTACCGCCAGCCAGAGACCTAACCACATCAACAATCACCCTCTCTTTCTTATCTTTGGGTGGGTTTGGCGTAATCAAAACGCAAAGGACCGGTATAGGCCGGCACCAGCACCCTGTCTTCAGACTGTACTGTAACTGAAACGCCGAGGTCATTCAGGTATTCTTTCAGTCCTCCTCTTAACTCCAGACTGCTCTTGAGCGTAGCTGAGGGGCCGATGGCAACCACCTTGTAGGGGGATGAAAGCCTGGTAAGGTTTACATTGATATGACTGCCGGCCAGGCGCACCTCACTGGTGGAAAGGATACGCTGGCCGTTAATGGCAATGGCCTCCGCCCCGGCCCCGCGCAGATCATTCAATACCTTTAATAGGTCGTCGTCTTTAATATTGTAAAAGCTGCTGTCTGGACGGTTGTCGAGCAAGACCTCAACGCCCTGTCCCTCAACCGGAACCAAGCCGCCATAAAGCTTATTCTTAAGAAGTTCGCTCTCCAGCGCGTCTGTGGCTGCCGTATGGCTCTTCCCTGCTTCCTCCAGTTTAAACTTCAGGTCAACGGACTCTTCCTTTAACTGGTTGAGGTCTCTTTCTACCTGTTTTTTTTCAATTGTTAGCTCCTGTACCCGGTCGAGAGGGACGGCCTGGTCAATGTTGCTGGTGGTACGGAATTGCAAGGCCATCATTAGTCCCACCACAACAGCAACCATGCTGATTGATAAATATGTTGTTTTCTTCAGAGCGTTTTTCAAAGTTTCTATCTCCTAGGCTGCAGCTTTGGCAAATTCAAACTTTGTCCCACCGCTGTATGGCGGGACTATGACCTGTGGCACTTTTTTAACCGTAACCTGAATCCCCCAAAATTGGAGCGTTTCAGCAACCCCGCCCTTCATCTTCAAGGAACTCTCCAGGGTATCGGGATTACCAATGGCTGTAATCACGTAAGGGGGCGCCAGACGCTTGTTTTTATTGAGCAGGACGGTAGGACCCGTACAGCGGACCTCAGTTGTGGCCAAAAGCCTCTGGCCGTTCATGGAAATAGCCTCCGCTCCGGCTGCACGGAGTTCGTTGAGTACCCGTAAAACATCTTCATCATGGAGTACATACAGGTTGGGGTCCTGTCCTGGTTTTAAACTGACAATACTGTCGTTTAAGGTAACCTCCACCCCTGGGCCGGTTAATTCAGTAACCCCGGCCTCAATCCTGGCCCGGTCCAGTTCTTCCATGATCTCAGCGGTCTGCGGCAGGGACATGGCTTTATCCAGCTCGGCGCGCAGGCTCCCAACCTGTCCCTGAAGAGCCTCCCTCTCAGACTTAACCTGATTTACCTGGGCAGCAAGAGTTTTTGCTCTTTGAACAGGCTCGGTGCTTTGTATTTCCAGAGTCACCCGAAACTGTACAGCTAACAATATCCCCAGGACAAGCCCAACCGCCACAAGAGCCAAATGGAAGGTCTTCAGACTAAATCGCCCCCTTATGTATATCATAAAAGACCACTGGGTTATCGGCACATGACAGGTCAATATAGTAAATTTTATCCTTCTGAGCGCTCAGTTCCTTTAATAGCTGGCTGAAGATGTCCCCCTTTTTCTGGATATCTTCGGCCAGGCCAAACCGGCACTGAATACCTTCAATTGTATAGAGTCTTATTTGTCCGTCATTGTCAACATGGACCTCGGAGAGATCCGCCACGGTCTCACTGGATAGATTGCTGATTACAGTCAGGGCATCTCCTAACCTCACGTCCTTGACCACCTCTCCCGGGCTGGGGAGGTTAAGATTAATGCCAGTCACGACCGGCAGTCCCGGTGCTCCGGCGTTGGCCTTCTGCAGATAGACACCCTCACCGTCCACCTCAATAAAACCTTCCCCGGTAGGCAGTAGGCCTACTGGTTTGCGCTCTGTTACCCCTATCACCACCGTCGACGGTAGTGACCTGGTCACCTGTACATCCTTGACCATGGGAATAAGTTTAAGCCTGGTGGCCGCCGCCGCAAGGTCAACTTTAAATATATTGGCACCGGGGGCAATATCGCTGACATACTTTATTTTACCCTGGTCAAGAAGCTGGTTTCCTTGCACCAAGATACTGCGCACCTCAAAAAAAGGAGAACGCATCAAAATAAAACCCGTAATTAATACCAGAAAAATAAAAAAAACACTTTCAAAAATGTTCCAACTACGCTGCCGCCTGGGTCCTATTGCACTTCCTGACACAACTTTCACACTTTCACACTTGTAGGATAAGTCTACTTATATGTAATTATACCAATCGAATTAAACTTGTCCAGAAAGATTCTAAGAAAAGAAATATCCTGAAAATAATGAATTCAAAATGCAGTAACCTTTTACTGGGTTTCTTCATAGCATATGGTAGCACTTGTGGAAGGGAGGCTTTGAAATGGCAGACGGGGCGGGCTTCGGCAACTGGGGGTTTATTATCTTCCTGATTTTCATACTATTAATTTTTGGCGTCGGCTTCTGTGGAGGAGGCTGTATCTAGGTACTGTTACCAGGATAAGCTTAGCGATAAGCTGCGATTATGTTAATCTACCGGATATTGAATGGAGGTAACTAATATGGCGTTTGGAGCTGCTAGCGGCGGCTGTGGTACCGGTACTGGTACTACTGGTTTTGGCAACTGGGGTTTTATTATCTTCCTGATTTTCATCCTGTTAATTTTTGGGGTGGGCTTCTTCGGAGGAGGATGTATCTAAATACTCTTGATATTCGGAGTAGGGTTCTTGGGTGGTTTTATTTAGAATTCTAAATTATTTTCCGAGGAAGGCCGCCCCAGGCGGCTTTCTGTTTTTCATGGGTGAATTTCCAGATCAGCCCTTGTCCCCAAACCAACTAAAAAAAGAGTCACTAGTTGTGAACTCTAATAATTCTGGCCCCGATAGCGTTGTATTTTACCTCTAGCCGCTCGTAACCCCGGTCAATATGCGCCACGTTTTCGATGACGGT
This sequence comes from Desulfotomaculaceae bacterium, assembly GCA_028702695.1. Classification (GTDB taxonomy): domain Bacteria; phylum Bacillota; class Desulfotomaculia; order Desulfotomaculales; family Pelotomaculaceae; genus Pelotomaculum_C. The sequence continues at coordinate 27,325 of JAQVOH010000005.1, forward strand.
ACCGTCCTCGGCTGCCAGGGCTGCCAGGACCAACGCTGCTCCGGCTCTCAGGTCACTCGCTTCAATGTAGGCGCCGCTTAGCCTTTCTACACCCTTGACAATAGCCGATTGTCCTTCGACTTTGACGTCGGCTCCCATGCGCCTCATCTCGCCGACATGTTTGAAGCGGTTTTCAAAAATGGTTTCGGTGATGATGCTGGTACCTTCCGCCAGGCTGAGCAAGGCCATCATCTGGGGCTGCATGTCGGTCGGGAAACCAGGGTAGTGCATGGTTTTGATATCGACTGCCTTAATCTTTCCGTTTCCCTGCACCTTGATCTGGTCATTACCCACGGTAAAACTGACATTTGCCTCTTTAAGCTTTGCCAGCAATGGTTCCAGGTGTTCCGGAATGACATTCGTGACCGTAACGTCACCTTCCGTTATGGCTGCGGCTACCAGATGGGTCCCGGCCTCAATCCGGTCGGGTATGACCGTATGCTCCACCGGTTTCAAATCACATTGTGATACTCCCTCTATTTTTATGGTATCGGTGCCGGCTCCAATGACCCTGGCCCCCATCTTGTTTAAAAAATTTTGCAGGTCCACTATTTCCGGTTCTTTGGCCGCGTTCCTGATCATGGTCACCCCCTCTGCCAGAACTGCCGCCATCAATATATTCTCCGTTGCGCCAACACTGGGAAGGTCAAGATGAATGTCGGCGCCCCTCAGCCGCTCTGCCTCTGCCGTGATATAACCGGACCTTTCTTGAATTTTGGCCCCTAGCTCCTTTAAACCCTTAAGGTGCAGGTTCATCGGGCGGCTACCGATCTGGCAACCCCCAGGGTAGGATGTCCTGACCCGGCCGAATCTTCCCAAAAGCGCCCCTATCACCAAGTTGGAAGCCCGCATCCGCCGCATTAAGTCTTCAGATATTTCAACTGATTGGATACCAAAGGTGTCTACTTCGATCGTATTGCGGTCATTGTCTACTTTTGCCCCAAGGTAAGTAAGCAAGTTCTGCATCACTGCCACGTCCCTGAGCCTGGGGGCCTCATGGATAATACTTTTCCCGGCATTAAGGATACATGCTGCCAGCAACGGCAACGTTGCGTTCTTGGAACCACTGGTGCGGATAGTACCCTTCAGGCGGTTGCCACCAACAATCATAAATTTCTGCACATTTTCACCTCCGCCTAAGCGTCACCTACAATTTGCACTTCCAGCAGCAACTCCACACCATAGCGGGCCAGTACGGTTTCCCTGGTCTTATCAATAAGCGCCAGAACGTCCGAAGCTGTTGCTGTACCCAGGTTGATGATAAAATTCGCGTGTAGGGTAGATATCTGAGCACCCCCTACCCTCAAGCCCTTCAAGCCAGCAGACTCAATCAACCGCCCCGCCGAATCAGCAGGCGGGTTTTTGAAAACGCTACCGGCATTGGGCATTCTTAGCGGCTGGGTCGACTGGCGCCTGGCTATAAACTTCTCCATTTCCTCCTGGATTAGTTGTTTTTCTCGTGGATAACAGGTAAATCTGGCTTCCACCACAATAGCGGGTTCCCGCTGCAAGTCACATGAACGGTAACTAAAATTTAATGCTTCCCCATCTCTGCGGTACAGTCGTCCTTCTAAGTCTAACAGCAGCACCTCCCTGACCAGGGCGCCGACCGAAGAGCCGTTGGCTCCGGCATTCATAATCACCGCACCGCCAACAGTTCCTGGTATTCCAGCTGAAAACTCCAACCCCCCCAGACTATTGTCCCTGGCTGCAGCAGCAAGTGCTGAAAGCTTAGCTCCCGCTTCAGCAACAACATCTTTTTCCAGGGTGGCAACCCTGGCCAAGCCGGAGCCAATCTTTAGCACAATGCCCCTGATCCCTTTTTCGCTAACCAACAGGTTGGAACCGTTTCCGACTACAGTCAGTGGAATCTTCCGCTGGTTGGCAAAAGAAACCACATACTGCAGTTCCTCACGACCTACCGGCTCAATATAATAATCTGCAGGTCCCCCTATGCGCCAACTAGTATGCTTTTTCATAGGCTCCCCGGTTCTTAACCGGCCGGCTAAAAGATCCTGCAGTTCTCGATATACTGCGGTATCAAACAATTTTTTGACTCTCCTTTAACCTGTTGACCAGTTCAACACCTGCATTCCATATATCTCCGGCACCCATGGTCAGGATCATATCCCCAGGCTGGGCTGTCCGTGCCAGATAGTCTACTATCTCCTGCCTGGTGGGCAGATAAATGACTTTACGGCCTTCATATTTTTCGATCGCGGAAATGATTGTATCTGCCGACACCCCTTCAATGGGTTGCTCACCGGCGCTGTAAATATCGCTCACTATAATCACATCGGCCTCTGAAAAGACCTCGCCGAAGCGTTCACCAAGAATTGCCGTTCTAGTGTAGCGGTGAGGCTGAAAGACACCTATAAGGCGCCCGGCTTTAAGCTGCCCTGCTGCCTTGAGGGTGGCTTTTATTTCAGAGGGGTGGTGGGCATAGTCATCAATTACCTTGACGCCGCTGACCTCACCCGTAAGTTGAAATCTGCGCCCGGCTCCCCGGAAGTTACTGAGGGCTGCAGCAATACCCTCAAAGGGAAGACCGACAAACCTTCCCAATGCCACTACAGCCAGTGCGTTCAAAAAGTTATGATGTCCGGGCACACGCAGTTCCAGGTCGCCTAAGTAGCTGTTGCGAAAATACACTTTCCCTATTGTTAGCTCTCCCACCATACGCAGGCTTTGCCCGATATAGTCTGCATCCGGGTGGTCCAGAGCGTAGGTCTGGCAAGGACCATTGTAGCTTGCCAGCATTTCTCTTATTCTGGGATCATCGAGGCAGACCACCGCCAGCCCCTCTGCAGGAACCTTGGCGATAAATTCACAAAAAGCGGCTTCAATATTCTCGACGCTTTTATAATGGTCCAGATGGTCATCCTCAATATTGGTAATGATTTCAATGAAGGGATCCAGCTTTAAAAAAGATCCGTCGCTTTCATCCGCTTCAGCAACCAGGTATTCTCCCCCACCCAGTTTGGCGTTGCCGCCTATCTCTTTCAATTCACCTCCAATGATAATGGTGGGATCCAGATTGTTTTTTTCCAGAACCAGTGCGGCCATGGACGTTGTGGTGGTCTTTCCGTGGGCGCCGGCTACGGCAATACCCTTTTGACGCTGCATCAACCATGCGAGCATTTCACTGCGGTGTAGAATGCGGAGCTGTCTTTTCCTGGCCTCCAATAATTCCGGGTTGCTGAAAGGAATGGCAGTGGATGCTACAACCAGGTCGGCATCACCAAGATATTCACCAGCATGCCCTCTAAAGCAGGTCGCCCCAAGGGCTTCCAAACTCTCGGTGGCGGATGAACCTTTCAGGTCCGAGCCGGTTACCCGGTAGCCCAGGCCAAGCATGATCCTGGCTATGCCACACATACCGGAGCCGCCGATCCCGATAAAATGAACATGCTGCGTTTGTTGCACTGATTACATCTCCTCCCTCGTGGTGCAAATCGCTTGTCGCCACCAGCCATCATTATATCTTGTTGCGCGGAAAAAATGGCTGTTAGCGCTGTATTTCATAAAATATAGTATGCATAGCTCCAAAAAGGTGTTACAGACGTTAATTTGAAGCTTGTCCCCAGAAATAAACTCGTCACTGCGCGACATGTGGGCTTACAACGCACCCATGTTCGGGTACTAAAATTATATGACAGCCTGGTGCAGTTACCTGACAAGTTCCTCAACGCAGTCGATGATATCCTCCAGAGCGTGGGTTTTGCCCATCGTCCTGCTGGCTTCAGCCATGACTGCCAGCTTGCCCCTGTCCTTTAGAAGCCCGTCTAACCTACTGCAAAGCAAGGCCCCGTTAAATTTGCTGTCCATAAACATAAGCGCAGCCCCCTCTTTTTCAAGGGCCCGAGCGTTATGCTCCTGGTGATTTTCAGCCGCAAAAGGGTAAGGCACCAGGATCGAGGGAATACCCAGGGCAGTGATTTCCGCACAAGTGGCAGCGCCTGCCCTGCTAATTACCAGACCTGCAGCTGCCAGAGCATCCTGCATACTATAGAGGTAAGATACAATGGTAACATTCCCAGTTTTAGCCAGGTCTATACCTGCAGCGGCGCAGTCCTCCAGAAACTCCTCGTGTCCCACGCTCCCGGTTACGTGAAAGATGTTTAGCCGGGGATCTCCACCAAACTGTTTGATTACATCTACCATGGCTTTGTTAATAGTGCGGGCGCCGCGGCTGCCGCCAAAGGAGAGCAGTAGAAAACGATCGGCGCCGATACCCAACTTCTTTAGGCCTTCTAGCCTGGTTGCGCGCAATATTTCGGGTCGAACAGGCAGGCCGGTAAGAATCACCTTATGAGGCCGGGGAAAATACCTAACGGATTCTTTAAAGGTTACTGCAATCCTGTCCACAAACCTGGCCAGGATGCGGTTGGTTACCCCAGGCAACGCGTTTTGCTCGTGAATTAAAGTCGGTATTCTACTTAAAGCAGCTGCCAACACCACCGGACCGCAGACATAGCCGCCGGTACCGATTACCACATCCGGCTTCCAGTTGAGCAAGGTCCTGGACGCCTGCCAGAAACCGAGCCCGGTCTGCCACAACACCACTATATTTCGCATAGAGAGTTTTCGTTCCAGCCCGGCCCCTGCCAAACCTTTAAAAGGAAGCCCCTCCTTGGGAACTATATCCGCCTCCATGCCCTGGCTATTACCAACATAGAGGATTTCTGCCTCCGGGTGTCTTTCTTTAAGCCCCTGGACAATAGCCAGGGCGGGGTAGATATGCCCGCCGGTTCCCCCGCCCGCAACAACAATTCGCAACGTTTTCACCACCCGCGCCGTCATCGTGCCCTGCTGAATTTCGAAATATTAAGAAGTATACCTACCCCTGCCATGGTGAATAGCAGGGATGTACCACCAAAGCTGATAAAAGGCAGGGGGATACCAGTAACAGGCAGTGAACCGGTTACAACCCCCATATTAATTACTGCCTGCACCCCCACCCAGGCAGTAATCCCGGTCGCCAGCAAACTGGCAAAAGGGTCTTGTGAAGTCACTGCAATTTTCAAGCCTCTCCATACAAACAAAGTAAAAAGTATGATTACCAGGGTACCCCCGATAAAGCCAAGCTCTTCAGCCGTAATGGCAAAGATAAAGTCGGTGTGGTTCTCGGGCAGATAGAGAAATTTCTGTTTGCTCTGGCCCAGGCCCAGGCCGAACAGGCCACCGGAGCCAATGGCATAGAGTCCCTGAATAATATGGAAGCCGCTGCCCTGGGGGTCCGCCCATGGGTCCAAAAAGGCCAGGAAGCGCTTCATCCGGTATGGCTCCAGCATAATTGCTAATACTACAGCCCCCACACCTCCGAACGCCAGGCCACCCAGGTGAGAAATCCTAGCGCCTGCGGCAAATATCATAACAAACACAATACCGCCAAGTGACAGGGCGGTTCCCAGATCAGGCTGCAACATGATCAGGCCGGCTGCTATCACAAATACAGCCATGTAGGGCAGGACCCCTTTGCTGAACTGTTTGACCCGTTCATTTTGCCGTGACAGGCCGTAGGCCGTGAAGATAATGACGCTGAGCTTAACCAGTTCAGCCGGGGCAAAAGGAAGCGGTCCTATTCCAATCCAGCGGCGGGAGCCGTTAACCTCGCGTCCTATACCAGGGATCAGGACCAGAGCCAGCATGATAAAGGAAACGACCATGAAAGGGATAACATACTGTTTAAGCCGCCGGTAGTCATAATTTGACATGATATACATGGCGGTCAGGCCCAGCAACGCCCACAACAATTGCCGCTTAAAATAGTAAAAGCTGTCCTTATAATCAATCATGGTACTGTACTCACTGGCGCTAAAAACCATAATAACACCCAGGCTCACCAAGCTCAATACCGTTAGAAAAAGGACAAAATCCGCCGAACTCTTTTTAGGCTGCATATTCCCTTAGCCCCCTCTCTCATCTGGTCCTGATTTGGCCCCATAATTTTATGTACTCATTTGCCCTCAGGCGAGTGACTTACTCGGCGCTTCGCACCTGGAAACAGTTTCCTCGTTTAACTTGGCTCTCCTATTTTTTCAAAACTCAACACTACTTTCTTGAACAGGTCGCCCCGCTCTTCATAGCTTTTAAACATATCCCAACTGGCACAGGCCGGAGATAATAGGACGATCTCGCCGGGTCTGGCCGCCTGGTGAGCCAGGGTCACAGCCTCCTTAAAATTTTTTGCATTGAGAATGTTCTCAAAGCCCCTGGCTCTTGCAGCTTCAGCAATAGCCCCGGCACTCTGACCTATAACCACCAGCACTCTGGCCCGTTCTTGTACTTTTTCCACGAAGCAGCCAAAATCGCTGCCCTTGTTTTTCCCCCCTGCAATAAGCACGATTTTTTCCGGGTAGGCTTCCAGTGCTTTGATTGAAGCATCTGGATTGGTACCCTTGGAGTCATTGATGTAACGCACACCATTGATTTCAGCAACAAATTCCAGGCGGTGGGCAACTCCCTTAAACGTCTTCAGGGTATTTACCAGAGAAGTGGTCGCCACCCCCAGAATCTTGGCCGCAGCAACCGACGCCAGGGCGTTTTCAAGGTTATGAGCGCCAGGGATGCCAATCTCATCCTGCCCGCAGATAAACTCCTCATCTCCGCCCAGCCTGGCTATGATTTTCCCTTCTTTTACGAAAACACCCTCCGGAACTATCGCACGCCGGCTGAAAAAGATTACCCGGGCACGTGATCTTCCGGCCAGGGCAGCGGTAAGTGGATCGTCGTAATTTAACACCGTAAAGTCGCCCTGTGTCTGGTTTGTAAATATTTTGGCTTTGGCGTCTATGTACTCTTCCATAGTTCCGTGGCGGTCAAGGTGGTCGGGGGTAATATTTAAAATAAGGGTCACCTTTGGCTTAAAAGTATTTGTAGTTTCCAACTGGAAGCTTGATACTTCAGCCATGATCATATCCCCTGGACCGTAACGCTCCACTTCCGTAACCAGGGGTGTACCGATATTACCCCCGACCAGTGTATTTTTGCCTGCATTTTTAAAGATTTCACCGAGCAAGGTCGTGGTGGTCGTTTTACCGTTTGTGCCTGTAATTGCCACCAGCGGCGCATTGCTGAAACGGTAGGCCAGTTCCAGTTCACCGGTCAACTCAATGCCATACTTTAGCGCCAACCGGACAGGCTCTATCGTCAGTGGTATGCCGGGACTCATCACCACCAGGTCGAAGCTGCCTCGTTTAACTTCAGGATATCCTCCCAGAGATAGCTTTACCCCAGCTGAAACCAACCGGTCAAGTTCCCCCCCGGGGTAAGTTGGGGTAGAGGCATCGGCTAACACCACTGCAGCGCCTTTACCTGTAAGGAACCGGGCCACGGCCAGGCCGCTCTTTCCGGCGCCAACCACCAAAACCCGTTTATCCTTAAGTTCCATTTGACTTCCGCCTTTCAGATTATATGATACATACTGAATTTATTGCTGCCTTATAAAGCATTTGAATGAAACCTACATCGTTATGAGCTATTAGGGCGAGCCCAGCCTGTAGAAACCAGCTAATCCGATTACACACAGAAGCAGTGTTATAACCCAGAAAGTCAGCACCACCCTGTTTTCCCCCCAGCCACCGAGTTCAAAATGGTGGTGCAGCGGGCTCATTCGGAAAACCCTGTGCCCCGTGGTCTGGAAGGAAATAACCTGGATTATCACTGAAAGTACTTCTACCACAAAAATCCCGCCTATAATCATAAAGAAAAGCTCGCTCCTGGTTATTACCGCTGCAGCGCCCAGCCCGCCACCTATAGCGAGGGAACCGGTGTCACCCATGAATACCCTGGCTGGGTGCCGGTTATAGAATAAAAAGCCCAGGCAGCCGCCGGACATCGATGCCATAACTGCCGCCACCCCGTATTGCTCAACCTTAAGGGCAATCAACATCATAGCAATAGCGACTATTAGGCTTACACCTGCCGCCAGCCCGTCCAGCCCGTCAGTGAAGTTGACGGCATTAGCCGTTCCGACCACAACCAGCAGGGTGAAGGCCAGAAAGAGCCACCAGCCCAATTCCCAATGGATACCTCCGGCCGTGAAATAACCTGAAAACGGCAATACCAGGGAGGTACCTCGGCCTGCCCAGAAGACAACCCCGTAAGCCAGAAGCCCTGCCAGAATTATTTGTCCTAAAAGCTTTTCCCTTGCTCTTAATCCCAGTGATCTCTTCAGTACGATCTTAATATAATCATCAAGAAAACCGATTAGACCATAGCCTAAGGTTATAGCCAACACAACCAGAGCATTGACTTGCTCCGGCGCCACGATAAGGACCGCGACAAATATTCCTACCAGAAAGATAATCCCGCCCATGGTCGGCGTACCTGCTTTTTGCAAGTGCCTGGAAGGACCGTCCGAGCGGATGTTCTGGCCAAACTTCAGCCTTTTGAGCCAGGGGATCAATGCTAAGCCCATTGCCAGTGTAACAACCAGGGCGATGGTGAATGCCTTCCCTAAAAGTTCCATTGATGCCTCCATACTCAATTGTCAGTTATAGTTGGATCTCCTGTTCTGGACAGAAGCTGGGAGCGCTTCAAAAGGTACTGGATAAACCTTTCCATTTTCATGCTCCTGGAGCCCTTGACCAGAACCACATCCCCTTCCTGCAACAGCCCTTCCAGTATTTTCACCGCGCTATCGTGTTCCGCGCACCGGAAAACCTTTTCTGGCGAGAAACCAGCGTCGACCGCACCCTCTACAATATGGCCGGCAAGCTCTCCAACTGTTATAAGATAGTCCAGACCCAGCGTGGCGGCAGTTTTTCCCACCTCACGATGACCTCCCTGGGCCCTTGCGCCAAGTTCCAGCATGGTTCCCAGCACGGCTATCGAGCGGCGTCCGCCAGCCAAATCCTTTAAAACACCCAGGGCCGCCCTGGTCGAAGCCGGACTGGCATTGTAGGCGTCATTGATTATCTTGAGGCTGCCGCCTTCAATGACCTCCAGCCGCATCCCGGTGAGGGCTACCGTAGCCAAACCACTGGTAATCTCCTCCACGGTAAGACCCATTTCCAGCCCTACACCAATAGCCGCCAATGCGTTCATCACGTTATGCCGGCCAGGAACCGGCAGGTAAAATGCATGGGTCTGTCCGTCTATATCAACGTTAAACCGGCTGCCCATGCCTTCGGCCAGGATATTTTCGCCTCTGATCTCAGCAGGTTGCTCAATCCCGTAATAAATCACCTTGCCCCGGCACCGCCTCGCTTCCCTTCGGATAAACGGACTTTCGGCGTTCAGGATGGCAAACCCGCCTGAGGGGATATGTTCAAGGATTTCACCTTTAGCCTCAGCTATATTGCTCACCGTCCCCAACAGTTCCAGGTGGGTTTCATTGATGTTGGTGATTACCGCTCCCTTTGGCCTCGCGATTTCACAGAGGGATTGGATTTCTCCTGGTCCACGCATGCCCATCTCCACCGCCGCCGCCTCATGGCTTTCGTCAAGTTCCAGCAGTGTCAGCGGAAGCCCGATTTCATTATTGAAGTTACCCTCGCTTTTGAGCGTGTGCAGGTGAACCCGCAGAACCGAGGCAATCATGTCCTTGGTGGTAGTCTTGCCGGTACTCCCGGTAACCCCCACGAGCACTGCCCCGGACCGCTGCCTGTTATAAGCGGCCAGGGACTGCAGAGCAGCCAGGGTATTTTCCACCATAATCACTGGCACGCCGGTGGGCAGATTTTCCAGGCGACTTACTACCAACCCTCCGGCTCCGGCCGCAACGGCCTGGGGCAGGAAGCTATGAGCATCATACTGCTCCCCAACCAGAGCAAAAAACAGGGCGTTTACCTTCATCTTACGGGTATCAGTAGCTATCGAACTAAAAACAGCTGCGGGGTCTCCCTGCAACACCCTGCCCCGTACAACTGACGCTATTTCTCTAGTGGAAATTGAGATCAAACAGGTTACCTCCCGGTTTAAGCTTGCAGCTCTTTCAGAGCAACTAATGCCTCACTACGGTCATCAAAAGGGTACTTTTGCGTCCCTATGATCTGGTAGTTCTCGTGGCCTTTACCGGCTATGACTACCACGTCACCCTTTCGCGCCATTGCGACCGCCAGACGGATGGCACGGCGCCTGTCCGGCTCGACGGTATAGCTGCCTTTCTGTGCCACGGGCTCCAGTCCTTTTTCGATATCTCTAATAATGTCCAGCGGCGCTTCCGTACGCGGGTTGTCTGAAGTAACCAGTATGTAATCACTATAACCGGCCGCTATCCCACTCATGAGGGGGCGCTTGGTCCGGTCACGGTCACCGCCGCAGCCAAAGACCGTAATCAGCTTGCCTTCCGTGATTTCGCGCGCGGTCTTTAAGACATTATCCAAACCATCCGGCGTGTGGGCATAGTCTACAATAACTGCAAAATCCTGACCCGCATCAACTAGTTCAAAACGGCCGGGGACACCCTGCATACCTTCCAGTGCCTTCTTGATGACCTCCACAGGTATACCCATTGCCGCACAGGCGGTAAATGCCGCCAGGGTGTTGTACACGTTAAAAAGCCCTGTTATTCTTAAATCTAGTGGCCAGCGGCCCCATTTTCCAATGACGGTAAAGCTGACCCCCCTGGCGCCCACACTTACATCCTCCGCCCGCACATCTGCGAAATTTTTAATCCCGTAAGTATGAACCTCCACACCCGATGCTGCCTCTATGATGGACCCGGCGTAAGCGTCGTCGGTATTAACCACCGCACATTTACCTCTTTTGGCTCCGGGCTCAGCCAGTTTGCGAAACAGGACCTGTTTTGCTTCCAGGTAACTTTGCATATCATGATGAAAGTCAAGGTGATCCTGGGTCAGGTTGGTAAAGACGGCCATATCAAATTCACAACCATCCACACGGTGCAGGGCGAGAGCATGGGAGGATACTTCCATCACACAGTCACTAACCCTTTCCGTCACCATCTCGTGCAAGAGCTCCTGGAGGTCCGCAGACTCTGGAGTTGTATGACTTACCAACAGTTTTCTTGCGCCAATGCGATTGTGAATTGTACCGATCAGACCGGTTTTATGACCTGCTTCGTCAAGCACGGCGGCAATCAGATTGGTCGTAGTGGTTTTGCCATTTGTCCCAGTTACACCAAGCATTCTCATATTAGTGGTGGGGTTGCCGTAAAAGCTAGCTGACATTAACGCCAGCGCCTGCCTGCTGTCTGCAACAAGCGCCCAAGCTACAGTTGATGGGATGGAAGCCACTTTCTCTGCCACCACCGCAACCGCACCCTTTTCCACTGCCTGGTGAATATATTCGTTGCCATCGTGCTTAAAGCCCTGGACCGCGATAAACAAAAAACCCGGCCTGACCTTACGGGAATCATGGGTTATTCCAGTAAGCACAGTACCCTGCGGACCGTCTTTGGCATGCACCTCGACCGATTTAAGCAATTCCTGAAAAAGCACGTTGGCGCCTCCTAACGCTTATGTATATAGCCATTAGCATCATACTATATACTATTATTTCCATCTAAAGTTAAAATATTCCAATAGAAACATCTCACTGTTTATAGTTGAAGAGGATGGCCTGTTTCTTGATCGAAACCAGGCCAACCTCTTGGTGCCATAAAACCGCCTATTAGATTCTGTTAATCGTATAATTTCCGGGGTTGAAAATCCACTGTAATAGTTGTCCCTTTGGGCACCCTGACGCCAGGTACCTCCTTTTGCCCTACAGCAATACCACTGCCGGTCGGATTCAGGTGCAGGCCGAGTTTTTCCAGGATGCCGCCGGTCTCTTTGATGGTCAATCCTTTCAGATCCGGTACGGTTACCTGGTCTGCCGGAACAGCTTCAGGTGGGTTCAGGTTGAGAATTACTGTGGTTCCGCTGAGCACCTCGGCGCCCCCGTTTGGCACCTGTTTGTAAACAATATTCCCCTCACCCTGCACCTGTACGGTCAACCCGCTGTTAGTCAGCACCTTTTTGGCATCTTCCACCGGGTAATTAACCACGCTGGGCACAGTAGTATTAAGTGTAGGCGTTTCAAAAATAAAGGGAGATTTCGGCTTCTCCAGGGCCGGCCTCTCAGGTACCTTCATATACCGCAAGGTGTCTGAAGCAATGGCTTTGAAAACAGGAGCAGCAACCTGACTTCCGAAATACATTGCTCCTTTGGGCTCGGCAACCATCACTAGACAGGCCAGTTGAGGATCGTCGGCGGGAGCAAAACCCATAAAGGAAGCCACGTATTTGCCATCAGCGTAGCCACCCGCCTCAACCACCTGAGCCGTACCGGTTTTCCCCGCAGCCCCGTACCCGTCTACAAAGGCGCTACGGCCGGAACCCTTAACAACCACATTGGTCAGAAGGCCCATCAGGGTCTGGGCAGTATTCTTGGAGATCACTTGTCGCACCGGTTCAGGGTTATATTCCTTGATAGTTTTTCCTGCCGAATCGGTGATTGCTTTTACCAGGGACGGTTTCAACAACTGACCTCCGTTGGCAACGGCCGACGCGGCGGTGATCAATTGTATAGGCGTCACGGCAATGGACTGGCCAATGGACATGGTGGCTATGTTCAGATCGGTGGCTTCCTTCTCCGGAATCTGAATGCCAAGTTCCTCGCCAGGCAGGCTGATCGAGGTTTTATCGCCGAGCCCAAAGGCGTTAATATACTTATAAAATTTTTCCTTGCCCAGGTTTAAGCCTACTGTTATAAAACCCGGGTTACATGAGTTTTGAACGACTTCTTCAAAGGTCTGGGAACCATGCCCCCCATCATACCAGCAATGGATCGTGCGGTCAGCCACCTTGATATAGCCGGGATCATAGAAGGTGTCGGAAGGCCTCACTGCCCCCTCTTCCAGTGCTGCTGCAGCTGTTATAATTTTGAAAGTGGAGCCTGGTTCATAATTATACCAGATGCTGGGGTTGTGATCCCAAACATTCTGGGGATATTCCCGCCAGTCTCCGGGAGTAAAAGTCGGCCGGTTGCCCATAGCCATTATTTCGCCTGTTTTCGGGTTCATCACGATGATGACCGCCAGCTTCGGATTATACGCTTCAACGATCTTGTCCAGTTCTCTTTCTACAAAAAACTGGACAGTTTGGTCGATGGTAAGTACCAGGTTATGGCCAGGTACAGGTGGTATGAACTGGTGGAGAGCTTGGGGAATGTTATTTCCCACGGCATCTTTTTCAATTACAATGCGTCCCGGGGTCCCCTTTAGCTCATTGTCGTAGACGCTTTCCAGCCCGGTCAGGCCCTGGTTGTCGTCACCCGCAAAACCCAGAATATGGGCAGCCAGGTTCTCCTGGCGGTAAAAGCGCTGGTTTTCTTCCACCAGTTCAACCCCGCTAATGTTTAAGGACTTTAAGTTTTGGGACGACTGGTAGTCAATTCGCCTTTTGAGCCAGACAAAGCCCACGTTTTGAGTGAGCTTTTTGTAAACATCCTCCTTATCCATACCAAGAGCCAAGGCAATCTTGTCCGCCGTACCCCGTTTGTCCTCAATCTGGGGAGGAAAGGCATACGCAGAATCAACGCTGACACTGGTTACCAGTTCCTGCCCGTTGCGATCAAATATGGTCCCCCGCTTGGCTTCCACAGGAACATCCCGCATACGAACCTCGAGCGCTTCCTGCCTGAGCTGGTCTCCTTCAACAAGCTGCAGCCAACCCAGTCGTACTATTAAAATTAGAAAGATTCCTCCTGCAATCAGAAAGAGTCCAGTTATTCTTTTTCGGATTAACAGATTCGTTGTCTGCATATGTTACCCCCTTGGAGCCTGCCCCGATGTTACGACCTGGCCAGGTCTTGTTTTCCAATCGGTTAACAAGCTCGTTGAATGCTCTGACCAGAAGGCTCCCGCTATCACCGGTAAGGGGGCTGACGGCAGTTCCATCTTTCAAACCGGCATCGGGCAGCGGCTGCGTCTTGTTGTCAACAGCCAGCATAAGGACATTGCTGCTGTCCGGCTTGACCATTCCCAGTTTATTGACTGCCAGCGTCTCAACCCGATCGAGCGAAGCTAGTTGTTGGACTCTATCATCCAGATCATGGTTTTCCACCCTTAAGACGGCCAGCTCTTGTTGCAAACCACTGATCTGGTACCCCAGCTTGAATACTCTGGCTTGAAAATATATGATCATTATACCAAGGGCAAAACCCAATAAGACCATTCCAATCAGCACAATTTTGGGTCCCCTTGACGAGTGCTTGAGCCTGAGATTTTTCTTCTGTCTGGGCCGGTCCGCTGACAACCCGTAGAAGCCTGTCTTTTCCTGAGCTACGATCAATATTATTCAACCTCCGGAGTAAATAGAACTTCAGCCAAGGCAGATTATCCCATGATCGTCCAATAATGATTCATCTCTTAAACTTTTTCACCTATTCTAAGTTTAGCGCTTCTAGCCCTCGGGTTTACCGCCAATTCCTCTTCAGATGGGGGCACCGGCCTGGCTGTAACAATCTGCAGTACCTTTTTACCCCCACAAACACACACCGGAAAATCCCTCGGACAGGTGCAGGGCGAGGCCAGTTCTCGAAACAGGTCCTTGATAATCCGGTCCTCCAAAGAGTGGAAGGTAATTACACAGACCCGGCCACCGGGTTTCAACGCCAGCACAGCTGATTTGACGGAGGCCTTTAAAATCTCCAGCTCACCATTTACGGCAATGCGCAAGGCCTGAAAAGTACGTTTAGCCGGGTGCGGGCCTTCCCGCCTGGCCCCGGCGGGTATCGCTTTTTTAATGACTTCAACCAGCGCTCCGGTTGTTTCGATGGGGCGATGCTTTCTCTCCTCACAGATAAATTCCGCAATCCTGGAGGCCCAGCGTTCTTCCCCGTATTTTCTGATAACTTCAGTCAATTCCGCCACTGTCATATGGTTAACCAGCATCCTGGCCGTGATTTCACGCTGAGGATCCATTCTCATATCCAGCGGGGCATCATGCTGGTAACTGAATCCCCTGGCCGGATTGTCGAGCTGGTAAGAGGATGTTCCAAGATCAAATAAAACTCCGTCAAGGGCAGAGATGCCCAGGTCGTCCAACACTTCAGCCAACCGGCTGAAGTTGGATCTGACAAAAATCACCCTTGGCTTATAGGGAGTCAGCCTTTTCTCCGCAGCGACAAGCGCCTCCGGGTCCTGATCTAAAGCCACCAGGCAGCCGTCCGGTCCGGTCCCTTTAAGAATCAGTTCACTGTGTCCGCCCCCACCCAGGGTGCAATCCACATAAACACCACCGGATTTTAGTTTAAGCCCCTGGACAACTTCAGCGGCCAAAACTGGCAGGTGACAGAAATTCATAAATTCTCCTTTTAGGCACTTACCTACCAATATTTCACCTAGTTTAAATATAAACTAAACTGGTCAAATATCAAGGTTTAAATCCACAATATTTTCGGCAATCTCCTCGTAGGAAGAGGCAGCCTGGCGACTGTAACTATCCCATTGGTCCCTAGCCCAGATTTCCACCCGCGAGGAAACGCCGATTACCACCACGTCCTTTTCCAGGTGAGCGTAATCACGTAAGTTACCCGGGATTAATATTCTTCCCTGTTTATCAACTTCACATTCCGCGGCTCCTGAGAAAAAAAACCGAACAAAGGCCCGGGCATCACCCTTTGTAAAGGGCAAGCACTTCAGTTTTTGCTCAACCGCATCCCATTCAGTCTGTGGGTAAGCAAAAAGACATCCATCGAGACCTTTTGTCAACACAAAATGGTCTCCCAGGCCTTGCCGGAAGCGGGCTGGGATAAAGAGTCTTCCCTTGCTATCTATAGCATGCTGGTATTCACCCATGAACATGGCAGGCCACTCCAGTAGGCTTCAATTTACACCACTTGTCACCACTTTAACCCACTTATTCTATATATAAACATGATATCCTTCTTGTTTATATATCTTTTATAAAATTTTCATAACCCCGGACAACAGAAAAGGCCGCACCTGGGCGGCCCTGCTCTTTGTAAAGCTAGTTATATTCTGACAAAACTCCTATTCCTGCGGTTAAACAAGGTAATTTCCTTGTACCCGGCTGACCTTACCAACCGCAGCGCTTCATCCAGACCCGCGCCGACCTGTTCAGGATTATGGGCGTCCGATCCCAGCGTTATGGGTATAGCGTGTTGGTAAAATATTGCAAGCAGAGTAGGAGCCGGGTATATTTCCCTAGCCGGGTACCTGAGTCCAGCCGAATTTACCTCCAAGCAGACCCCAGCCTTCTTAAAAACCCGCGCCGTTTCTTCATATAGAGGGGTCAGGTCACACTCCGGGCGAAAACCAAATTTTTTGACCAGGTCAGGGTGGGCCATGACGTCAAAAAGACCGGTCATGGCTGCCTGCTGAACAAGTTTAAAATACTGCTCGTAGACCAGTCTCAGCTCCCTTTTGCTGTACTCCCCTATTTCAGCAGGGTTGTCAAACCCCCACCCGTCAATAAAGTGCACCGAGCCGGTAACATAATCAAAAGGGTAGGCGGCAAGTTCGAAAGCCAGTTTTTTCTCAAACCCAGGGACATAATCCACCTCAATTCCCAGTTTCACCCTAAGAGGGGACACCCTGGCACTCTGCTGCACCAGCTCCACATATAGCGGGAGCTGGTTTTCGGCCATAGCATAATCAGGGATAGTTTCCCCTGGCGCCAGGAAATAAAGTGGGAAATGGTCAGAAAATCCTACTTCCCTTATACCTTTACTAACAGCCTGGTTCAGGTAATCTTCAATCCCACCGGAGGCGTGACCGCACAGGCTGGTGTGCAGGTGGTAATCAACAGGTATCACTTTTACCGAAGTCCTTTCCTGGAGCGTATTGGGTCTCAAAGATAAAGGTCATTGTTAACGGTTCTCGAAAAGCCTCTGGGGTAGAGTGCTTCGGTTATCCTCCGCTCTCTTTGCAATTCTCCATTTGTGCAACAAGCACATCATACCAACCGCATCTGCAGACAGCCACCCGTCATGTGAAACAAGGACGCATAGGGGACGGTGCTTAATGCCTTAGTAATTGCCTATAATTTTTAAATCCATCTTAAACACTGACCCCAAAGGAATTCAGGTTAATCACGTCCCAAATCAGTTTAGTCTCTCCAAGCGTGGCCCCCAGCCTATCTCTCTTAGGAGGCCGGGGTACAACGAGGGATTTGGCGGGGCACCCCCGCCAAGAAGAGTGACACAGATGGCTTCAAGTACGTTTGAACCATAAGAACGGCCTGCAAAAGAAGGTGCAGGTGTAACCAGCCACTCAGCACCCCTTCTTTTCAGTTCAATAACATCCTCCTCTGTCACGGTACTGGTAATAATGCTCTTCCCACAGAGGTCGTCAGGCAAGTGGTAGCGTAGAAAATGGAAGTCACCTGCAATAATGTCGGCCTTTTGGTAGAACCGTTCAAATCGGGGCCTCGAGGTCTCCTGCCTTTTACCCAGAGGATAAAGGAAACCTATGGGAAGTTGGCACAGCAGGGGCAAGAGCGCCTGTGCGGCTGCACTGAATGTTTTTAAGGAGTGAAAGGGTACAGGCAGCCCCAAGGCAAACAGCGCGTCCCCGATCACCAGTCGACAGCCGGCCTCCTGCAGGGATTCCGCCAGAGCCCAGCGGTCAAGCGCAGAAACTATTAAAACAACCTGCCCCTGACGCGGCCAGCCGGCCTGTTTCTTGATAAACCGAACCAGTTCCTTTTCCACAGTATCCTTTATACCGCTGCCGTCCACGAGCGGAGTACGGCGGACCTGGGCAGCCAGGCGCGCCCCATCCCTGAGTTGGTAGCGCCTGGCTCCCGCCCGCAGGTAGAGGTTTACCCCCCCCAGACCAAGCGCGTCAACCTTGCCGTCCAGGTTCCTGAGGAGCTCCGCCGCCCTGGCCAGGTTCCCACCTGTACCGAAACGCTGAATTAGCAGCCTGCAACCAGAAACTTCATTTTCAACCTCATGGTCACGCCCGGCTGAGCCCAGGCTGACACTCACCACACGTTTCAATTTAACAGCTCCTGCCTGAAATAACAACTTTTCCCCGCAAATATGATTAGACAAGTGTAGAGACCAATACCGCCATGCGAACAATTCACAGATCACAACAACTTAACGCTTCTCCGGATAACCCCAAGCCCGCAAGTCAAGCCTTTTCGAACTCGCCCTAAAAATAAAAATCCATACTATGATTATAGCATGGTTGAAATTCCCGGTAATGAACTATAAAAAAGCTCAAGACTTATTTTAGGCCTGAACAATTCTTGCAGATACCAAAGATTTTAAGCTGGTGGTTCGTAATCTTAAATTCATGCTGCTGGCTGACGCGACTCTCCAGTTCATCCAATAGGTCTTCATTAACCTCGATGATACTGCCGCACTTGGTACAGATGAGATGATGGTGCTGGTGGCTTTGCCCCAAACCTACTCCCAACTCGTAGCGCTTGCGCCCGTCGCCGAAATCAATGGCGTGGATAATGTCCAATTCATGAAACAACTCCAGGGTCCGGTAAACCGTGGCCAAGCCCGTATCAGGAGCCTTTGACTTGACCAGGTTGTAGACTTCCTCGGCGCTTAAATGCTTGTCCTCGTTTTCCAGAAGTACCCTCAAAACCAACTCCCGCCGGGATGTAAGTTTGTAGTCCTTTTGTCTCAGCTTATCACCAACATCGGATATTAAGTTTTTCATGACTACACCACCAGAACTGCCCTTTTTGTTAGTATAATGAAAGTTGGAGAAAGTGTCAATTATAGGATCTTACGACTCACATAAAGCAATGTAATAAAGCCCGCAATAAACCTTATAGGCTTGGAGAATAATTATATTATAAGGTTGTACAATAGAAAGGCTACTGGTCGTTTTGCGGCAGGTAATACTTCTGCCTGTATTTCTTCCAGCGCCTGCGACGAGCAATGTTATGCAGTCTAACTAGCACCAGCAAAATAATCAGGGCTGGGACCGCTATAAGCCAAGGCCAAACCTGGGCAAGTGTTTTTCGCTCAACCTGTTTTTGGGCGATCAGGTCGACCCGGCCCAACTCTAGGTCACCTGCAAAGAATACCAACTCGCCCAACTTTGTCCCAGCTTTTACCGGCGCATTGATATTGGCTGCCAGCTTGACCTCCGGTCTGAAATCGTCCGTTTTATCCTTCGTAAAGTTGTAATTCAGAGAGGAGCCTGTTTGGACAGGTACAGCCTCGTCCACACCGTAGCGGACGGAAACTTCCCCAACAAACTTGCTAGCTTCAGTCAGGCAAACGTTGTTAAAATCGTTAAAACCATAATCAAGGAGAGCTTTGGAATCGGTCCAGATGTTGTCGCCTTCGGTCTTCAGAACCACCGCCATCAATTCCCTGCCGCTGCGGTTCGCAGCTGAAATCAGGCATTGCCTGGCTGCTTCCGTATATCCGTTTTTAACCCCGATAGCCCCTTCGTAATTCCACAGGAGCCTGTTATGGTTTTCGAGATAGGTTTGGGCCATGGGGTCATCCCGGTCGATAGTCGTAATTTTCGTGGCCACTATTTTCCTGAATTCAGGGTTCTGCATGGCGTAGTAGGAAATCAAAGCCATATCGTGGGCAGTGCTGTAGTGATTTGAGTCCGGCAGTCCGTTGGGGTTATTAAAGTGAGAATTTACCGCCCCCAACTCGGCAGCTTTTTCATTCATGAGCTCAGTAAACCCCTCCACCGAACCTGCTACATGAACGGCAATGGCAACAGCCGTATCATTGCCGGAATTCAGCATCATGGCGTAGAGCAGGTCTTCCAGTGACAGCTTCTCCCCTTCCAGGAGGCCAACGGCTGACCCCTCAACGTTGCAGGCTCCGGCCGTTATCGTTACCCTGTCATCAAGCTTGCTGTTTTCAAGAGCAATAACAGCAGTGAGGATCTTAGTGGTGCTGGCCGGGTACAACCGCAGGGACTGGTTTTTCTCATATAGAAATTGCCCATTTCTGCTGTCAATAAGCGCTGCCGCTTCACCGGTAACCTCCGGAACGGCAGTAGCAGGCTGGGGACTCTGGAATAATAGCATAATAATAACGGCCAGTATGGTGCATAGGCCTGTCTTAGTCTGCATTGCATCACCTGGAGTAAAATATTGCCAAATAAAACAAAATCAGTGGCATAGAAAACCAAGATCTATTATATCATAATGGTTATTATGTTCACAATGTATAAGTAAAAGAAGTTCACTCTTCCTTGCGCGGCCGGAACCTGGCCAGACCCAGTACAGCACCCATCGCGCAAATTATAAAAATGAACAACCAGGGGGCGTTCAGAGCTCCAGATTTACTGAAGGCCTCCAGCAAGCGGACCGTCACTCCCCCGATAAAAAAAGCCAGGGCATAAATGACACACCACATAAGGAGCCCCTCGCGCCAACCCCGCTCTTTTAATATGACTATAGTTGAGGCAATGCAGGGTACGGTCAGGGTCAGGGTGAGCATAACCACGAAATCCTGGATGGGGAGCATGTGCAGATTCATAATGGTGGCTGCGCCAAATTCCTTACGGATAGCGCCCATGATGAAAACGTCGGCGATTTCCGGAGGCAGGTGCAGCCAGTTTACGGTAAGCGGCGCCAGCAGCGTGCGCAAACCCTGCAAAAGCCCCGCAACCTCCAGGATACTTAAGAATAGTGCGCCTCCCGCAAAAAGCGGTAAGGCCTCTTTAATAAAATTATATGTTCTAGTCCAGGCCTTCTTGATAAAATACTTTGGCTGAGGCAAACGCAGCGGTGGCAATTCAATCAGGAGTGGGTAGGTTGCGCCCGGCAGATAGCGCCCCAGCAGCGTTCCGGTGGTAGTCAGGATGCTGAATAAAATCAGGATATAAAGCAGCAGGTAAATTGGACCTAGCCCGGCAAACACAGCCATAATAATGGCCATCTGGGCGGAGCAGGGAACACCAAAGGCCAGTAAAAAGATAGCAATACGTCGCTCCCTGTCCGAGGGCAACAGCCTGGTGCTGATGCAGGCCATCGTAACGCAGCCGAAGCCCAGGATCAGGGGAATGACAGCCTGTCCATTCAAACCCAGAGCACCCAGTGCCCGATCAACCAGGGTGGCGATCCTAGGGAGGTAGCCTGAGTCCTCGAGAATGGCCATGACCAGGAAAATACCCAGCACCAGCGGCAAAAGGAGACCGATCAGGTAAGTTACCGTCAGGGTAAGTACACCGTACTGGCCTGCCAAAATAGTTGTCAGCACCGACTCGGGCCCCAGCAGGCTGCCCACTAACGATTGAATAACGGGTTCATAGTATACCATCATGATTTGTTCAGTAAAATCAACTATAGTCTGGGCAAAAAAAACACCGACCAGTTCGTATACACCCCAGAGGGTCAGCATCAAAAGCGGAAAGCCTGTAACGGGAAGCAACATCCAGCGCCCCAGCTTGTCGGCAAGTCCTTGATTTTTACCGGTTTCCTGAACTATCATGGAAGCAACCTGATTTGCCCTTTCCCTGCGGGCCCGGTAAATCGACTCCAACTCAGTACCTGGAGTAGCCCCGCAGCGCTCGCTGACCGCGGGATCCCCTTCCAAAATTAGCAGAGCCTCGCCCCTGTTGCAAGTGGTACTAACCCGGCTTATTTTTTCCAATAGGGAACTGTCCACCAGCCCTGGCCTGGCCTGGTAGATTTTTTCCTTAAGTTCGTCAATACCTGTATGGTGGACAGCCACTGTGCGAACAACGGGGATACCCAAGAGTTCTTCCAGGAGAATATGGTTAATCCTCATACCCTCACGCTCTGCCTCATCGGCCATATTAAGGGCTACTATGATCGGTACGCCCATATCAATTATCTGCATTGTAAGGAACAAATCCCGCTCCAGGTGGACCGTATCGACTATATTTACCACTATATCCGCCGCAAGTATAATGTCACGGGTGATTTCTTCTTCTTTACTGTAGCTAGAAACACCATAAACCCCGGGCGTATCAATCACGACATCACCGTTATAACGGCCACAGGCTATGTCGAGAGTGGTCCCGGGGTAATTTGCAACATCCGTATATAATCCAGTGAGGGCATTGAAGAAAGCAGATTTACCGACGTTAGGATTTCCGGCCAGAACTATTTTCCGCCCACCTGACGGAATCCTGGACTCTATTGCATCGTTCACCGGGTCACACCCTTTATAAAAATTTTGTCACAAGCTACAAGTTCAAGGCTTAGGTATGAACAAATGAACTAACTCAAATTCAAGCGTCATAAGGCGCAGGGCGTAACCCATGCTCGGCCAAGTAACGCATATATTATTCAGCAAGGCTCAACCGAGATGGTCTTGGCCAGATTGCGGCCGATGGCTATCTCCTGCTTGTTGCGGATTACCACTACAGGCCCAGCGGGAACAACCTCCCGGCAGGTTACAACAGCCCCTTCCGACAAACCGAAACGTATTGCCTGAACCCGGACTCGGTCGTTGGGAATTCCAGTGATTTTAATAACCTGTCCTCTACTGGCCTTGTCTAGTTGCACGTTTTGTACCTCCCTAGATAATGATAATCATTATCATTAAACGATGATAAAGAGAACCATTCTCATTTAATTATAAGGGAGCTACTAAGGATTAGCAATAATTATTTTTTGACGCAAATGGACAAAATATACGAAGTCCCTTTTCTAACAGTGAGGCCACGATTGCAATATAAAGAGGAGGAGGCGGTTACATGTCCAACATCTATGCCAAAGGTATGCACGTGGCGAATTGACGGACGAACAATTTGGCTAAATGCACAAAGCTGGAACAGGATGTGAATAACGTGAGCAGCAAACAACAGGAGATTTACTTGCTGGCTGTAACCAGACCCCAACAAAGGATCTGTTTAGCAAATTACGGATGATGCGCTGGTTCACTCCCGGGCTCTGTCGCTCTTACACCTCAGGCACCCCGGCTAATAATATAATTTTCTTTAAGATAGTTTTGCAGTTAGAGTACGCCAAAAGCCGGCATCCTCAAAGCCCAGTCTCCAGATTGCAACCCCGGCGACACCACTGCTGTTGGCCAGGTCCAGCTTAAGTTCCAGGCTGGATTCATTTTCAAACCAGGTCTCATGCTTGTCCCCCGATTTATCATAGTAAGTAATATATGGTGTAGAAGATTCGTCATGCCAGTTTGCCCCCCCGTTCTCAGACGCCAACTCACCTGCTTTATTCCAGGACACACTCCGGCACTCACCATCGCTCGACCAGTCATATCCGTAGGCCGGAATGCCAAGTAGAATTTTCTCCCTAGGGATTTGGCTTACACTGTAGTTTAGAACCCTTTCGACCCATGGCAGTGAGGCAATTGGACCGGGAGCACCACCAAACCAGTGCTCATCATAAGTCATCACCGCTACCAGATCAGCAATCTCTCCAATCCTGACATAATCATAAGCGCCGCTCCAGTTGTTTGGTATATCTTCAGCGGTCCTGGCCGGAATAGACACAGATAATAGAAACCCATAAGGGCTGAACTTCTCTTTTAATTCCTGCAGGAAAATACTGTAGTACTCCCGGTCCTGGATCGGGATACCTTCCAAATCAATATTCACTCCGTCCAATCCATGCTCCTCAATCAGCGAGAGAATGTTGTTCTCCAGATTGCTCCGGTTCTCTTCAACTGAGAGAACTTGGTGGGCAAGTCCGGAGCTAAACCCCTCCACGTAGTTATGTACCAGCATCAGGGATTTAATGTCCCTGCTCTTAGCGAGACCAACAGCCTGACTGTATGGTTGACCAATTAGGTTGCCTCTTCCGTCAATTAAGTAGTTGAATATTGCAATGCTATCGATCCAGGTATAGTTACTGTTCAGAGAATCATACGAAAGCATATCCCCGGTATAGTCTACCGCGTAATAAGCCAAAACGAATTTATTGAGCTTGGAGGGAGAACTGTGGGAGTGGCCGGTCTCAGGTTGATTCAGGTGAGACTCTGCGGGCGTGCTATTCCCGTGATTATAAGAGCATAGGGGCAGGAAAACAAATACTAGGGCAGCCAATATAAAAGTAAACCATTTTTTCATATAATCTCCCGGTTTATATCATGTTTTGTCTCATCTCGCTTTCATAATATCAGTTATTTTTACATGATACCATAACTTCTTTATCTTAGGAGGATTATAACTTAATTGGTATAAAAGGGTATGTGCAGGAAATCTTCTATCTATGCCTAATTTTTATAATATTTTAATCCATTTTGGTTCTAATTGTTACCACACCTTCCATGGTGTATAATGACTTTAAATAACTGGCACAAATAGACCTCCGGTCTTACGAGGAGTGGCTCAATCCTTTGCATGAACTAAAAATAATCTTTTCATCTAAAAGAGATCTTGGCCTGCTAATGGTCCTTTTTTTAATGGAATTTACCAGGGGCGCCTTCTTCCTCACTTTTCTCCCCCTCTATGCGGTGAATTACCTGAGCATATCAGTGGCGACAGCCGGGCTGGCCGTATCAGCCCACTACCTGTTTGAAACGCTGTTTAAAAGTACTGCCGGCTGGGAGTTAGACCGGCGTGGCCTGTGGATCATCCACCTGGGACTCCTGCTGGGCTTGCTCGCCCTGCTGATCATAAAAATGCACCCAACGACTTATCTCCTTATAGCAGGCTCGGCGCTTTTCGGGCTAGCCGTATCACCGGTCTGGTTGGCTGTAGTCAGCAGTGTGGCCCCAGTTCAGTCAAATGACCGGTCCGCTCGCATGGGGGTGGTCTTTGCAGTGTGGCTGGCCGGTTGCGGCGGCGGTCCGGTGGTGATAAACTTTTTCATGGCGAACGACTATGGGCTGGCTTTTTGGCTGCTGATCGGCCTTTGGATTTTAGCCATCTTGGTTGCCGCAGTCACACTCAGAACCGGAGGGAGAACGGTTAGCGGCGCCGGGTTTTCCTTTAACAAAGAAGTTGTGAAATTGGCGCAGAACCAGGCCGTCAAAAAAATACTTTTGCCCGGTATGTTCCTGCAGACCTTGTCCGGAGGGCTGTTGTTGCCACTATTGCCCGTCTACGCTCAGACTGAAATTGGGCTAACCCCTAACCAGTACGCCTTTCTTCTCCTGTCCGCCGGGGCGGCGGCTGCTATCTCCTTACTGCCGATGGGCCGCCTGGCCGACCGGATTAAGCTCAAAACTTTGTTGGGTACAGGCTTCGCTATGACAGCTTTGTCACTGGCCCTGTTTTTGCTGGCCAGAGGGATCGCCAACGTCTACCTTCTTGCTGCCCTGCTGGGGTTTTCATACGCTATCGTCCTGCCCGCCTGGAACAACCTGCTGGCCAAGGTTATCTCACCTGACCGGCAAGCTACCGGTTGGGGCGTGTTTGCAACCATTGAGGGCGCGGGCATTGCCATCGGTCCGGCCCTGGGCGGCTTTGTAGCTAGGTCCTTCGGAATTTCGGCTGTCATAGCGCTCACCATAGTGCTCCTGGCGTCAATGTCTTTTTTCTATTTTATCTACCCTGTAGATAAGCTGTTTGCCAGGGCGAGCTAAAAGGAGTTTGAACCTTGGAAATGTCTTTCGTGCAAATTTTATTTCTGCTGTTTCTTGCTTACGCTGTTGCGCCAACTGCTCTAATCCGCTTCGGTAGGGTCGGCGCCATTTCCCGCGCTCCCAAAGGGGACGGCAGGGTTGTCCTCACCTTCGATGACGGCCCGGATCCTTTCTACACACCACAGATACTGGAAATTCTCAGTGACCACCAGGTAAAAGCCTGTTTCTTTGTGGTCGGTACAAAAGCCAGGGCCAACCCGGAACTGTTAAGGCAGATCATAAAAGCCGGTCATGAGATTGGCAATCATGGTTTTTGGCATAAGCCGGTCTGGTTCTTTGGGCCAGTCTCGACGGCCAGAGATATTAATGAGACTAACCGTACGATAGAGGAGTTCACCGGGCAAAAGGTACGGTATTGCCGCCCGGCCTGGGGGCTCTTCAACCTTTTTTCCATAGTCTATTACCAGCTCAAAGGATTAAAAGTGGTGCTCTGGACTTTTATGAGCTGGGACTGGACCAAAGGGGCCACGCCGGAAAGCATCACCCATAAAGTATTAAAGCGGGCTCGTGACGGATCCATCCTGCTCTTGCACGACTGCGATAAGACCACCGGTGCAGCCAAAGGCGGTCCGGCACAGGTTATAGCGGCGCTTCCCAAGATCCTGGCGGGACTTCAGCAGCGGGGCTTGCGTATTGTCCCACTGGAGGAAACTATCAAGGGGAATAGCGGTCTGACTTTTAAAAAATGCTTCCGGCGGGTGTGGGGCATATACGACTGGGCTATCCGGAAGTTAAGCGGTATCCGGGACCTGACCGAAGGTAAAAGTTCTTTTTACAGGTTCGCCCTCAGGCGCTACAGAGGTAAGGACTGGCTCATGCCGGACGGCAGCGTGTTGAAAGCTGGAGAAACCTACCTGGAACTACATATCAACAATGATCACCTGCTTACAACCATCGGGGAAAATGTCAAAGTCGAGCGGGCGGCCCTGATCACGCTGCGGGAAGTTCGCAGCGAACTCCCTGTCGTAGCCCAACTGCTGAACAAAGACAACCGTTACAGCCAGATAAAGGTACTCTTGGCCATCACCCTGCTCCACCGCGGTACCGAACGCCTCGGGTTCACCGCCTATGACATGCCACAGGGACCTTTACGTACTCTGATCAGCTGGTATGAACGCTGGCTGCTCGGACTATACCACCCGGGCGGTTTTAAAAAGCTGGGAGCTTACCGGGATAAACTTGTACCCAAATATATTGTTATGACCAGACAGGATTTGATGCAACGCTACCTGCCTGCCGATTCCCCCGCCTCTAACGGGGCCGGATAGTCACAGTCTGTTACAAGTAACCAGAGCTACTCACAATAAGGTTTGTCGCAAGGCACAGGTGTATTGTTAGTCGTAAGACGTGGGATGCAGTTATATCCGGAGTGAGTGTTATTGTTATTAACTCTTTATTTAACGAACGAGGTGGAGAGTTTTGAACCATAAGGCCCTTGGCGCAGAACTTAAGAGGATTTTCCCCCCGGAACGGGTTCTCATCTCTGAACTTGAGCGCAAGATGTACAGCTACGACAGCTCGTTCCTGGCTAGGTTCCACAGTTTCGTGCCGGATGCGGTGGTACTGCCCCAATCCACTAAAGAAGTATCCGCCTTAATGAAAATGGTCTCAGACCGGGGCATACCGGTAATTCCACGTGGCGCCGGCAGCGGTGAGACCTGCGGCTGCCTGGCTGTGCGTGGTGGAATTGTTGTCGATCTCTCCGCCTGGGATACCATCGAGGAGGTTGACGTAGCCAACATGCAGGTTTTTGCCAGGCCAGGGGTAGTCCACTATAAGCTTAACGAACACCTGGCAGGCTTCGGCCTGTTCTTCCCACCCGACCCCGGCAGCACCCGCATGTGCACCATCGGCGGGATGGTCGCCAATAATTCCAGCGGCCTGCGGGCGGTTAAATATGGAACCACGGAACAGTACGTACTCGGCCTGGAGGTGATCCTGCCGGACGGTCAGGTCATCCAGACCGGCGGCGCCAACAACTGCCGGGCTTTGAAAAACGTCTCGGGACTCAACCTGACTAAACTGTTCGTGGGGTCGGAAGGCATCCTGGGTATTATCACCAGGCTCCGCCTGCGGGTATGGCCGCGCCCCAAGGCGCGCGGCATAGCCATGGCAGTATTCAACGAACTGGACCAAGCCCCGGCAGCCGTCCTTGACGTGTACCAGTCCGGCATACTCCCCTCCGGCATCGAAATCCTTGACACCTCGGCCATACAAGCCATCAACATGTATAAACCCGAAATTAACCTCCCCACTGCCGAGGCTATCCTCATTTTTGAAGTTGACGGCAACCCGGCGGGGGTTGCCTGGGAAGGGCAGCAGATTGTTGAAATCGTTGGCCGGCGTGCTGTTTCCGTGGAATGGGCCACCGACCCGGCCAGAATGGCCGACCTCTGGCGAGGCCGCAGTGTTGTGGCCGTCGCCGCAGCCAGACTACGTCAGGACGGCAGCAGGATTTTCGCGGGGGAGGACATCAGCGTCCCCTTAAGCCGGGTAACCGAGACCCTTCTAAGTATTAAGGAGTTGAGCCGGAAATACGATGTGGCTGTGGTAAACTACGGCCACATCGGCGATGGCAATATCCATACCGCCCCCGTAATTAACCTGGACAGCAGCACTGAGATACAACGGGCCAATGCCCTGGTTGACGATATCCACCGTTTGGCCATTGAAATGGGCGGCTCTACTACCGGTGAGCATGGGGTGGGCGCCGTAAGAAACCAGTACGCTCTGGACGAACATGGTGAAGCGGTACACGTCATGAAACGCCTGAAGAAAGTGTTGGACCCACAAAACATCATGAACCCCGGCAAACTTTTACCCCCGGAAGGGGGCCAGGACCTTGTCTGAGGCTCTGAAAGGGCTAAAAGAACAGTACCTGCGCTGCGTGCGCTGCGGTCAGTGCCGCTCGGTCTGCCCAGTTTTTGAGGTCGTCCGTAACGAGACGGCCACACCGCGCGGCAAGGTTTTCCTGGCCCACCTGCTGGCAACCGGTGAATTAGAGGCGACCTCCCAGGTTCAGGCCCAACTCTCCAGGTGTCTCCTCTGCCGCTCCTGT
Source organism: Desulfotomaculaceae bacterium (assembly GCA_028702695.1). GTDB lineage: Bacteria > Bacillota > Desulfotomaculia > Desulfotomaculales > Pelotomaculaceae > Pelotomaculum_C. The sequence goes on from JAQVOH010000005.1 coordinate 55,865, forward strand.
TCAAAAGAATGTCCTTCCGCCATTCCCGTCCACCAAATCGTGACCGCTGCCCGTGCCGAGCTCGCTGAGAAAACACCTTCCCCGACGAAAAGGCTGGTATTCAAGAAAATTTGGGCCAGGCCACGCCGCCTGGCCCTGGCAGCAAGGCTAACCCGAACTATCCAGGCGCTAGGCCTGGACAGGCTGGGGCTCTCTCTTCGTATGCTCCCCCCTGGTTTTGCGCTGCCCGGGCGCCTGCCCCGCCGCCCAGCGCATACGACCATCCCAGCCATAAACCCGGCCATTGGAGAAACCAGGCTGCGGGTGGGCTATTTCCTGGGCTGCTCCACCAATTTCATGTTTCCCGGTGTAGCAGCAAGTACAGTAGCAGTCCTCTCCCGCCTCGGCTGTGAAGTGGTTATCCCACCGGAATTAAAATGCTGCGGCCTGCCTCAACTGGCAAGCGGCGAAGCAGCTGCCGCCTCCGCCCTGGCCTCAGCCAACAGCGAAGTCTTTCGGCTTCTGAAAGTGCAGACCGTGGTTAGTGACTGCGCTTCCTGCACCGTAGCCTTGAAGGAGACTCCGGAATTTGCCGGGATTAAGGTAACCGAACTATCGGAACTGCTGCTTGAATTGGTTACAAAGTACAGCCCGGGGTTTAGACAAATTCAAAAACCGGTAACCTATCACTATCCCTGCCACCTTTCTAAAGCACAGGGGATTACAGAGGCACCACGAGACCTGCTGCTTCTTACCTGCAGGGACTTCAGGGAAATGGACAGCGCTACGGACTGCTGCGGCAGTGGGGGCACCTTTGCCCTGTACCACTACCAGACCAGCATGGCCATCCTGGACAAGAAAATTGCCGCCATTAAAAAAAGCGGGGCGGAGATCGTCGCGACCTCCTGCCCCACCTGCATCATGCAACTGCGACATGGCTTGGCCAGGCACGGCTATAAAATCGATGTGGTCCATTCGGTCGAGTTGCTGGAAAAGTCCTTTGAACATGAGACTTTATTGTAACTGAACTATACACAGTAACATATTATAGCAAATATAGGAACGGAGCACATTTACATAATATAATCATTTTTAACAAGGAGGTCTTTATGAATGGCCGACTCATTAGCTGCTCAGCGCAGGCAATCCTTTTTTGCCAACTTCTTGGCTTTTTTTTCATTCATAATATCAGCCGTTAAGTTTTTCTTCCGTTTGCTTAACCGATTGGTTGGCTAAAATTCAAGCCGGAGCTACCCGGCTTTTTTGTTGCAAATCATGTTTTTTAGAACAATTTTTTCCACGGTTCACCTTGCTCCCGGTCAAGGCGCCGTGACTCCCACTCCACATCATCCCTAATTAACGGCTCCTGCAAAAGCTCCTCCCAGGCCAACCGGGTCCGGGCCAGGAAGCGGCGCTCAAGAAGCCCCAGGTCGCCCGCCTTAACCAGCGGGCAAAGCAGGGAGGCCGCCTGGTCAAGCCTCATCTCAAGCTTTCCGTCAGGAGTTAGGTAAGGCACGACGGGAAAAGTCCGGCAGGCGAAAGGTCTTTTGTCTCTCGGACAAGCGCCGTTACAACTGACAAAGCTAACGCTGCCGGTCCAACTCGGGCAAAACTCGTATTCCTCCGTAGAGTGCTCCTGCCAGCACAACCATTCCTCGTTTTTGCTGAACATTATCTCCTCACCCGGCAGCAGGTACATACCCACCCCCTGCTCCCATTCAGAACAGCAGGCTGAGCCGCAGATTTTGCCGCAATCCGCCGCCAGGGGCGTTACATCCTCTAAAAGCCTGTAAATTCTTTTCCAGTTAATCATCCACGCGCTCCTGAAGCTATTACAAATATTTTAATTGATATTCCTGGGCTTATCTGTGACGGTTATGTTAACAGTGCGAAGCTGCCTGTTGCGAATCACGAGGGCATTAACCCCGGCGTTGACCTGACAGGCTTTAATAACAGCAACCAGGTCATCTGCGTTGCCGATCTTGTTCCCGTTGAATTCCATAATCACGTCACCCTGCCGCAAACCTGCTTTTTCCGCCGGGCTGCCACTGATAACGCCTACTACCAGCGCTCCTTCAGTCTTATCAAGCCCCAGGGAACGAATGGTATCTTCGTCCAGGGAACGAACCTGCACACCTATCCAAGGCCGTACAGCAATGACGTTATTTTTGAGGTCCTCCAGCACTCTTGCTACGGTACTGGTAGGGATGGCAAAACCGATCCCCTGGGCCTCGGCGTTGATGGCAGTATTAATCCCCACCACTTCACCCCGCAGGTTCAGGAGAGGCCCTCCGCTGTTGCCGGGGTTGATGGAGGCGTCGGTCTGGAGCAGGTTTTCGTACTGGCGGTCATTCACCGCAATAGGTCGTCCCTTGGCGCTGATCACACCGGTCGTGACTGTGTGATCCAGGCCGTAAGGATTACCAATAGCAATGACCCAGTTGCCGACCCTGATCTGGTCTGAGTTGCCCATGGGCAGGAAAGGTAAGTCCTTACCTGCATCCAGTTTTAGCAGGGCAAGGTCCAAATCGTAGTCAGCGCCGACAACCCTGGCCGGCAGCTCCTGGTCAAAACCGGTTACGGTGACGGTAATCTCATCGGCCCCGTCAACAACATGCTCATTGGTTAAAACATAGCCGTCCGCTGACATAATAAACCCTGAGCCCAGACCCTCTTGCTCCTGTTGCCTTTGGGGAAGCTCGAAAAACTGGCGGAAAAACGGGTCATCCATTAAGGGATTGCCGGAACCTTCGGTATTTACCCGAGTCGCTATCTTCACCACAGCAGGGCTGGTTTGAGACACTACATCGGCGATGGCATCAGGCCCCACCCCCGGCAGCTGTTCGGCAGTAGCAAGACCGCCTCCCCTATCTCCCTGCTTTGTGGGATATAAATCCCTGACAAGCTGGCAACCTCCGGTGAACATCACTCCAGCAATTAAAGCTGCCAGCGCAACAATAACAAGAGTACGTCTCCAGTTTGTATACAAACCCATTACCTCCTGCCCAGTATTCCATAATTATCATAGCACAAGTTTTTTTCTAAACAATGAAGAAATTTCAAATAATGCCATCAGGCAATATGTTTTGTCGCGATGTCACAATAAAGCGCTTAGCCGGGTTATATAGTACAGGTACAAAAAGGTGGGTTTATTTTATGACTTTTAGACACCAAAAGGTTGCCCCGTGGCTGCTTATCGCTGCAGGATTAACTGTCGGACTGTTTGCTGTCGACTGCTTTGTCCAGAAAAAGGGAACGGCATATATCGTCGCTCAGAGCAGTTGCCCCAACCTTCAGGCGGCTGTCGTTTTGGGCGCTTATGCTTCGCCAGACGGCTGGCTCTGTCCTATGCTCGCGGACAGGGTAACAACTGCAGTGGAGCTCTATAAGGACCAGCGTGTGCAAAAAATTATCATGTCGGGTGACCACGGCCAAACAGACTACGACGAGGTTAACCAGATGCGCAGGTTCGCGGAAAAATTAGGAGTACCACCTGAGGATATTTTCATGGACCACGCCGGCTTCTCCACTTTTGACAGCATGTACCGGGCTAAGCAGGTTTTTTTGGTGGATTCCGCAGTGGTGGTCACCCAGTCCTACCACCTGCCGAGGGCAGTTTACTCCGCCAGGGCTCTAGGCATTGAGGCTATCGGAGTGTCCGCCGACAGGCAATTGTACGCTGGCTCCGGATTTTACAACCTGCGGGAAATCCCGGCCCGGCTTAAAATCTTCGCCCAAATCCACCTACTCCATGCCAAACCACGCTTTCTGGGTGAAGCAATACCCGTCAGTGGCGACGGACGGCAAACCCGGGACGGACTCTAAGCCAGCTGAGTCGATGATAATCTCCCCCCTCTCATTGAGTTTCAGAAAAACCCTCACAAACACCCTTAAGCCTACCGTAGGATTTCTTATGTAGTCTTCTGTTTAAAAAGGGAAATAATACGCAATAACGGCTTCACACAGTAATTGACCATGTTTTTGAATCCAGCCAAGTCACAACTTGCAGGATTTTAAAAATGTATAAGGAAGTAGTATCTAATCAAGGAAAGGGGTGTTGGGTATGTATAAGAAGATACTTATCCCCATCGACGGTTCTGAGAAAGCGTCTTTGGCTGCCCGCCAGGCAGCGGAACTAGCTTTTATACTTGGCTCAGAGGTTACGCTTTTTCACGTGGTGCCGGTCCTGCCGGTGGATCGTGTTCGCAGCATAGTGCATGAGGAGTCAAGGAGCCAGGGAAAAGAACTGCTGGAACAGTCAAGAAAGGAATTAGCCGAATTCAATATCTCGATTGACACCGACATGGTTCCCGGCCACCCGGCAGATGCTATTTGTCTAAAGGCAAGGGTTGACAAATACGACCTGATAATAATGGGCAGCAGAGGTCTCAGCGGCGTTAAAGGCTACCTGATGGGAAGCGTCAGTAGTGCCGTCACCCGCTATGCTCCTTGCCCGGTTCTGGTCGTGCGTTGATTAAACCGCAGCCGCCGGCAAAAATGTCTGCTGGGTGCTCCGTTTAAGCAAACCTTTCATATTATGATATATATAGTCTCCCCTTATAACCAACCAATCAGTTCATCTGGAAAAGGAGGCCTAAACGGTGATCAGTGTTGCACTGGCTAAAGAATTAGCGAAGTATTTACCCTGGGAGCCAAAGGTGGGCGACCTTACCATTGTTTACGGTGATGCCGGAGATGAAATCATTGAACCGATTATGCCCAAGCACGAAAAGGAGAAAAAAATCGTCCTCTCCCTGCACAACGTCGGTCACCTGGTCTGGCTTCCCAGGCTAACCATGCTGCTTTATGAGTTAAAAAAACGCTCCAACAAGGGTTTTTCACTGACTTACGATAAGGAAACCGACAAGTGGTACTATAAAGATGAGCGCTTCGAAAGCTGTAACGACAACCCGGAAGATGCGGCAGCCACAGCCTTGCTCAAACTGCTGCATAAAGAAGGGGTTAACAAAGCTACCCATGAGACCGCGACTTCAACAGGCAGCATACATGCCGCTGACGCAGCACCAGCGAAGGATGAAAAATAAAGCGATATGAGTGCGATTTCAATTGCACTCATATTTTCATAGCCAGCCTGCAAGGTCGTTTACGGGATAGTCACTTGAAAACACATCCCGATAAGCACTTAGACAGTCCCCATTCGATCCATTTAAGGTTTTTTTTATTCACTTGACTTGCTGTTTTTTGCGCCGTGTATTGCCCCCCACCTTGCGCAGCCCTTCGTTGTATGAGTGGATTTTCTGGTCGACAAGGTTGAACACGGTACCTGCCGCCGGATAGCTGCCATCCTCCCCCGGTTGGCCCGCCGGCAGGCCGCTTAAAAGCTCAATACCTTCTTCGATATTTCTGACAGCGTAGATATGGAATAGCTTATTTTTGACAGCCTCCACCACATCTTCCTTGAGCATCAGGTTATCCAGGTTTTGCACCGGGATAACCACTCCCTGGTCGCCGGACAGCCCCTTGGCCCGGCACAGGTCATAAAAGCCTTCAATTTTTTCAGTAGCTCCGCCTATCGGTTGGATTTCGCCAAATTGGTTGACCGAACCGGTTACGGCCAGACCCTGCTTCAAGGGAAGGTCCGCCAGGCTGGATAAAATAGCGTAGAGTTCCGCACTGGAAGCACTATCCCCCTCCACCCCATCGTATAGCTGCTCAAAGGTAATCTGGGCAGTAACCCCTAGCGGCTTGCCCTGGGCAAACTTGCCGCCCAGGTAACCTCCCAGGATTAGCACGCCCTTGTTGTGAATATTCCCGCTCATGTTCGTTTCCCGCTCAATATTAATCACACCACCGCGCCCCATGTAGGTCCTGGCAGTAATCCGCATGGGACGTCCAAAAGTGTAATCACCCGAGTCGATTACGGAAAGGCCGTTTATCTGACCTATTACAGCGCCACCCGTGTCAATCATTATCGTTTCCTGCAACACCATCTCCTGCAGCTTTTCCTCAATCCTGTTGGAGCGGTAAATCTTTTCCTTGATAGCCTCGTTGACATGGAAACCTTCCACCCACCCGGAATTTTCCACCTTGGCCCAGGCCGCGGCCTCGCTGACTATTTCAACCACCTCATTGAAACGGGTGGAGAGTTTGTTCTGGTCTCCGGCCAGGCGCGAGCAGTATTCGATCAGTCTGGCCAGCCCGCTCCGGCTGAAGTGTTTAAGGTTTTCCCGCCGGCAGACCGAACTTACAAAAGAAGCATAATGGCGGAGATTTTCCGGAGTACGCGGCATTTCCGTATCGAAATCAACCTTGACCTTGAACAGCTTTTGAAAATCTTCGTCCACGCTGTACAGAAGGTGGTATAGCATTGGATTACCGATCAGGATGACCTTAACGTTCAGAGCAATAGGCTCAGGCCTGAGGGTAGCAGTAGGCACCAGACGGTACTGTTCTCCAATGTTTTCAACCTTTGCCTGGCGGTACTTCAGTGCTTTCTTTAACGTATCCCAAATGAAGGGGTCACTCAGCACGTCCTTGGCCTGCAGGATCAGGTAACCACCGTTGGCGCGGTGGATAGCGCCCGGCTTGACCATCGTAAAGTCCGTGCTCATGGCCAGTACCTGGCTCCGGTATTCAATTTTGCCGAAAAGATTGTAATAGCTTGAACTGGGCTCAATAACGACCGGGGCGCCCCTGTTTTGTTCGTTGTTCACAAACAGGTTCACTTTGTAACGGTTAAAAGGATCGGCTTCCTCCTGAGAGACCTGTGAAAGCTCCTGGGCGGGATGTGGTTCGGTGCCTTTGAACGGTTCCAGGTTGCCGGTTACATCCTTCAGGACTATTTCGAGGTGATTGAGGATAGCAGGAAAGTCCTTGTACTTTTCCTGTAGTTTGCCAAGCAGTGGTTCTGCGGCAAAGAGAGCGATCTGCTTCTCCAGTTCGTCAATTTTTTCCTTGGCCTGTTTCTCCAGCATCCGCCCGGTATGAAAGGTTCCTTCCAGCCTTTTCTTGAGTTTACGGCCCTCTTCTTCCATATCCCGCCTCTCCTGGGCAGGTAGTTTCTCATATTCATCCTGGGACAGCGGCTCTCCGTCCTTGAGAGGTATAAACACAACCCCCTTAGTCGTCTGCTTAAGGTTAAAGCCCGCTTCTCCGGCCTCCTTTTCAAGCTGTTGAAAATAATCAGCCATTTCCTGGTTCACCAACTGTACTATGGCATCCTTCTGCTGTTCATAGTCGCCACCTTCAAAGGCCTTTGGTAAGGCTATCCGCAGGTCGGAAACAAACTCTTCCATGCCTTTTTGTAAGCCACGGCCGTCCCCTGCCGGCAGAGAAACTGCCAGGGGACGGTCAGGTTCGGTGAAGTTGTAAATATAACACCAGTCACTAGGCTGGGAGCGTTTTAACGCCGCCTGAGCGACAACCGCTTGAACGTAAGTACTCTTGCCCGTACCGGGCTGCCCCACCACAAAGATATTGTAACAGGGGGCATCCATAGCCAGGCCGAACTGCATCGCGCGCACGGCCCGCTCCTGACCAATAAAGCCGTCAAGAGGCGGCACATCTTCGGTAGTCGTGCAAAAATCAAGTTCCTCCGGCTTACAAGTCCTTCTCAGCCTTTCAACCGGGACCCTGTGTAATTCCAAGTTTTTCATAACGAACCCCCTCAACTCCAGACCTTACTTCTATCACGTTAATGATATATAAATACTACGTTATTTGGATACCCCCTTCTTTACCACCTTTTCTACATATTTTTTTAGCTTAGATAACCCGGTTCTTTGAAATATCAAGCACACCATGAGGCGGACCCAGTTAATAAGGATGACCATACCACGAAACAGTGACAAAGGCGATTTGCTGTCATTGACATAGGCAGCGGCAAATGCTAAAATACTTATGCGCTATGTAAAAGTCACATGCCCGAGTGGCGGAACTGGCAGACGCACAGGACTTAAAATCCTGCGATGGCAACATCGTACCGGTTCGATTCCGGTCTCGGGCACCATTCAAACCTCTAATAACTGAGTCCATAAAAATAGAGAAAAAGAAAAAAAGAGCGTGCAAGAAAAAGGGGGCATTTTGGAATGGTCCTGCCCGGCAATAGCCGGGTTTTTTGCTTTTTCTCTATTCCTGGGGTCTATGTAGGCAGTATCAACTCGAATAAATATCATTACCCCAGCTGCCGTTATGCCCGGCAGATTAAGCCGGAAAATCAAATATGTTTTAATAGCATTGACGAGGCCCAGGCAGCTAATTACGTTCCTTGTGGATCTTGTAAGCCTTAATATTATAGACAAGACCCTATCCAAGGAAAAGGGTCTTTAATAGTCTATCCAAGGCAATCCACCCCCGCCATTACCTGCCCCAATACATGCCTAGTTAACCAAAACAAAACTAAAGGAAGAGTTCAATCCACAATTTATCCACATAATTATCCACTGTCCCAATTTAACTGTTGAATACGAAGTATCATTTGTCGTATATTTTTCATAGGGACGGTGGTTTTCACTTGAAGCTATTAATGCGTTTAAAGGAACTTACACAATTTTATTTAAAAAGGCATCCGCAAAAGATTGAAAATCTCTTCTCTCAGTTGGTTAACCCTGAAGTTCGAAACTCCAATGAAAATGGAGAGCATGAAAAGCACTCCGCTTAGAAGGTGAATTAATAATAATGCAACCTCAAGTAAGCTTGCCCCTTAACACAATCTAGCCAACAAGTTATACTTGTTTAAACGATAACTGTCACCATTATATTCAGGATTTAGTACGTTGGGTTAACCGGTCCAGCAATACTGCGGCCAAGCTCATCCTCACCCCAGGGGCGGAGCCCCGCAAATCCCCTATTTCCCATCTATTTTATTTAGTGTTAAAAAGGTGATAATTTCATAAATAGTCCATAAAGAGGTTCGTTAACAAATGAAATATAATTCATCTGGTTATGTAATTAGAATTTCTGAAAATGCACTAATACAAATGTGTCTTAATGGACTTGAGGCATATATCGTTACCCATAAAGAAAACAATGAAGATAAATCTAAATTGGAAACCTTTGGTTTACTTTGGGGGCATGAAAGTACTTTAACAAACCAGAAAACCTTATATAGCATAGAACTTTTGTCAATAGATACATCTGCAGTAAGAAAATCTAATTCATGCGAGCCTAATGATTTAGCGCTTGAACTAAAGAGAGATATTATGACCTCGTTTTGGCCGCATTATGACTTCCTTGGCGACTTCCACACACATCCTTATAATAACTATAGATATGTTAGGAATAACAAATTGTATCTATATAGCGAACAAGACCGCAGTTCCATCGAAGACTTTACCTCAAGTTTGAAACTTTAAATTTAGAAACTCCCTAATACCAAGGCTTTGAAGGCATTATCAACAGACGTACCACTACACTCCTTCCGTTTCAGGAAAGAGCGTCAGATTAGTATATTCTGGTATTTC